>JAZOLW010000102.1:0-31908 GCA_045653405.1 Eubacteriales bacterium | reverse complement strand
TGCTCATATTATTGCTGAATCAGACGAAAAGCTGAATGAGAATTTGAAGAAAGTGAAGTATCTCTACCGCAGACAGGACGAACTTGCAGAGCTTTTCAAAGACCACAAGGCAAAAGTAGACAGCTTTTTTGCATCAATATCGGATACAATCTCCGGTAAGCATTAAATTTTGAGAGGTTGAAGTACGATATGGCTGTTTGGCATATTGATACAAAAAACATAAGAGAAGCGGCGAAGAACATCAAAGCCGGAGATGAGATATATCTTTCCGGTACTGTATATACAGCGAGAGATGCAGCACATAAGCGGATAATCGGGTTAATAAACGACGGCAAGGAATTGCCTTTTGACTTGAATGATGCTGTGATATACTATTCTGGACCAACACCCGAAAGACCGGGGATGCCCATCGGTTCCTGCGGTCCGACTACATCGTCAAGAATGGACGGTTTTGCCCCGATGCTTCTTGAAAAAGGTCTTTGTGCTATGATAGGAAAAGGGCCGAGAAATGAAAGTGTCATAAAGGCAATAAATGAGTGCGGCGGAGTATATTTCTGTGCAGTGGGCGGAGCAGGTGCACTTGCGGCAATGTCCGTAAAAAAGCTTGAAGTTGTTGCTTTTGACGACTTAGGTTGTGAATCAGTAAAGAAATTGGAAGTGGAGAATTTCCCTCTGCTTTGTGCAATTGATTGCCACGGTGGAAATCTGTTTAATAACTAGCACAATATTTATCCGAAAAGAAATCGAAAGGTATTTATATTTATGAAAATCAAAGAAGGTTTTATCTTAAGAAAAGTATCCGATGCATATGTAGTGGTTGCAACGGGAGAAGCGGCAAAAGGCTTCAATGGAATGATTACTCTTAACTCAAGCGGAGCATTCCTTTGGGAAAAGCTTGCTACTGATTGTGACACCAAAGAAAAGCTTGTATCGGCACTTCTTGATGAATATGAAGTTACCGAAGAACAGGCTTCCAAGGATGTTGACATCTTTGTAGGAAAAATAGAAGCTGCGGGAATATTTGCTGACTGATTATGTATTAATGTCTTTCCAAAGACTGCGGTAGTATCTTTGCGGAGTGTGTTGTTTAAAAGATATTATGGCTGGTAATCTGGGAAATCCCGTGTGTACGTTTACTCCTATATGGCGGTATCCGAACACTGCGGGAGGAAGCTTAGTTACAATATCGTTACCGTTTGTGATGCGAAGCGTTTTGAAAACACGCTTGTTGTAGGAATTTGCAAATGCTGTGTTTCCAACTCGCGGACATCCGAAAAGATAGGCTTCAATGTCTTTTTCGGGAAAATTGTATTGTAGGTCAACAGCACAAAGAACAGCGAGAGCAGCACCCATCGAATGTCCGGTTACAATTATTTTGCATTGATGTTCAGGTATTTGTGCGTGTATTTTATCTCTTACAGATTTGTAGCTTTCCAAAAATCCGCAGTGTACACGAATGTCGCTTGCACTGTTCCCGTACGGTATAGATTTTTTAGCAAAACAGAAGTTATATATCCAGTTAAGCTTTGAGTCCGTGCCACGGAATGACACTGTTATGATATTACCAGATGTTTTTATGAAGCAGCTTGTGTCGGTTTCTTTGCTTTCTATGAGTGTTGCGCGTGTTAGATGGCAGACCGGTTGAATATTTTTATATGCTTGAGATGATAACTCAAGCATTTTTATCATTGTATGCTTATTTATGAATATCACCTTCGTAAAGCGGGATAATTCATAATATGCAAGATGGGGAATTGTTGTTTAAAGCCAAAATTGTATTTTTTATCTTGATATCACAGAAAAAACACATAGAAGTAATACACTTTAATTGAAAATACAGTATTGAGGAGTGATATACTTGTATAAGCTCTTGATAGTTGACGATGAACAGAAAATAAGAGAAATAATATCAAAATATGCTCAGTTTGAAGGATACAGCACCGAAGAAGCACCTGACGGACTTACCGCTGTAGAAATGCTTAAGGAAAGGGATTATGATCTTGTAATACTTGATGTTATGATGCCTGACCTTGACGGCTTTTCTGTTTGCAAAGAACTGAGAAAGACGAGCAGAGTTCCTGTTATAATGCTTAGTGCAAGAGGCGAGGAGTATGACAGAATACACGGCTTTGAAGTTGGTATTGACGATTACGTAGTAAAGCCCTTTTCTCCTAAAGAACTGATGATGCGTGTTGCGGCTGTGTTAAAAAGAACAAACAGTATATCAAACGATACCTTTGAATATGACGGATTAAAGGTTGATTTTGCCGGCAGGATAGTTTATATCAATGGAAATAAGACCGACCTTACGCCTAAAGAATACGATTTGCTGTTCTATCTGGTTAAGAATAAGGGTATTGCCCTTACAAGAGAAAAGCTTATCAGCAACGTGTGGGGATATGACTTTTTCGGTGACGACAGAACACTTGATACACATATAAAGCTGCTCAGAAAAAATCTTGGTGAATACAGCAGTCTTATTGTAACACTCAGAGGAGTTGGATATCGTTTTGAAGCAAAATAAAATGAAGGTCAAGGGAATTAGACTTCAGTGGCGTATATTTATCAGTATGTTTGTCGTTGCAATGGTTATACTGCTGATTTTATGGGGCTGTCAGGTGCTGTTTATAGGAAGTTTTTATCAGCACGCAAAAACAGTGGAGTTGAAAGCAGCAACCAATGAAGTTATAGCAAATCTGGAAAGTGATCAGAGCGAAGCTATTTTCGACAGAATTATACGACAGGGCGATATAAATATCAGAATCAAGAATATGTCTGACTTCGAGAATGATGTGTATACCGGCGGCGACAGTCTGATAAGCGCAACCCACGATATAGGTGATTTTGAAATACTAAGACTTTATGAACTTGCTATAGAAAACGGCGGAGAAATTTCACAGTATTATACTTATGACAAAAATAACCAGATGTTTTTGTCTTTTCCGCCTGAACGGGAGAACCGCGTGCCTAAGCCGCAGAATGATGCAGATACAGTTGTTGATGGAAAGCGCGAGATAGGTGTTCAGTTCTTTAAGGGCAGACCCGGTATGTTTTTCAGAAATGACAGATATGTTGATGATTTTCTTTACGCCAAAGTTGTAAAAATGAGCGACGGTAATGAAATAATGGTAATTTCAGACGTTCAGGTAACTCCCCTTGATTCAACTGTAACCATTTTAAAAACTCAACTAAGCTTTACATCATTTGTGGCACTTATATTTACACTTGTTTTATCATATTTCATTTCTAAATCTATTTCAAAACCAATCGAAAAACTAAACAGATCAGCACTGAAACTTGCACAGGGAGATTTCAAAACTAAGTTTTCAGGTAATGGATACAGAGAAATTGAGCAACTAAGTGACACACTGAATTATACAGCAGGAGAACTCGGAAAGGCAGAACAGTTCAGAAACGAGCTTCTTGCCAATGTATCTCACGATTTGCGCACACCTCTTACAATGATTGGCGGATATGCTGAAGTTATGAGGGATATACCTGGGGAAAATACTCCTGAAAATGTTCAGGTTATAATTGACGAAACCCACAGACTTACTGATTTTGTAAATGATATGCTGGATTTGTCAAAACTTAAAAGCGGGATAGAAGAAATCAAAAAAGAACCTGTAAATATTACAAAACTTTTGGAAAGTATCAGTGAAAGATATCTTAATCTTACTAAAAATGATGGATATGTTGTTGAGATGCAGGCAGATAAAGACATTCGTGTTATGTGTGATGAAGCGAAAATCACACAGGCTTTCTATAACTTGATGGATAATGCTGTAAATCACACGGGTGAAGATAAAAAAGTAGTAATCCGGCAAATTGAAAATACAAGAAAAGTCAGAATAGAAATATCCGATACCGGAGAGGGAATTCCTGCGGAACAGCTTCCGTATATCTGGGACAGATATTACAGGGTTGATGCCAATCACAAGAGGTCTCTTGTTGGCTCAGGCGGTATAGGTCTTTCTATTGTCAAATATGTTTTTGAACTCCACAATCTTAAATACGGTGTGGAAAGTAACGACCGCATAGGAACAACATTCTGGGTAGAGTTTGACAGAATTAAATAAAATTTAATTTAATTTTGATTGACAAAACTCTGATTGGGGTATTATAATAGTAACATACTTAATTTGGAGGGAACTTAATGACATCAAAGAAAACATTTCTTCCCAGCTACACACTGAGCGAAGAACTTATAAATTCGATTTCCCACGGCATTGGCGCAGGTCTCTCAGTAACAGCGCTTGTACTTTGCATTGTGCAGGCAACTGTAAACGGGAATACCTGGGGTGTTGTAGGATCAAGCATATACGGAGCATCTCTTGTAATGCTTTACTGTATGTCTACACTCTACCATGCAATAACAAACAAAACTGCCCGTAAGGTGTTCAGAGTATTTGACCATACGTCTATATTCTTTCTTATCGCAGGAACATATACACCCATCACTCTCGTTACATTGAACGGTCCTATGGGCTGGACACTCTTTGGAATTGTATGGGGTGCAGCGGTGCTTGGTATTGTACTCAACTCAATCAACATAGAGAAGTTCAAAAAGGTTTCTATGGTATGCTATATAGGTATGGGATGGGCAGTTATTATCGGAATTAAGGATATAATCACTCTTATGCCTAAAAACGGATTTTTGTTCCTTCTTCTCGGTGGTATTATGTATACTGTAGGAATTGCGTTCTACGCAATGAAGAAATTCAGATATATGCACTGTGTTTGGCATCTGTTTGTTCTTGCAGGAAGCATACTTCAGTTCTTCAGCATCTATTTTTACGTGCTTCCCACAGACTTACTTTAATCAGTAAAATAAAAATCGGCGAATTATTTCGCCGATTTTTTATACGCAAAACGAAAAGCCATCGGATTTACCGATGGCTTTTCGTTAATTTATGATCTGAGAGTTACGCCGAAATCTCTTTCAAGACCGTTGAGAATTTTATAAACAATTTTGTCGCAATCAGTATCTTCGAGAGTCTTTTCGGGTGAACGAAGTGTCAGGCTGTAAGCCATAGACTTCTTGTTTTCACCGAGCTTTGCGTCTCTGTAAATGTCGAATATTTCAACATTTTCAAGCATCTTTCCGCCGTACTTAACAATGGACTTCTTAAGTTCTCCTGATGTAAGGGACTCGTCGCATACAAATGCAAGGTCTCTTTCAACAGCAGGGAACTTGGGAAGAGGCTTATAGTGCTTTTCTTCCTTAGTAAATGCAAGCAGGCTTTCTGTATCACATATACATACATAAACAGGGAGGTCGAAGCCGTAAGTCTTTGCTGTAGCAGGGTGGAGTTCACCGAATACAGCATATGCCTTGCCGTCTGTGCCAACAAGTTCAGCGCATCTTCCGGGATGGAAGTAGGGAAGGTCTGTTTTTGCAACAGCTTCCGTCTTTTCTACACCGAAGTTTGCAAGTACGTGTTCAGCAATCCCTTTGATATAGTAGAAGTCGCCTTTTTCGTAGCAAGCGATAACAGTTGAAAGTCTTTCGTCAGGCTGGTCGCAGTTGTCCTTCTTGATATATACCTTTGCGTTTTCATAGATAGCACAAGCCTTATTTCTGTATCGTCTGTTGGTTGCAAGAACTTCGAGAACGCTGGGAAGCGCTGTTGTACGCATGATACTTGTATCTTCGCCGAGGGGATTTGAGATTACAACTGAATTTCTTTCGGGTGCATCTGCTGTAAGACCTATATTGTCATAATACTTGGGGCTGATGAAGGAGAATGTCTGCACTTCATAGAAGCCCTGCATTGTAAGAAGATTATTGAGTGATACAATGCTTGACTGTCTTGCGTTTCTGCCACCGATAAGTGCCTCTGAACGGAAGTTTGTTGTAGGAATCTTGTCATAGCCGTAAATTCTGATAACTTCTTCAGCGATGTCGTGCATCCCTTCAAGATCAGCTCTGTATGACGGGGGATAGAGAACACCGTCCTTGAGTTCAATATCAAGGCGCTTGAATGTGTCTATCATAGATTCTTCGGGAACATCGGTGCCAAGGAATTCATTAATCTTGTTTGCATCGAATTTGATTGCAACCTGTTCAGCTTTTGCGGGGTATACGTCTATAATACCTTTAACAACTTTACCTGCTCCCAGCATTTCGATAAGTTCGCAAGCGCGTTCAATTGCAGGAAGTGTGTTTTCTCTGTCAAGACCCTTTTCATATCTGCCTGATGCCTCTGTTCTGAGACCGATATCCTTAGCTGTAAGTCTTACGGAAGGACCGTTGAAGTTTGCAGATTCAAAAACGATGGTCTTTGTTTCAGGGATAATTTCAGAGTTTTCACCGCCCATAACACCTGCAACAGCTACAGCCTTTTCAGCATCTGCAATTACAAGGTTCTTGCTTGTGAGATTTCTTTCAATACCGTCAAGGGTTGTAATCTTTTCGCCGTCTGCAGCGCGTCTTACAACAATTCTTCCACCTTTGAGATAGTTGTAGTCGAATGCGTGCATAGGCTGACCGTATTCAAGACAAACATAGTTTGTGATATCAACAATGTTGTTTATAGGTCTTATTCCACAAGCACGGAGTCTTGCTCTGAGCCACTTGGGAGAAGGCTCAATCTTGATGTCTTCAACAACTCTTGCAGTGTATCTGGGACAGAGGTCGGGGTCCTTAACTTCTACTGAAATGTAGTCGTTAATTGTCTTGCCGTTGTCTGTTTCCTTAACTACAGGAGTGTGGAGCTTGAGTTCTGTTGAAAAAGATGCAGCAGTTTCTCTTGCAAGACCGATAACAGAGAGACAGTCAGGTCTGTTGGAAGTGATTTCAAACTCTACTGTTGTATCGTTAAGTCCGAGAACTTCGCAGATATCATCGCCGGGCTTGCAGTCTTCCTGAAGAAGGAAGATTCCGTCTTCTTCTGCATAAGGGAAGTCGTTTATTGTAAGTCCGAGTTCACCGAGAGAGCAGAGCATACCGTTTGAAGGTACTCCACGAAGTTTGCCTGCTTTTATTGTAATTCCGCCGGGCAGAGTTGACTGGTGAAGAGCTGCAGGAACAAGTTCTCCGGGCTTTACATTCTGAGCACCTGTTACAATCTGTACAGGTTCTTCTGCGCCTACGTCAACCATACAAATAAGAAGATGGTCGGAGTCGGGGTGCTTTTCGACTGTGATAAGCTTTCCTACAACTACATTGCTGATTTCATCAGCGGGATTTTCAAAACCTTCCACCTTTGAGCCGGTGAGAGTCATTTTGTCAGAATATTCTTTGGGGTCAAAGGATTCAGAAACGTAATCCTTGAGCCAATTCATAGATAATTTCATTTCTTAATCCTCCTTAAAACTGTGAAAGGAAACGGACGTCGTTTTCATAAAGAAGTCTCATATCCGAAATTCCATACTTTGTCATAACAATTCTTTCGATACCCATACCGAAAGCAAAGCCGGAATATACTTCAGGGTCAATTCCGCTCATACGAAGTACGTTTGGATGAACCATACCTGCACCGAGAATTTCAATCCAGCCTTCGCCCTTACATACACTGCATCCCTTGCCGCCGCAAACAAAGCAGCTTACGTCAACTTCGCAGGAAGGTTCTGTGAAGGGGAAGTGGTGAGGGCGAAATCTTATTTCTGTCTTATCTCCGAACATAGCCTTGGCAAAGGTTTCAAGTGTTCCCTTGAGGTCTGCCATTGTGATGCCCTTGTCTATAACAAGACCTTCGCACTGGTGGAACATAGGGGAATGTGTTGCGTCAACAGCATCTGAACGGTAAACACGGCCGGGAGAGATAACTCTTATAGGAGGTCTGTTCTGTTCCATTGCGTGTACCTGTGTAGTACTTGTCTGAGAACGGAGAAGCACCTTGTCTGTGATGTAGAATGTGTCCTGAACGTCTCTGGCAGGATGAAATTCAGGTGTGTTGAGTGCTGTAAAGTTGTAGTAATCTGTTTCAACTTCGGGACCTTCTGCAATAGTAAAGCCCATTCCGAGGAAAATGTCCTCAAGCTGAGCCTGTACCTTTGTAAGAGGGTGCAGGGTTCCTGTTGCGAGCTTTGAAGCGGGAAGTGTTACATCCAGCTTTTCAGCTTCAATTTTCTTGAGTGTTTCAAGTTCTGTAACTCTCTTTTTTGCATTTTCAAATGCTTCTTCAATTGCATTTCTTACGCTGTTTCCGAGCTGACCGATTATAGGACGTTCTTCAGCGGTAAGAGAAGCCATACCCTTGAGAACTGTTGCAAGTTCACTCTTTTTGCCGAGATATGCAACTCTCATCTGTTCAAGCTCAGCAGCACTTTTAACATTTTCAAGGTCATTCAGTGCTTTTTGCTTTAAAGCTTCAAGTTTTTCTTTCATTGTCTTTTCTCCTGTATGTTTATATATTATAATTTTGCAAAATAAAAAGCCCCGTAAAAATTACGGGGCGAATAAATCGCGGTACCACCCATATTTCCGAAAAAATCGGAATCTCAGTGTCCGGTTAAGACATAGCCGTAACGTGGCATATCCGTCAACAGCTTTCACTGCTGCCGCTCCAAAGCGAAAAGCCTGATATACTGCGTAAGGACATTTACACCGCCTGTCCCTCTCTGAATACGCAAGGTGCATATCGGCACTCTTTTTCACAGCGTTTTATTGAACTAATAAAGTATAACATACTTGATTTGAATTTTCAAGTGTTTTCAACAATTTTTATTATGTTAATTGTTATATCTTGCGAATATAAGATATTCACCGGATTCATTGGTAGCAAAGTAGGTTATATCTGTGTGATCCTTGTAATCTTCATATCCTGCTTTGTGTAGACAGTGGGTGAAGGAAATTCTGCAGGAAACAGTGTTTTCATCATATCTGAAAAACTCACTTACTTTTTCATTTTCAAATGAGTATCCTGAATGGTTCCATACAAACATATTTTCAGCACTCATAAAGCTTGAGTAAAGGTCCGTGCCTTTTTTGAGATACTTAGCTACAGATGCTTTGGAAGCATCATTCTGCATACAGATTGCATATTGCTTAGCTGCTAAAACAAGTCTGTCAACTACTTCGCTTTCAGGTTCATCATATACAATGTCTTCGCACAATACTCCGTCAACATCAATGAGCTGAGGATTATTTCCGTTGCGGTCAGTTACTGTTACTTCGGGATTTTTGGTGAGACCGGGGATTGAATACGTTACCCATTGCGGTGCTGTCACATTGTCAGGGAGAAAATCAGCACTTGAATGATTTTCTGAACTGCTAATATATTCTTGTGACACAGGGACACCGTTTATTGACAATGTGCTTGTGTTGAGGATTTTATATTCGCTCAACGCTGTATGGGGGAGATGCAATTCAAGCGTATCGGGATAATAATCATTTTTTTCGTCAGCTTTCAGCGTGAAAGATGCAATTTTATATTCTCCTGATTTTACTATGTATTTTTTTGCTGTATCATTTACACCTGTAGAAATACTTGTGTACGTAAGAATGTCTTTACTGAACAAATCCGCGAGATGTGCTTTCAAATCGTCTTCAGTTTCAAATTCGTTTGCTGTTATTCCCGACATAAGAATGATGTTGTCAACATTCAGATTAAGAAAGTTATCAGTGAAAAACTGTTCTGATACTGTTTCGGGAATTCCTTTGTTGTATTCACCAAGCCATACATTGAGTGCAATTGCACCTGCAAAAAGCAAAACAAAGAAAACTGCGAGAAATGAGAAATATATCTTGTAAAATGTTGAATGTATTTTTATGCTCATAACTAACTACCTCAGTTTTCTGCCGTTTCTTCGGCGGATTGTCTTGCAACGCAAACGTAAGTAGGCATTCTTCTTGGTGTTGTAAAAGCTTTGTATTTGTTTACAAGTCCCATAAGCTGGTATTCGTCAAGGTTTTCGGCGTCATACCCGTCGTACTTGTTGTAATAGTCTTCATAATACATAAGACTTGAAGACCCGCCGTCAAGCATACCTGCACTTATTGCTCCGTACTTAACCATTACATCAATAACATCATTTCGTGTTGCTCCGAGACTGCTTGCACTTCTTCCGTCTGTAACAAGAAGAATAACTGCACCGTCTGCTCTTTGCCCGATAGCTGTTCGCTGGGCTGTTCCGGTGTTGTTGTCGGCGTAGTGAAGTGTTATATTGCCGTCAGCATCATTGGTAATGAGGGTATTTCCGTTCTGAAAACTTACACCGTCACGAATGCCAAGTTCTTCAGCAAGCTCCTTGGTCATTGGCTCTGTAACAACCAGTTTATCGTTCTTATCAAAACCTATAAATGTACGTTTGAGCGAATCGTGCCAAACAAGCTTGCCTCTTGAATATGTAATTCCCATAGGATTGTTTCCCGTACCGCGTCCAGCGGGGTCTTCAAACTCTCCGGCGTTGATTACAGCAATGGCATCTTCTTTTTTTGCAATATCGAAAATTTTCATTCCTATCAAACCCTTGGTAAAGTCACTGGATGTGCCGATAAACAATCTTGACGGGTCTTTTACAAGCAGGACGTATCCTGTAAATGTTGCACCGTTGACTTTTTCAAGAATCATTCCGTCTATTGCATTTTCCCACTCGTTTTCGCTTGCATTTTCGGGCGTAAGTGAAGTGTATTCGTCAATAGACATTACATCTGTGTTAACAACATAGCTGTTTGCTATTATTTCGTCAACTTCACTTTGCGGCATAAACAGTCCGGGCAGCCATTTTGTTGCGCTTGCCTGTGTTGCAGAGAGAACAAGTCTTTCTCTTAAGGGCTTGCAGTTTCCGTTTACTAACACAAATGCCCCTGTAAGTACAGTTATTACAATACATATAATTACAGTGAAAATGCACAGTAAAGTTCGTCTTATGATTTTGGCGACAGCTATTTTGTTTTTACTTTTTTCTTCAGCTTTTCTCTGAGCCTTGCTGACAAAATTGAATGATTCCTTTAAAAGTTCCTTGTTTCTGGACATAATTAATTGATAATGCTCCTTGATTGAATTACTTGTTTTTAAATATCCACGTTTTCTGGATTCTGTAATTTGCTATAAACAGAATGGTGTCAACAATTGCTTTGATGACTGTAACCCAGATTGAATTCTCACTTAACATCAATACAAAAGCAATTCCTTTTACACCGAATGCTGAAATGAGCATAACGGGAATTGCGAGAAGATAATATTTTATCAAAGCTTTAAATACGGGCGCTCCGCTGTGGAAAACCAACTTTTTGTTAAGAATAAAGTTTACGACAGATGAAATCACTCTTGCAAGAACCGTTGACGATATAACATCAAGCTTGAACAGACTGTGCATCAGAGCAAACAGCAAAATATCTGTCACAAAAGAAGCAGCTGAACTGAACAAATATTTAAAGATAAATGAGCAGATGCGCATTGTATCTTTGAAAGGCCTGTAATGAGAGCCTTTGTTTTCATCCAAATAAACTGTTTCTATTTTAACTTCTGAATATCCTGCCTTCATATTCTGCAGTTCGAGAAGGACGTTTGTTTCATACTCAAATCTACTCCCCGAAACCTCGGTCATAGGCTGAAGGAGATTTGCAGGAATAGCCCTTAAACCTGTCTGTGTATCGGATATTTTAACTCCGCAGAAAAGGCTGAGTGCAAAGGCGCTTACTCTGTTTCCCACTCTGCTTTTTCTCGGTACATTGGGGAGGGAAAAATCACGCACGCCTAAAACGAAATTACCTGTTTTCAGCATCTCCTCGCAGACATTTTTTATGTCCTCGGATAAATGCTGACCGTCACCGTCACAGGTAACGGCGCCTGAACTTTCAGGTCTGTTTTCGATTATGTACCTCATTGCAGTTTTCAGTGCTTCGCCTTTACCTTTGTTTACTTCGTGGGTAAGACGGGTTATATACTCTCCCTCGGGAAAGTATTTTTTATTTTCAGCTTTGCTCCCGTCATCAACAAGAATAATGTCCGTGAAACCTAAATCAACAAGGCCTGAAACAACGCCTGAAAGTCTGTGGTCTGGGTCAAGGGAGGGGATTATAACGCTGATATTTTTCAAATCTGCTCATCCTTTTCGTCTGAATTTTTTATAGGCTGTATAGGCTGAAATAAAAATAATAATTATTACTGATATTGCACAAACAATGATAGTTGGAGATACATTGGTGCTGTTCTCGGCTTTCTCAAATGTTGCTTCTGAAAAAGGTATTGTCTGGTTTGTTTCGTTGTTTTCGGTGATTATCACATTTGAAGCATCATCTTGCTTGCTTTCGGCATCCTGAAGTTCTTGCTTCCTTACTGAATAGAGCGTTACATTTTCAAGTAAATCATTTTTTTCGGCGTCTTCACCGACACTACTGTGATATAAACCGTAATCTGCCGGATTGTACGATAAAATCTGTGTAGATTTGCTTCTGCTGTTATCAGAGCCGTATATCCACTGATAAAACCAGGTCCAGTGCTGAGATTTATGGTATCCGAATGCCTGTTGCGAAACATTGAAAGCACTAAGTCCATCATATTCGTCAAGCGGACTGTCAATGTCAAGTTTAATTTTGTTTTCACCGTAAAGGTGAATGTATATCTTTTCCGGCACAAATTCATCATCTAACGCACTTTCACACGCTTCGATGAATGTCTTTGTGTTTAGCATATGTGCCCCGTGTCCGTATTCTCCGTTGATATCGTGAAGAACTGCAACAAGCGGCTTGTATTTCTGTATAAGACCTCTTTGAAAATCCAAAAAATCTGAATACTCAAAGCCTTTGCTGTTCAAAAACTGTTCAGCGCCCGAAACACTTTCGGAATAACCGTCGGGAAAAAGACTGATATCAGGATAATTTTTCACTCCGCAGTGCCAAAGACCGTCAAGAAGTTCGTGTGTTCTGTTATATGTATCATAGTGGTTTATAAAGTAGGCAACACGAACATTTACCCCTTTGTGAACAGCATAATAGGGGAGAAGTCCTGCAAAAAACAGTTGGTCATCATCGGAGTGTGTTGCGCACAGAAGAATGTCTGTGTCGAGTTCTCCAACTTGCCATATTTGTACCGTATCGGGGAGTGTGCCTGATGAAAACACCTGTATATCGCAAAGATCAGCTTCGGTATATTCAAGTACAAAGCTTTTAGCTCCGTCAAGAGATATGTATTCGTGGAGAAAGCCATTTTGGGCAATATCTTTGCCACTAAGCAACCCGCCAATTATGGAACTGTTGTTGTATTTAATGTAAATGCCTTCGAGTGGGATTTCTGATGAGCAGGAAATTGAAATTTCACTGCCTGAACTGTGGGTTGCAATATTGTTGTCGGTAATCTGAGAAAGATTAATGTTTTCGCATTTAAAACCCACCGACTTTGTAACGTCTTGTGCCTCTTCTGCGTATACGGAAAATGTCAGTAAAGCAGCGACTAACACCAATACCGATAAAACTTTATAAAACTTAACCGTTGTTATCACCTCTTAAGGACTCAGGCAAAAATTCACTGTCGATTGTATCAGTTGCAAAACTGATTAGTTTATCATAATCGAGTGTATGCTTGTAAAACCACTTAACGCCGTGAACATTTGCAAGTTCAGGTGTATAATCTTCCATAAGATAAATAGTGTTATTGTAAAAATTAGAGGGGAAATGGAATACAGTGGGATTGAATACGGGATTTTCTATAAAAGGCTCTGAGTTACCAATCTGTACTATATCAAATGAAATAATTCCGCCTACCATATTGTAATCGTAAGCCTGCTCAGCCATAAAGTTTCCGAGAGAATATACGCATAGTGTCTTGTTACCGTCTCTGCCTGTAATCCATTCCACCGGCTGAAGCACATGGGGATGATGGCCGATAATTGCGTCAACTCCGCAGTCTGCAAGAAGCTGTGCAACTCGTTTTTGCTCTGTGCTTGGCTGGAAAGCTCCCTCATAACCCCAGTGTAGGGATACCATAACAAAGTCTGCGGCTTCATTTGCTGCTGCAGTCTGGCGTATGATGTCCTCATCTTCAATAATCGGAATGACAAGGGGAGAGGATGCCGGTTTTGAAAGTCCGTTTGTTCCGTATGTGTATGAAAGAAATGCAATTTTAATTCCGTTCTTTTCAACTATACGAAGTGTGTCATAATCTTCTTCGTTTTCATAACCGCCAATCATAAGAGCTTCTGTGCCTTTCCAGAACTTGATAGTCTGCTCAAGTCCCTTTGCTCCTTTGTCGAGCATATGGTTGTTGGCTATATTCACGACATCATAGCCGAGTTCAAGAAGGTCAAGCCCAAGCTCCTGAGGTGAATTGAACATAGGATAATAGCTTATGTCAAAACCTTCGCCTGCCATAAGTGTTTCCTGATTTATAAATGCTATATCTGCTTCTTCGATTATATGTGCAACGTTTTCATACATAGGTTTGAAGTTGAATTCTCTTCCACCGGGAACTGCCTTTGAACGTGCATCTTTGATGTTGCCGGCGTAGATGATGTTGTCACCGCAACCGATAAAGCTTACTTCCTTGGTTACAGAGGTAAAATCAGGGACCGTATCTGTTTGACCTGCAGCAACAGATTCCATTTCGAGGATGCTGTCAACGTTATAAAATACTGCGTTTTTGCTGCAAGATGTGAGCGCGCACAAAGATGTTATTGCTATAGCCGCAAAAGTAAAAATGTGTTTTAACACTTTGAAAATATCACCCTTACTGACATAATGTGTAATTTGTGTATAAATTTCTACATTATTTTATATTATTTATGATATCACAATGAAAAATCAATGTCAATAGTTAACAACATAAAACATATAATTACTAACAATATGTTGTATTAATTTTTTGAAAATAATTCAAGATGTTGTGCTATACTATTGACAAAATTCGAGTTGTGTTGTATACTTTGAATGTAAATTTAACAGCTTATCAAGAGAGGCAGAGGGAACAGGACCGTAGATGCCCGGCAACCTGTCGTTACGACAAGGTGCTACTTCCTGCACAGATAGATTCTGTGAAAGATGAGTAATCTTTTCCCGTGCCGTAATTTAGTCAGCACGGGTGTTTTTTTCGTGTGGATAAAATTTTTAATAAGCTCATATTTCAGACACATAATAATTAGGAAGGAATGAACCAAATGAAGAAGATACTTTTTACATCGGAATCCGTTACTGAAGGACATCCCGATAAAATTTGCGATGCTATAAGCGATGCAGTGCTTGATACTATTTATTCTCAGGACAAAATGGCAAGAGTTGCCTGCGAAACGATGGCAACAACAGGTCTTGTTGCGATATCCGGCGAAATTACAACAACAGCTCGATTTGATGTGCAGAAGATTGCTAGAGAAACTATAAGAGAAATTGGATATGACCGTGCAAAATACGGTTTTGACTGTGATACTTGTGCTGTTATCAGTGCAATTCACGAACAGTCACCCGATATAGCTATGGGTGTTGATAAAAGCCTGGAAGCTAAAAACGGCGATGACGATAAGTATGACATAGGAGCAGGTGACCAGGGACTGATCTTTGGCTATGCCTGTGATGAAACTCCCGAGCTTATGCCGCTTCCCATCTCTCTTGCACATAAGCTTGCAAAGAGATTGACTGAAGTGAGAAAGAACGGTACGCTCTCTTATCTCAGACCTGACGGAAAAACACAGGTAACGGTAGAATACCACGATGATAAACCTGTGCGTGTGGATGCAGTGGTTGTTTCCTCGCAACACAGTGCAGATGTATCTCTTGAAACAATCAGAGAAGACATAATTAAACACGTTATCAAGCCGATTATTCCCGAAAATCTTTTTGATGAAAACACAAGAATCTTCGTTAATCCCACAGGACGCTTTGTAATTGGCGGACCTAACGGTGACACGGGTCTTACAGGCAGAAAGATTATTGTTGATACATACGGCGGGTATGCACGTCACGGCGGCGGAGCCTTCTCGGGCAAGGACCCAACAAAGGTTGACAGAAGTGCTGCATATGCCGCAAGATATGTTGCGAAGAACGTCGTTGCGGCAGGACTTGCATCAAAGTGTGAAGTTCAGATTGCATATGCTATCGGTGTAGCAAAGCCTGTAAGTGTGCTTGTTGACACATTCGGCACAGCAACCGTTGCTGAAGACAAGATTGCAGAAGCAGTAAATAAGTGCTTTGACCTCAGACCAGCTGCAATAATTGAAATGCTCGATCTTCGCAGACCTATATACAGACAGCTTGCAGCATACGGACATCTCGGAAGAGAAGAGCTTGACGTTATATGGGAAAAGACTGACAGAGCAGAACTTCTCAAAAATACTGTAAACAGCCTTTAATACAACCTTTAATTAGAAAGGAAAAGAGTTATGGCAATAAGTTACGAAGTTAAAGAGTATTCTACATTCGGGAAATGTGTTTGCATTGATAACGGCGTAATGGAGCTATACGTTACGGTTGATGTTGGGCCCAGAATTATAAAATTCAACCTAAAGAGAAAGGAAAATATGATGTTTAACGATACTGAACATCGTATATTCCACGACCAGCCCGATCTTCAGGCCATGTTCGGAAAAGGCAAGAAATGGAACATTCAAGGTGGACATCGTTTTTGGGTAAGTCCCGAAAAGTACCCTCAAACATATTATCCCGATAATGAACCTGTTGAATATGAGGTAGCAGGGAATACGTTTACTTTCTATCCGCCTAAACAGATATTTACAGGTTGGCAGGAAATTCTCGAAATCACTGTTGATGAAAATGAAGCCAAGGCAGATGTTAAGCACATCCTTATAAATATGTCTGACAGAACACAGACAGGTGCAATATGGGGACTTAATGTTACAGCTAAAGGCGGCGCGGCTTATGTAAAACAGGCAACAGAAGATACCGGTCTTCTTGCAAACCGTACATTGATGCTTTGGCCGTATGACATTGTAACTGACGCAAGGTTCTATATGGATGATGAATTTGTAGGACTTAAGCAGGATGTAGATACCGAAAAGCCTTTTAAATTAGGTACAAACAATACAAACGGCGTAGCTGTGTGTGTCAATAATGGTACGGCATTCAAGCTTGTATGGGATTATATTCACGGCGCAGAATATCCTGATAACGGGTGCTCTTGTGAAATGTATTCCTGTGCGGACTTCCTGGAAGTTGAAACGCTTTCTCCGCTCTATACACTGAAGCCAGGCGAAAGATGTGAGCACATTGAAAAATGGGAACTCTATCCTGAAAAATCAACAGATATTACAGATTTGAAAAAATATTTTTGAATATTTTGCTGAATTTAAATATATAGTTCTTTTTGTTGCTTGAAATAACTGACGAAATCAACCATATACTTTGTATTTCTCGGAATTTTGTAAAAAATGCACAAATACCGCTTGCAAAATTTGGGTACAAAAACACTTTTCTTTTTGAAGAAAATTTGTTATTATATATATTGTTAAAAAATATGTTTATCTTAAATTACAGATATGCTAATTTCATTGGGAGGAATATTTAAATGGCAAGTGTAAGTTTGAAACACATTTTCAAGAGATATCCCGGCGGCGTTACAGCCGTAAACGATTTCTGCCTTGAAATCAAGGACAAGGAATTTATTATTCTCGTTGGTCCTTCCGGATGCGGTAAGTCAACAACTCTCCGTATGATTGCCGGACTTGAAGAAATCACAGAAGGTGAACTCTACATAGGCGACAGAATTGTTAATGACGTTGCTCCTAAGGACAGAGACATTGCGATGGTTTTCCAGAACTATGCTCTTTATCCTCATATGACAGTATTTGAAAATATGGCATTTGGTCTTAAGCTCAGAAAGACTCCTAAGGATGAGATCAAGAGACGTGTTGAAGAAGCAGGTAGAGTTCTCGATATTTCACACCTTCTTGACAGAAGACCTAAGGCTCTTTCCGGTGGTCAGAGACAGAGAGTTGCGCTCGGTAGAGCTATTGTTCGTGAACCTAAGGTATTCCTTCTTGACGAACCTCTCTCAAACCTCGATGCTAAGCTGAGAGCTGCCATGAGAACAGAGCTTACAAAGCTCCATAAGAGACTCGGTACAACATTTATTTATGTAACACATGACCAGACTGAAGCTATGACAATGGCTTCCAGAATCGTAGTTATGAAGGATGGTCTCATTCAGCAGGTTGATACTCCTCAGAACCTTTATGATCTGCCTTGCAACGTATTTGTTGCCGGCTTTATCGGAACTCCTCAGATGAACTTCATCAACGCAAAGCTTACTCAGGAAAAGGGTAGCAGTGATGTTTATGTTGAATTCGCCGGAAGCAAGTTTAAGCTTCCCGCTGAAAAGGCTGAAAATGAAGTTCTTCTCGAATATGTTGGTAAGGAAGTTATTATGGGTATCCGTCCTGAATCAATTCACGACGAACCTATGTATCTCTCAACTCTTTCTGATTGGACAGCGGATGCTGCAGTTGATGTAACTGAACTTATGGGTGCTGAAATTTATCTTTACCTCGCAATGGGTACAGAAGATGACGGAACAAACCTTATTGCAAGAGTTTCTTCGCGTTCACAGGCAAAGAGCGGCGATACAGTTAAGGTTGCATTTGATATCACTCATGCACACTTCTTCGACAAAGAAACAGAAAAGTGCATCGCTCACTAAATTAATAATTAAGCCGGAGATTTTCTCCGGCTTGTTTTTTTGCTGTATTTATAATTAAAAAAAGAAAACCTTGTGAAGTACACAAGGTTTTCTTTTATACGGGTAAACCCGTTCAGTAATTACAGAGATCAAACTCTCAAATCCGGGGGATGAGGCAAATTAAACTCCGGTATTAAGTACCATATATTGTGAATTAAAAAAGCAACAATAACCCTGAGTCTGAGTTTGCAAAAATGTTATTACTGCTCTGCCTTCATTGCTGCGAAGCAATCGCTGCAATACACAGGTCTGTCGCTTGTGGGCTGGAAAGGAACCTTAGCTTCCTTGCCGCAGTTTGCACAAGTAGTTGTGAAGTATTCTCTCTGAGGCTTCTGAGCGTTCTTTCTTGCATCACGGCAGGGTTTGCATCTCTTGGGTTCGTTCTGGAATCCCTTAGAAGCGTAAAATTCCTGTTCTTCAGCTGTGAAAATAAACTCATTTTTGCAATCTTCACATACCAGTGTCTTGTTTTCGTACATTTGTCTTTCCCTCGCTTTGAGTAAAATATTATTATTTGCTTCCGCGCGGTAATGAGCCGCACTGCTTTCGCATCGTTTCACGAAGAAGCGTATTAGCTAGTTGATTTTTGTGAGATGCTCTCTAAGCTTTTTTCTGGCGCGGAAGAGGGTATTCTCAACTGATTTTGTATCTTTACCTGCAATTACCGAAATCTCAGCAACGCCAATGCCTGAAAGCTTATATTTAAGCACGGTTCTTTCACTTTCGGAAAGAATTGTATCCATTGCTGTCTCAAGTTCGCATATAAATTCTTTTGCAATTATAGTATCCTCGGGTGTCATATCATCAGATGTGAATGAAGAATAATCATTCTCTGTATCATCAAGGGAGACACTACCGATGTTAATTTTATTATCAGCACAATATGTTCTCACAAAAGAGGTCATAGCATTTTTAATGCATGTTTTGGCATAAGTAATAAATGATAGTTTATCAGTATCATATTTACAGACAGCTCGGTGTAAAGCAATTCTGCCTTCCTGACACAAGTCATCTAGTTCGCTGTCGGGAAGGTTATATGTTTTCGCCTGAGCACTGATAAAAGGGAAGAAAATGCCGGTAAGTTCAACAAATGCAAACTTATCGCTTCCTTTTGCACGAGCGGCAAGCTCTTCGATTTTATCTTTATCGTTTCTCTTGTCAGAAACAGTCTGTTCCATAGCCATACATATATCCAACCATTATTTATTACTATACATTATAACATAAAACTGAAAATTGTCAATAGTATTTTTACATTTCTTTTGCAGTTTGATTAAAAACAAAAAAAAATACGTCAATTTTTTGTGATATTTGACAAAATATATTAAATCTGACTAAAAAACGGCAGGATTGTATATTTAACATTCCTGCCGCAGGTTATTTATCTGTTGTTTTATTCTGCAAGAGCCTTGTCGATACTCTTGAAGATGTGGTTTTCACCAATTTCTTCAATAACACCGCCTTTTTCAAGCATTGCTTTTACATTTTCATTAAGACCGCACATTATTACTGCGATGTTTCTGTGCTTCAAGGTTGTGATGATTTCGTGTATAACTTCAACACCGGTAGTGTCAATTGTAGAAACGCCTCTGAAAGAGAAAATAAGTTCATTGCATTCTTCCGGAAGTTCTTCTACTGCTTTTTCAAGTTTTCCGGCATCAAGGAAGAACACAGGGCCGCTTACATACATTATGTATCCGTATTCATGTGCCATTTCGATGTCGTCGTTATCATCAAATTTGCTGCTTTCTACTTTTACTGTTTCAATGGCAAGCTTGGAAGATCTGAGTATAAAAAGAATAGCAGAAAAAGCAATGCCAATGAGAATTGCAATTGTAAGATCAAATACAACTGTAGCAATCATAGTTATAAGGAACTTTGAACAAGCTGCATAGAACTTCTTACCGAAGAAGTATTTAATACTGCTCCACTCATTCATTCTCCACGCAGTTACCATAAGAACACCTGCAAGAGCTGAAAGAGGAAGCATAGCCATAACAGGACCAAGTAAGAACATAGATGCGAGAAGGCCGAGTGCATGAACAATGCCGCATACTCTTGTCTGGCAACCTGACTTAATGGCAACACTTGTACGTGCAATTGCCGCAGTTGCGGGAACACCGCCAAAGAAAGGAATAATAACATTTCCGATACCCTGAGCAATAAGTTCCTGATCTGCATCAAAGCTTTCATTTTTCATTCTGGATGCACTTGCACCGCAAAGAAGACTTTCAATAATTCCAAGTGCCGCAATACTTATAGCAGGTGACAGATATGCACCCAGCTTTGAAACGTCAAAAGCTGTTAAATCAAGTCTGTCAGAAAGGAACAGTGTTTTGGGAATTTCACCAACGGTTGCAACTTCAAAACCGGCACAAACACTTGCGATTGTTGCAACAATGATACCAACAAGTGAGGAGGGAACAACTGCACCCCATTTTTTAGGCCATACAATCATTACAGCAACAACAATGAGGCCGAGAATTACTGACTGAACATCGGGTTTAAAACCAAGTCTTGAATAGGATGCCAGTTTTTCTAATGCACTTGAGCCTTCTGATACTGTTCCGAAAAAGTTGTCAATCTGACCAAGCGCAATAATTATAGCAATACCGGAAGTAAACCCTGTGATAACAGGACGCGGAATCATCTGTACCAATCTGCCAAGTTTAAACAGTGCACAGAGAAGAATGAGTATTCCTGCAAATAATGATACAAAGAATACATTCTGCAAACCGTCTTTTGCTACAATGCCGATAAGTATTGCTGACATAGCACCTGTAGGACCGCTTATCTGGAATGACGCACCGGAAAGAGCTCCGATTACAAGGCCCGCAAGAATCGCAGTAACAAGTCCTGCTGCAGCTGATGCTCCACAGCTGACACCAAATGCAAGTGCCAGAGGTAATGCTACCGCTGTAACGGTAAGCCCTGCCATAATGTCCTTTGAAAACGCCTTCATATTGTATCCGGCAAATTCATTTTTAAGTCTTGTAGAAAACTTATTAAACAAAATAACATCTCCTTATTTAAATTATAAGAATATTTAACCAATAAAATTATACTACTGATGTAAAAAAAATCAAGATGTAAAAATGCCGTATTTTTACATCTTGATGAATGTTGTTTTATTGAAAATCACCCAAGTTCTTTACTCCATAGGATACTTGTACAGTTAAAGCATCTGTCATACCGCTTGGGGTTGAAGTGACCGCAGAAGTGACACAAAGTCTGTTCGCTTTGCAATTCCTCATCAGTCAGATCAAGCCTTATGGGGTATTCAATTCCACGAAGATAAACAAAATGCTTTCCTGCACGGTAGTAATTCTCTATGCCGGGAAACATTTTGACTTTGAGTTTCTTAATATTCTTACCGTCAAACGATATAGTGGAAAGATGGAGAATATGAGTTGAAGTGGCTCTGTCTACGCGTATGTTTCTTGCCTCTGCAGACATTATTTTTCCTGCATAAGGTTTAAAACGAAGCCATTTCTGAGGCTTGAAAAGATAAAAGGGTACAAGTACAATCACTATAATTGCCACGTATGTGACTGGATTTTTGTGATTAAATGTTGTCCAGGAGTGGGAAAAGTATCTTAGGGCTGAAGTAGTCCATAATACATACCATAAAAAAGTTAAAACAACAGAAACAACAGTTTTTGTAGCAATTTTACGCTGTAACTCCTGTGATGATTTATACTCTGCATAAACTCTTTTAGCTTTTTCATATGAATATGTGCTGTCTGTCATAATAACACCTAACATCAGGTAATTCCGAAGTAAATCATAAGAACCTGAATATCAGCAGGGCTTACACCTGAAATTCTTGAAGCCTGACCTATACTTTCGGGTTTGATTTGTGATAACTTCTGTTTGGTTTCGGCACGAATACCTGTGATTGCATAGTAATCAGTGTCAGCAGGAATTTTCTTGCTTTCAAGCTTTGAAAAACGCTCTGCTTCACGAATCTGACGCTTGATATATCCCTCATACTTGATTTCTGTTTCAACTGCTTCTTTTTGCTTTCTGTCAAGGTTGTCGGGACGCCATGTGTCTACGGGTGCAAGCTGTTCATATCCCAGTTCAGGACGGCGCATAAGGTCTGCAAGGCATATTCCGTTATCAGCCCGTGTTGAACCATATTTATCAAGCAAATCCATAAGTGCAGGGGACGGAGGAATATGTGAGTTCTTTATGCGTTCCACTTCTTTGTCAATAAGCTCGTATTTTTCAATGAATTTTTTATATCTTTCCTCATTAATAAGTCCGAGCTTGTATCCATATGGAGTAAGTCTTCTGTCAGCATTGTCCTGACGGAGAAGAAGTCTGTATTCGCTTCTTGATGTCATAATTCTATACGGCTCATTTGTGCCCTTTGTTACAAGGTCATCAATAAGAGTACCGATATATGATGAATCACGTGTAAGAGTGAAAGCGTCTTCACCTTTAATATACAGTGCCGCATTTATGCCAGCAATAAGTCCTTGTGCGGCGGCTTCTTCGTAGCCTGATGTGCCGTTGAACTGACCTGCACCGAAAAGTCCGGGGAAATCTTTGAATTCAAGGCTTGGCTTGAGAGAAAGCGGGTCGGCACAGTCATATTCTATTGCATATCCGATACGCATAACCTCAGCGTTTTCAAGACCTTTTATTGAGTGAAGCATCTCAAGCTGCACTTCTTCGGGAAGAGAAGAACTGAAGCCCTGAAGATATATTTCCTTGGTATCATATCCCATAGGCTCGATAAAAAGCTGATGACGGTTCTTGTCCGCAAAGCGCATTACCTTATCCTCGATACTCGGACAGTATCTTGGACCTGTGCCCTTTATTTTACCCGAATATAATGGGGAACGGTGTATATTGTTTCTGATGATTTCGTGTGTCTTTTCGTTTGTGTAAACAACATAGCAGGGAAGCGGCGAATGGTTTTCTTCAAAACCTTCGGTAAGAGAAGAAAAATGTTCTGGTATTTCGTCTCCGTCCTGTCTTTCAAGGTCTGTATAGTCAATGCTGTCAGCGTGAATTCTGACAGGTGTTCCGGTTTTGAAACGCATAAGAGGAATACCCAGCTTTGAAAGAGAGTCAGAAAGACCGCCTGCAGGAAACATACCGTCAGGCCCTCCGTCATAGCTCACATCTCCCACAATAATTCTGCCTTTAAGGTATGTACCTGTACTTATAATTACAGCTTTTGCTGTCCATACTGCACCAAGTTGTGTAACACATTCCCAGTTGTTTCCAACCTGTCTTATGTCAACAACTTCAGCCTGGATAAGTGACAGGTTTTCTGTGTTTTCTATCTGTCTCTTCATAAGAAGTCTGTACTTCTGTCTGTCAGCCTGCATACGAAGTGAATGAACGGCAGGACCTTTACCTCTGTTGAGTATACGGCTCTGCATACATACCATATCTGCAACTTTTCCCATTTCTCCGCCGAGGGCATCAATTTCATATACAAGATGTCCCTTGCCCGTCCCGCCTATTGACGGATTGCAGGGCATATTTCCCACGGCATCGAGGTTGATGGTGAAAAGCACTGTTTTCATTCCCATTCTTGCTGAGGCAAGAGCTGATTCAATTCCGGCGTGTCCTGCGCCTATAACTATTACATCTACTGTTTTGGATCTGTATTCTGTCATTGGATGACATCCTCCGGATTTACTGTTTGAAAATAATTTTGTGACGGGTTATGCTATAGTCTTCAGGCATACTCATACCTGCATTGTTCAAAGCAACTACAACGTATTCAGGATTGAGATAGTTGCTGTCAAAAGCCGTAAGCGTAAGATACAGAACAAGATTTCCGCCGTCATTTGAAGCATACACCTTTTTTATCATAGGACTGATATCAACCATTTTATCTCCCGATTTTGAGTGCTTAAGCACCTGTGGAGGATTACGGAGAATTTCGCATATTTTATCTGTATCGGCTGTGAAATCTTCAAATTCTACTGTGTATTCTGCCAGTTCTATGTTTTTTACTTTCACTACAGGAATAACAACATCTTTGATTTCCATTTCATCTGGTATAGCTTCTGCAAGTCTTGCTTTTACTTCCTCGCAGGTAAGTTCTTCTGTCAGACCTATGTCAACTATCTCGTTTTCACCAACCATTCCAACCGAAAGAGGAAGCCCGAAAACAATTTTGGGTCTGGGGTTGTACCCTTCTGAATAGCGCAGAGGAAGTCCTGCTCTTTTGAGCATACGGATAAAACTGTGATTAAAGTCAAGGTGTGAAATAAATGATAGCGCACCTCTTTTTGCAAAGGTAACTCTGTAATTAGCCATTGTTTTCACACTCCTTTAAGCAATTCTTCGGGTTGATATCTCTCTTTGTACAAAGTGAAGCACCGTACTTTGACGCACCGCAGTTTGAACATTTTGAAAGACAGTCGGGTGTAGTATTTTCCTCAAGAGCTTTCTTTGCTTCTGAAAGAAGGAATTTCTTGCTAACTCCGCAGTCGATATGTTCCCAGGGGAGAATTTCATCAAAACCGAATGTACGGGTAGCATAGAAATCGGGGTCAATACCTGACTTTTCAAAAACTTCAATCCATTTGTCATAAGAGAAGTATTCATCCCAGCTGTCGAACATAACACCCTGATTATGTGCTTCAATAAGTGCAGCCGACAAACGTCTGTCACCTCTTGCAAATACAGCTTCAATTCTGCTGAGCTTTGCATCGTGCCAGTTGTATCTGATTTTACCTGTTCTGATGCTTGAGCCGAGAAGCTTTTGTTTTCTCACCAGTTCGTCAAGACTGTCCTGACCGAACCATTGGAACGGTGTATGTGACTTGGGAACGAGGCAGGAAACGGAGATTGTAGCCTCGATACTTCTTCCTTTTGGTTTGTTGGGGTTCTTGTAGTATTCGTCAACAATTCTTCCGCCAAGCTCGGCAATGCCTACAACATCTTCGTCGCGTTCTGTGGGAAGACCCAGCATAAAGTAAAGCTTTACGTTGGTTCTGCCTGCGGCAAATGCCCCACGGCATCCGTCCATAATTTCTTGTTCGGTTATGTTCTTGTTTATAACGTCGCGAAGTCTTTGTGTACCCGCTTCGGGAGCAAATGTAAGACCTGATTTTCTTACACCCTGAACTTTTTTCATTATTTCAGCTTCAAAGCTGTCTATACGCATAGAGGGGAGAGATAATCCGATTTTTTCGGTATCTGTCCATTCTTTCAGCTTGTCTACAAGCTCCATAAGACAAGGATAGTCACTGATGCTCAGTGATGTAAGAGAAATTTCCTCGTAACCTGATGTCTTGTACTGTGAATATGCTTCTTTTGCAAGTGTGTCGGGAGTTTTTGCTCTGTAGGGACGGTAAATCATACCTGCCTGACAAAAACGGCAGCCTCTCATGCAGCCCCTTGCGCACTCAAGCATAATTCTGTCGTGGACAGTTTCAGTGAAAGGAACAGGTACTTTAGGCGGGAACTGCGCCTTGTCAAAATCTGTAATGCAGTTCTTTTCAATAAATGTGGGGATATCTTCGAAAGCAGGCACAAGACCAGTAAAAATTCCGCTGTTTTCATCATATTTTGCGTCATACAAAGAGGGAACATAGCAACCTTTAAGCGTCTTTGCAGCAAGGTGCAGAAAGTCCTTCTTATTGAATTCGGAGTGTGTTTCTTTGTATTCAATATAGAGCTTAACAATATCAGCAAGAGCTTCTTCGCCTTCGCCAATGCTGAAAATATCAAAGAAATCAGCAACGGGCTCGGGATTGTATGTGCAAGGACCGCCCCCTATAATTATGGGCATATCATCTGTTCTGTCTTTGGAAAGCAGGGGAATACCTGCAAGGGATAAAACATATAACACATTTGTATATGACATTTCATACTGCAGTGTAAAGCCGAGGAAATCGAAATCCGTGAGAGCATCTCCGCTTTCGTGTGCATAAAGAGGAATGTTTTTTTCTTTGAGAAGCGCGCCCATATCCGGCCAGGGAGCATAGCATCTCTCACACCATATATCATCGTGTGAGTTAAGACAGTTATATAGTATTTTTATGCCGAGATTTGACATTCCGATTTCATATGTATCGGGAAAACAGAATGCAAAACGCGCTTTGACATCTTCTTTGTTTTTTATTACCTGATTAAGTTCTCCGCCTGTGTAACGTGCAGGTTTGAGAACTTTTTTTAAGTATTTGAATGCTTGTTTTTTAGGTGTCATTTTGTTCAGCCTTTCATTTAGCCATAATACGACTTATTATACCTTATATAATAACAAAAAAATCAGCATTTGTAAAGTACAAACGCTGATTTTAACATATATTTCAATAAAATTTTTGTTGTTTTAATTAAAGAAGCGGTATTCCGTTTTCTTCACAGATTCTCATTGTGTCCTCATCCCAGATGCTTGACTGCACTTCGCCGATATGCGCGCATCCCATCATAAGCATACAAAGTCTTGACTGACCTATACCTCCGCCGATTGTGAGAGGAAGCTCGTTTGCAAGAAGCATTTTGTGGAAGGGAAGCTCACGTCTGTTGTCACAGCCTGAAACAGAAAGCTGCCGTGACAGCGATTCTGCATCTACTCTGATACCCATTGAAGATATTTCAAAAGCTCTGCCAAGTATTTCATTCCAGAAAAGAATATCACAGTTGAGCTGCCAGTCGTCATAGTCAGGGGCACGGTTGCCGTGAGGCTTTCCTGATTTGAGCGCATCGCCTATCTGCATAATGCAGGCGGTTTTGTGAATTTTAAGATATTCATCTTCACGTTCTGAGGGTGAAAGGTCTGGGTACATATCTTCAAGCTCTTGTGAAGTTATGAAAGATACGTTTCTGCAGATTTCTGTGTTAAGCTGTGGATAATGAACATAAAGTCTGTCTTTTGTGTTGCATATTGCGTTGACAATAGCGGTAACAAGAAGCTTGAGATAGTCGAGGTTTCTGTTTTCTGCAGTTATAATCTTTTCCCAGTCCCACTGGTCAACATATATTGAATGTATGTTGTCAAGCTCTTCGTCACGGCGGATAGCATTCATATCTGTATAAAGACCGTTTCCTACAGAGAAATTATATCTCTTGAGGGCAAGTCTTTTCCACTTGGCAAGTGAATGAACTACCTGTGCATCTGTTCCAATTGCAGGAACATCGAAAGATACGGGACGTTCTGTTCCGCTGAGGTTATCGTTAAGACCTGATGCCTCTGTTACAAACAGAGGAGCTGAAACTCTTTTCAGGTTCAGCGCAGAAGCAAACTCGTTTTGAAATGTTTGCTTGATATAAGCGATTGCACGCTGTGTATCATATTCGTCAAGTAAAGGGCGGTAGCCCTCGGGTATATAAGTGTGATTCATTGGTGAACACCTCTTTCGGTGATTATTCAAACATATGATATAATAACACTTTTAATAACATATGTCAACTGTTTTGTTGTTTATTCGTTGATGTTTACGTCCACACCGTTAACGATCACTCCGTCGCCGGCAGGGACAAGAATATACTTTCTGCCGTTTATTATTTTTGTTTCAAGTGTGTATGTATATTCGGGGTCTACAGTGATTTTAACCTGAGGAGTTACAACCTCGAATTTATTTGCATCAATTATGTTGTTGGGGTTAAGAGTTTCATTGTTTGAAAAGTTTTCCTTGCATTTCTGCTTAAAGCCTTCGATTTTTTCTTCGGGTACACCGTTAGATTGGAGAATAAAAGCAACATCATTTGTACCAATTTCAAGTGGCTCTTTGCTTTTTGTTTCCTTGTGTTCAATAACTCTCTCCCGTATCTGTTCGTGAACATACTGAACTACATCAAAACTGCAGTCGTCGTCAAGAACTTCGGCAAGTATGCTGTTGAATGTGTTTTTCTGCTCTGTTGCAGGCATAGGCGGCTCAGTTTTGAAAACCGCATCTACAAATTCACTGTGATTGTCTGATGCATCTTTTGAATACATAAGAGCGTTGTATATATTGGAACGTCTGTCATCAAAAGCAGGGAACATAAATCCGATTTCGGGCGGGGCTACTATGTGGGGTGACGTGCAGGAATGAAATTCATTGTCTTTTGCGAAATATACAAGCTCAGTTCTTCCTTCATTTACAGGACAGATACTGCAAACAAGGTATGTAAACACTGTATCGGAAGCACTGTCTTCAACAACACCCATTGCATCGTCTTCACTGCTTTTGAAAGGAACATCGTATTTGTCAAGAGCGAGAAGAATAACATAGCTTCTGTCACCGAATCCTACAGCGTTTATAACTGTCTGAAATAGCTGTTCGCGTGCCTGCTCGTCGGCAAGGGCGGAATCTCTGAGCTTCATAAGGAGCTTATGTTCTTCTCCGTCGGTTATCTGGTTTGTTGAAAAGGGAATATCTATAAGGTTTTTACCAAGCGAGCCTGAAAGTGTCTTTTTGAACAGTGCAAGATACTTTTCTGCATCGGCTGTGGGCATAAGTGCCATGGAATTGTCAATACGTGCAACAATTTCCTTGTTTTTGTTGACGTAACAGCCGTAAATCTTGGAAATACAGTTCTTGTCTGTTGTAAGTCTGCGGCGTATTTCGTTTATTTCTTTTTGTATCATAGTATACCTCTTAAAATGTGATAAAAGTATTCTATCATTGATTAAAGTCTATTTCAACAGCTGTTATGTAAACAAATTCATATTTCACATCTGTGAACGACACAGTTAAGGGTGTAACCGGCAACATTGTTTCCGAACTTGTTGAAAATGCTTCAAAGGCTGTGCCTGTTCTTGATGCGGAGTTTGTAAGTGCTGAAACCGAAGCTGTTGAAAAAATGGTGCAGAGGGTTGAGGCGGAACTTGAGACAGGGAAACCTACTACTGAAACTGATAGAGTTTCTGTAAGTGATTCAGCTCATGTGATTGAAAAATTAAGCTATAAAATTCCTGAATTATCAAAAATGGAGAGCATTTCCAATCTCACTGGAAACGAATTTCAAAAAGGGAACAAAAGGCTTTCAGAACAGGTGTTAGATTTTTTCAACTCTTTAGGCAATAAGGTTGTTAGAAGTAATTTCGGAACAGTAATTCTTGATAAATTCGGTATTAAGAGCGACATTGCTCACGGTATGGGCAGAGCAAAAGCGATTACTTTTGCTGCTGTTCCTGATGTGATTAAGAACGGAGTACAGATTGACCATCAAAACAACTGGAAAAACAGGGGATATGATACATATTTATTTGCGGCTCCTGTAAAAATCGGAGAGCAAACCGGATATGTTGGAGCAGTTGTTATTCAGAATAAAGAAAACAACGAATATTATCTTCATGAGGTTGTTGACACAGATGGAAACATACTGAAACTAAAAAAAGACACAGCGTTGTTCAAGACTGAATCCATGACGGAGAATCCCGCTTCATTCAGCAACGCTGTATCTTCTAATAACAATATATCACAACCTGCAGAAAATGTCAACACCGATAATGCTGTGGACGAGCTTGACAAAGTTGCGGAGCAGATAGAAAATGACGACACGCCGGTAAATAAGCCCTGGATAAGATACCCAAACCCTGACGGCACTATAACTGCACCTACGAATTACGATTTGATTACTCCCGAAAAGACGGTAAGCTCCGGTATTGCGGCGGGTGCAACAAGAGAGGATGCGGAGGCAGCCGGCAGACTATCTGATATTCTGGGTATAAGAATGCTGTTTTATTACAATGCCGAAGAAAACGGAATGATGGATGACGGATTCTATGACCACGAAAACGAAGTGCTATATATCAATGCTGCATCGGCAAAGCCTATAGCACAGATTGTTGCTCACGAGATTACCCACAGTATTGAAAAAACAGATGCCTATGCTGAGATTGCAAGAATTATTGCAGGTGTTATAAACAGAGATCACAGAAATTCTATGTATGTAAGGCGCGAAGCAAAGAAAGCTTTTTATGCAAAGAGAGGGATTGAGCTTGACGATGCCGGAGCTTATGCCGAGGTAATTGCCGATTACATTGAAAAGGAACTGTTTACAAGCGAACAGGCAATAAAGGATATTGTTGCTGAACGGAGGGGTGCAGGAAAAGTTATTCTTGCTGTTGTTGAAAAGATGCTCCGAAAGGCGAAAAAGGAGAACCCGGAGGGCTTGTATCTTCAGAAGATACAGAGGCTTTTCAAAATTGCCCTTGATGAATCAAAAGCAAGGACTGCTAATAAGAAAGCTGAGGCAGATTATAGAACAGCTCTTGAGAATGACAAGTACATTCAAGACCTTGCCGCAAAACTTCGTTCAGGTGAGATTACCGAGGAGGAATACCTGAGAGCGTACAACGAGTATGTTGACAGCAACGAGGAACTGAGAAGCCTTGAGACCGGTGACGGTGTGCAGGGCAGGCAGTATTCTTTCAGTTCGAGTATAACAGAAGACGCTGTTGACATTTATACTGAAAAACAGTATAATAATTTTGGTTGGGCGGTTGCTTCAAAAATACTGTATGGCAGAATGATTTCTGATTTTAATTCAAAAATTGCAAGTATTCGCCACGGTACCAAATTTATTAAATCGGCTGATGGATATTATATTATACCTACAGGTGTAGAAGAAAGTATAAATAATGTTCTGGTTTATACAGATGCAAAATTATTAAATCCTACGATTAAAAAAATTGTAAAGATTAACTTTGAAGATGAAACAAATATTGATTTTGTAAGAGAGGAAATATATGATTACGAAAGACTTGGATTGCCAGAAGCGGCTGAACTTGTTGAGAGTATTATCCCAAATCACATTCAAGGAATCTATCCTTCCTATGCTCGCATTCCATATGAAGAATACAGAAGAAAGCAAAGCAGAGTTAATGGCAGAGGAAATAACTCCTATACTGAAGGCGAATTACACAAAGACGGAAATGATAAACAAAATAGAGAATTATTTCAAGGTAAAAAAAGAGATATAAACAGCAATAGGTCTTACTCTTTCAGCGAGACAGAGAATTATCGGGAAACAAATATCAAGCACGAGGACGAGCTTTCCGCTTCATAGGTTGATTTCTTGTGGAAAAATATGCGTGAGCTGAAGAAAAAGGTTGATGCGCTTGAGATTGCGACAAGAATTACACAGCAAGATCTTGTGCTTGTTACAGATTTGCTTCGTGGTGACAGGACTATTGAGGACGTGGAGAATCTCAACCCCGACAGATACAACATTGACGGTATTATTACTGTTGCAAAGGCGAAGATGGAATATGAGGCGGTGGTTAAAATAATAATATTTAAAAATCAAAGGGAGCTGCAAGTTGCAACTCCCTTTCTCATTAATTATTCTTCAGAAAACTGATCTTTGCCAACTCCGCAGAGAGGGCATTCAAAATCTTCGGGAACATCCTCCCATTTTGTACCGGGAGCGATAC
>JAZOLW010000101.1:0-5182 GCA_045653405.1 Eubacteriales bacterium | reverse complement strand
GCCTCCATTTATGCCTCTGTAGCTCAGTTGGTAGAGCAGGGGACTGAAAATCCCCGTGTCGTTGGTTCGATTCCGACCGGAGGCACCACCGAATAAGTCGGTTTTTTCGGGAATACTACTTTGTGCGAACAAAGATGCCCGAATTTCATTAAGATAAAACCGTTACTTCAAAGCGTAAGTCGGTTTTTTCGGGAATGCTGCTTTGTGCGAACAAAGATGCCCGATATTACAATTTACCCAGAATACACCATGCGGATTTAGCTCATTTGGTAGAGCGCGACCTTGCCAAGGTCGAGGTGGCGGGTTCGAGCCCCGTAATCCGCTCCAACGGGGGGTTAGCTCAGCTGGGAGAGCATCTGCCTTACAAGCAGAGGGTCACAGGTTCGAGCCCTGTACCCCCCACCATATTCGGGTTTCCGAAGCAAAAGAAAAAGATTTCCTTTTTCTTTTTTTATGTGAATAAACCATTTACGGTCCGGTAGTTCAGTTGGTTAGAACGCCAGCCTGTCACGCTGGAGGTCGTGGGTTCGAGCCCCATCCGGATCGCCATTTTTTTTATTCAGATTTATGCTGCTGTAGCTCAGTAGGTAGAGCGCATCCTTGGTAAGGATGAGGTCGGCCGTTCAACTCGGCTCAGCAGCTCCAAAAAGCCTTGTACATTGTACAGGGCTTTTTACTTGCAACAAAATCCTCCTTGCTTTTTACCGCAAGGCGTGTTATAATATTTGTATACCCCCCTGCCCTGTTATCAAAAAGAGCAGAAACGGAGAAGAATAATGAAAATACATGAATCTGCAGAAAATTATCTTGAGACAATATATATACTGAAACAAAAAAAGGCAAATGTTCGTTCCATTGACATTGTAAACGAGCTGGAGTTTACAAAGCCCAGCGTTAGCGTTGCAATGAAAAATCTCCGCGAAAACGGTTTTATAACAATGGATGCCGACGGACTTATCTCGCTGACAGACAAAGGTCTGTCCGTTGCCGAGAAAATGTATGAGCGTCACACGGTAATCTCCGGATGGCTGGCAAAATTGGGGGTAAGTGAAAAAACTGCGCTGGAAGATGCCTGCAAAATCGAGCACGTTATCAGCGAAGAAAGCTTCGAAGCACTGAAAAAACACGCATCGGGACATTAACCGATAAAAACAGGATGTTTTTTGTCAACATCCTGTTTTTTAATACCCAAAGCCCTTGATTTTTGGTTGGACAAATGATATAATATAATGAAATCCACCGGTTATACTATAATATTTAAGGAATGGTTATAAAATATGAAACTTGGTATAGTAGGACTTCCCAATGTAGGAAAAAGTACACTTTTCAATGCCATAACAAATGCAGGTGCAGAATCTGCAAATTACCCTTTCTGTACAATCGACCCCAATGTTGGCATTGCAGTTGTTCCGGACAAGCGTCTTGACGTTCTTGCAGAAATGTACAACCCCAAGAAGTACACGCCCGCAGTTATCGAATGTGTTGACATTGCAGGTCTTGTAAAGGGCGCATCAAAGGGCGAAGGTCTTGGAAACAAGTTCCTTTCACACATCCGTGAAGTTGATGCGGTTGTTCACGTTGTAAGATGCTTTGAAAATGACGACATCATTCACGTTAACGGTGTTGTTGACCCCGCAGATGACGTAGCCACAATCAATCTTGAGCTTATTTATTCAGATATTGAAATCGTTGAAAGAAGAATCGACAGAGCAAAGAAAATTCTCAAAGGCGATAAGTCTGCACAGAAGGAAATCGACCTGCTTGAAAAAATTCTTGCAGTTCTCAACGAAGGCAAGAAGGCAAGCTGCCTTGACTACTCAAAGGACGACCTTGAAATGCTCAAGGAAGTTCCCCTTCTCTCTGCAAAACCTGTAATTTATGTTGCTAACATAAATGAAGATGCTATCGGTTCAGACCTCACACAGAACAAGTATTATATGCAGCTCAAGGCTATTGCTGACGAAGAAAAATCCGGCATTATCAGCGTATGTGCAGGTCTTGAAGCTGAAATTGCTGAGCTCGACGGAGAAGAAAAGAAGTCTTTCCTTGCTGACCTCGGCATTGAGCAGAGCGGTCTTGACAACCTCATCACCGCTGGCTACGAGCTTCTCGGTCTTATAAGCTACCTCACAGCAGGTCCCGAAGAAGTCCGTGCGTGGACAATAACAAAAGGCACAAAGGCACCTCAGGCGGCAGGAAAAATTCACTCCGACTTTGAAAGAGGCTTTATCCGTGCAGAAGTTATTGCATTCAATGACCTTGTTGAATGCGGTTCAACTGCAGCGGCAAAGGATAAGGGCGTAATGCGTTCCGAAGGTAAGGAATATGTAATGCAGGACGGCGACGTGGTTCTGTTCAGATTCAACGTATAACGTGTATTGATTATTTATACAAAAACTCATTTAAAAACTATGCAACACTCACAAAAATTCCGATTGCTATTGAAATAAGGCTTTCGGTGTGCTATACTTTAATATGATTTATAATGACTTTCTCAAAGGAGATTTTACAATGAAAAAGACTTTATTCGGTATTATTTGTCTTGCTCTTTGTGCAAGTATTGCGCTTGCTTCCTGTGCAAAGAAGGATGACGAAGTCAAGGACGAAACAAATGCTGGCGACGCAGTAGTTGAAACAGAAGTTACCGAAAACACAGAAGAAGCTGAAGAAGAAAAGGTATTGTTTGAATACGATTTTACAAGCGACGGTGCTATTCTTACAGCATATCTCGGCGGAGATGAGCTTGAAGAGGTTATTCTTGAAGAAAAGCCCATCAGAATGAAGAAAGAAAAACAGAAGAAGACTGTAACCGAAGAAGTTACAAATGCTGACGGCACTGTAACTACTGTTGAAAAGGAAGTTGAAGAAACCGTTGTTGTTCCTGTTGAATACACCCTTGTTGGCGTTGAAGAAGGTGTGTTTATGAACAACACAACAATAAAAAAGGTTGTTATTCCCGACACAGTTCTTGAAGTCGGTCAGGCGTGCTTCCAGGGCTGTACCGCTCTTGAAGAAGTAGTACTTCCCGCTTCCCTCAAGAAAATCGGTGATATGATGTTCTACGGATGCGAATCTCTCACGACTCTTAACATTCCCGAATCAGTTGAAGAAATCGGCATTTTCGCATTCAGTGATTTCTTCAATGAAACTCCTTGGTATGCAAATCTCACAGGAGAGTCTGTAATTGTAGGCGACGGCATACTTCTCAAGTATAACGGTTATGCACAGGATGTTACATACGGCGACGAAGTAAAGGGCATTGCATACTACGCATTTATGGATACTCCCGTAAAGACAGTTAAGCTCACAAACGCAGTTGATGCAGCAACAGATATTCACGAGCTTGCTTTCTACCGCAGCGATGTAAGAATTGCACTTCCCGAAACTTCCAAGATTGTAAGCGCTCTTAAAATGAATGGCGTTAAGGTTGACACTTACGAAGTTGCTGAATAATTGAAAATAAAACTCAACGGCTGAGATTTTTTCTCAGCCGTTTTTTGAGGCTGCGCCTCTTTTTTGTCAGAAATGAGGCATGGCCTCTCGGAACGTGCAACCGGCAAAGATGTGCATCAGACAGGCAACAAAAATTGCACAAAGATGTTACGCCTGATCTTGATTTCATTTTTAGCAAAAGTCAGTTTTGCGTTTATGTATAATTACACATAGAACCGCCCGTCAATCTTAAAATTTTCTCACTTGGTATAACTTCAGAGGAATCTGGTAAGAAAATTTAATTGACGGGCGCAGGTTCGAAGGACGGATTCCTTGTGACTTTGGTTACTTTGCTCACGCAAAGTAACTCGCCTCCGCAGAGGCGAAACAGTCCCTTCGTCACAATGTTGTTGCGACACATCCCTTGCCTGAAAAAGAGGCGCCGGCAAAGTGCTCGCAGATCCGTCAGGAATGAAATTCGAAGAACTTCATTCCTAACAAAGAAAAAGGGCAGCCTCCGCTCAACACATATAAAACCCCCGACACATTTTAGTGTCGGGGGTTGCTGTTTTACTGTTCGTTCTCAATGGCAGTTATCATATCAACTCTTGTCTGATGTCTGCCGCCTTCAAATTCTGTTGTAAGGAACGCCTTTACAATCATCTTTGCAGTTTCTATGCCGATTACTCTTGCACCGATACAAACTATATTGGAGTCATTGTGCTGACGGGTGAGTGTCGCACTGTAAACTTCGCTTACAGCCGCTGCTCTTATGCCCTTGACTTTGTTTGCCGCAAGTGACATTCCGATACCTGTTCCGCAAATAAGAATACCAAGAGCATCCTTGTTATCTCTTACGGCAACAGCAACCTTCTTTGCGTAATCGGGATAGTTTACACTGTCGGATGTATATGTTCCCTCGTCGCAAGCTTCAAAACCTAGACTGTTAACATATTCCACGATAGCGTTCTTCATTTCAAGTGCCGCGTGGTCGCAGCCGATAAACACCTTTTTCATTATTCGTCATCCTCTGATACTGCGTGTTCATGCTCGTGGTCGTGAGCACTGCAGCTTGCACAGCAGCCTGTGCAGGATGCTTCAAGCTCTGTTGTATCTTTGCCTGTCTTCTTGTAGTAGTCAAGAATTGCCATCTTTACTGCTTCTTCTGCAAGAACGGAGCAATGTACCTTTGCAGGCGGAAGTCCGTCGAGAGCTTCTACAACCGCAGAGTTTGTAAGCTTAAGCGCCTCGGAAACGGGCTTGCCCTTGATAAGCTCTGTTGCCATTGATGATGTTGCAATAGCGGAAGCACAGCCGAAAGTTTCAAACTTGCAGTCTGTGATTATTTCATTCTCATCTATTTTGAGATAAATTTTCATTATGTCGCCGCATTTTGCGTTACCCACTTCACCAACAGCGGTAGCATCATCCATTGCCCCTACATTTCTGGGATTTGAGAAGTGGTCCATTACTTTTGCTGAATATAACATTAATCATTACCTCGCTAATATTCAAATTACTGCTTTTTAAGTTCCTTGGGGCAGATAGGTGAGAAGTTTCTGAGAGTCTGAACAACCTTCTTAACCTTTTCTACCAGATAATCAACATCTTCTTTAGTTGTTTCGTGTGAAAGAGAAAGTCTCAGAGAACCGTGTGCAATTTCGTGAGGAAGTCCGATGGACAACAGCACGTGTGACGGTTCAAGTGACTTTGAAGAACACGCAGAACCTGTTGATGCACAGATTCCCTC
>JAZOLW010000100.1:0-6422 GCA_045653405.1 Eubacteriales bacterium | reverse complement strand
CAGAGTGCGAGGGGTAAGCCCACCAACAGCGAGTTTATTGCACTTATATCGGACAATCTTCGATTGAAGAATAAGCTTGCCGTATGATACGAATGAATGTTACTTTTCGTTTGTGCGAAAAGTAACCAAAAGCACCCGAGGGCTTTGCCCTTCGAACCTGCGACGGTCAATTAAATTTTCTACTCACTTCATCTGAATTTATACAAAGTGAGAAAATTTTGAGATTGACCGTCGGAGGCTACGCCTCTCTTTTTGTCAGCGATGAAATTCGCAGAACTTCACCGCTGTCGGGCAAATCTTTGTTGTTTACATCCGGCGTAGCTACTTGGTGCAATTTATTTTTTCTTGCAAATGTACACCTGTGCCGGTTGCACGTTCCGATGATTATTTTTTACCTCATCAGATAAACTTTATCCCCCTTTAGTCCGAAGAACTAAAGGGGGACTACTTTTAGTCACATATTTGCGTTGACTTGGAAGGCCCATTGGGCGCGCAAGTCAACAAATTTGCCGTCCGGCTTCCGGAGGCTGCGCCTCTTTTTTGTCAGCGATGAAGTTTTACAACTTCATCGCTGACGGGCGAATCTTTGATATTGTCTGCTAAATAGCATTGATAGGCAAAATTGAACTTCCGTTGGATTTCAATTTTGCGTCGACATAGGAGTCCCATTGGACGAGTATGTCGACAAACCTGCCGCGGCGCTTCGCCGCTTACTGGGCTGCGTCGATGATTACGCCGAAATCTGCAGCCTTGAGTGACGCACCACCGATAAGTCCGCCGTCAACATTTTCGCAAGCAAGAAGCTCTGCTGCGTTCTTTGCGTTCATAGAACCGCCGTACTGAACGATTGTTTCTTCAGCAACAGCCTTGCCGTAAAGCTCTTCAACAACGCTTCTTACAACACCGCAAGCCTCGTCAGCCTGTTCTGTTGTTGCAGTCTTGCCTGTTCCGATTGCCCATACGGGTTCGTATGCGATAATTACGTTCTTCATCTGTTCAGCAGTAACGCCGAGGAGGTCAACCTTTGTCTGCTTGCCGAGAATTTCAGCAGTGATGCCCTGTTCTCTTTCGATTTCGAGTTCGCCGATGCAGAGGATTACCTTAAGACCTGCAGCAAGTGCAGCCTTAACTCTTGCGTTTACTGTTTCGTCTGTTTCGCCGAAATACTGTCTTCTTTCGCTGTGACCGATTACAACGTATTCAACGCCGCAGTCAAGAAGCATAGCTGCGCTGATTTCACCTGTGAATGCGCCGCTTTCAGCAAAATGTACGTTCTGTGCACCAACCTTGATGTTTGTGCCCTTTGTTCCTTCAACTGCTGCGTGAATGTTTACGAAAGGAACGCAGATAACGATATCGCAGTTGTCCTTTCCTGCTGCAACAGCCTTGAGTTCTTCAACAAATGCCTTTGTTTCTGTAGGAGTCTTGTTCATCTTCCAGTTTCCGGCAATAACGTTTCTTCTCATATTATTTTCTCTCTTTCTTTGTTTATTTGGGGCGTTTCCCCAAACCCCACTAAAGGGACTCGTCCCTTTAGAATCCCATTTGGTTGTCACGTTGTTATAAAAACAATGATGAAATTTGAGATTTCAGAGGTTAAGTGGTATTTATATACACTGCAACGGGCGGATATAGAATCCGCCCTGCTTTTATTTTTATTAATTACTTGTTGTTAAGACAAGCGATACCGGGAAGTTCCTTACCTTCGAGGAATTCGAGGGAAGCACCGCCGCCTGTGGAGATGTGAGTCATCTTGTCAGCGTAGCCGAGCTTTTCAACAGCAGCCGCACTGTCGCCGCCGCCGATGATGGAGATTGCACCGCTTTCAGCAACTGCCTTTGCAACAGATTCTGTACCGTTAGCAAAGTTCTTCCATTCGGAAACGCCCATAGGACCGTTCCATACTACTGTTCCTGCACCTACGAGTGTCTTGGAGAAGAGCTCTACAGTTGTAGGACCGATGTCAAGTCCCATCCAACCGTCCGGAATAGCGTCTGAGTAAATTCTCATAAACTGTGTGTTTTCATCGTATTCTCTGCCTATCATATTGTCAACAGGGAGAAGGAAGTTAACACCCTTTGCTCTTGCCTTCTTCATAAGCTCGATAGCAAGGTCAAGCTTATCTTCTTCACAGAGAGAAGTACCGATTGTGTTGCCGAGAGCACGCATAAATGTGTAAGCCATACCGCCACCGATAATAAGTGTGTCAACCTTATCAATGAGGTTTTCAATAACACCGATCTTATCGGAAACCTTAGCACCGCCGAGGATTGCAACGAAGGGACGAACGGGGTTGGAAAGTGCTCCGCCCATAACTTCGAGTTCCTTCTGAATGAGGTAGCCGCAAGCAGCTTCGGATACAAAGCCTGTAACGCCTGCAGTTGAGCAGTGAGCTCTGTGTGCAGAACCGAAAGCATCGTTTACATAGAGGTCGCAAAGAGCAGCGAGTTCCTTGGAGAAGGATTCTTCGTTCTTTGTTTCTCTTGCATCAAATCTAACATTTTCAAGGAGAACTGCTTCGCCTTCGTTAAGAGCAGCAATCTTTGCCTTAGCGTCTTCGCCAACGATATCCTTTGCGAAAGTTACCTTGCCGCCGAGGAGCTCATTAAGTCTGTCAGCAACGGGCTTAAGAGTGAACTTAACGGGATCGTTCTTCTTTGCAGCTTCGAGGAATGCTGCCTTTGCAGCAGCCTGTTCAGCTTCGGGAAGAGCTTCAACCTTTTTCTTTTCCTTCTTGTCAAGACCGAAGCCTTCTGTGAAGATGGCGTGGGGCTTGCCCATGTGTGAGCAAAGGATAACCTTTGCGCCGTTTTCAAGGAGATACTTGATTGTGGGGAGAGCAGCAACAATTCTCTTATCGCTTGTGATAACGCCGTCCTTGAGGGGAACGTTAAAGTCGCATCTTACGAGAACTTTCTTGCCTTTAACCTGAATGTCTTCAACGGTTTTCTTGTTATACATAGTTTTCGCACCTTTCAGATAAATAAATTTTTAACAATTTTTCTAAAGTACATTATATCATATAGTTTTGCCCATTTCAATAGGGAAAATAAACATTTTTGAGCAAAATTTCAAAAAATCCTATGTTTTAACGGCATCAGCCGCCCCTCTTTTTGTCAATACAGTCGTACAATGGCACTCGCATATTTACGAGGAGAGCATCAGTTATACTACTGTCACAAATGAAGTTCTGCGAATTTCATTTGTGACAAAAAACAGGGCTTTGCCCCTTGACGAAGCAAGTAAAAGGCTATATAATTATTATGTATAGTTATTTCTGCGTGAAAGGAGAATAAAATTGAAAAGAACATTTATAAAAAGGCTTGCCGCGATAAGCGCCGCTGTCCTTATGACTGCAACGGCACTTGTTTCCCCTTTTACAACAGGCTTTGCCCAGTACAACGACAAAAAATACGACAGCTACATAAATATGAACCAGACAGACACCTCCGGCCACGCAAAATATATCATCCCCAATCTCTACCGTCAGGACGCCGCATACTCAAATGTCAAAAGCTTTCCGCTGGTGGTAAGCGACTCTGTTGAGTATTTTCCGCTGGATGTTTTCGCCCTGTACAGTTACCTGGAAGTAGTATACAGTAAAGTGGCATACGGCTTCTACATAAACAACACAAAAAACAATCATTATGTGGCATTTGACCTCAACACAGGCATAACAACAAACCACGATAACCAGAATCTGGATCTGCAGGCAAAAATCTTTTACAGAACACACTACGTTCCGGCAAAAGCAGTCTGCGAAATTCTCGGTATGAATTTTGAAACCTACGACGACGTTAAAACCGGCATACGCGCTGCTCGTATTTCGGACAGCAATGCAAAGTATACCCTAAACGAGCTCATAGTATCGTACAGTCCGGTGAAAAAGCCCGTTCAGCAAGAGGATCCCCCGCCTGTGGTAATTCCGGATAAGCCTACTCCCCCGCCTGCTGTTGATGACCCTTATAAAAACACAGGAACAAGAAATATATATCTTACATTTGAAGGCTGTCCCGACGGTCAAAACACAGGGAAGATATTGGATGTGCTCGATAAATACGGTGCATCGGCAATCTTTTTCCTTGAAAAAGACAGAATACTTGATTATCCTGACACTGTACGGCAAATTGTTGCATCAGGGCATTCTGTCGGTCTGTATTTTTCTCCGCAGATATCTGAAAGAGTTATTTTGTCAAACTGGGAAATTGGAGAAGTTTTAACTCAGACAAATAATGCTCTGAGACTGATAACCAAAACAAAAGGCAGACATATAAGAGCCGGATACGGCTTCTCAGAGCAGCTTGCATTAAACAGGTTCGGAGTTTTTGCCGCAGAGAACGGATATAAAGTATATGACTGGAACGTAAACTCCGGAGACTACAACGGCAATGTAAATAATTCCCTCTCACACCTTAAAAACGAAATATTGGGGAACAACCCAAAGAACGCCAGAAACATATATATCCGCTTCGGTGCGTATCAGGCAACACCTGAAATACTTGATAAACTGTTGGATTTCTGCAGTGACTATCCGCAGTTCAGAATTATGAAAACCGACGAATATACAAATGCACCGTCATTTACTTGATTTGACTTGCAGTAAAGGAAAGGAACACCAACAGATATGGAAATGCGTAAAAAGAGAATACTTATTGTTGAAGACGAAAAAAATATCGCAGATATAATCGAATATAACATACAGAAGCAGGGCTACGAAACAGATGTGGCATACGACGGAGAAAAAGGACTTGCCCTTGCCCTCTCGGGAAAATACGACCTGATACTTCTTGACGTTATGCTTCCCAAAATGGACGGCTTTGAAATCTGCCGCAGAGTAAGACAGCGCCTTGACACCCCCATCATTATGCTGACAGCCCGTGAAGAAGAACACGACAAGGTTATGGGACTTGAGCTGGGTGCAGACGACTATATGACAAAGCCCTTCGGTACAGCCGAGCTTCTTTCCAGAATCAAGGCGAATATCAGACGCTATTCGGGAGAATCTGTTGCAAGACATACTGAAGAAGCAGGTCAAACAACAGAAACCGAGGCAAAAATACTTAAAATAGAAGAACTTGAAATAAACTGCACAGAATACTCCGTAAAGAAAAACGGCACAGAAATTTCCCTCTCCAAACAACAATACGAGCTTCTTGTATTCCTTGCAAAGAACAAGGGTAAGAAGTACAACCAGGAAGCACTGCTTAAAGAAGTATGGGGATATGACGACTACTACGGAGATGTGCGTACCGTTGACGTTACCGTAACAAGACTCAGAAAGCAGATTGAGGACAACCCTTCCGAGCCTAAATACATCAAAAACAAGCGCGGTGTCGGATATTATATGGAATAACGATACCGGCAGAAACCGGCAGGAAAGGTATGGAATAAGTCGTGTATAAAACACTGAACTCAAAGTTAGTGCTGATATTCATTGTGTTTATCATAACGGTTATGGCAACTGTTGGAATATTCCTTATGAACAGCATTTACAGCTACTACAACAACGATTTTGTAAATATGATAGACGAAGGCTTTGACGGAGTTGCCGCAAGACGTATTGACGAAGCAATGTCATATCCCGACTTCTCTGCGAAAATGAAAGAAGTTCTGCTTGCATATGCATCTGCTTTCGGATTTGACAACTACCGCAACTTCTACATTATGGATATGCGCGGCAACGTGCTTGCCTCCAGTGACGAGCAAACCGCATCCATTGAACTAACGGAAAATATAATGTCCGCCATGAACGGAAAAACAGGCAAGCATCAGTCATACAGTATGAAACAGCTCGACTATGCAGTGCGTTTCGACAGCGATGAAAACAGCTGTATCGTCTACATAAGAGACGACCTTACGGAAATGCACTCTCTTTCATTTGTTCTGTTTTCAATCATCATCCAGTCCCTCATCATCGGACTTATAATTGCGGTTATTATGGCATTCTTCCTTGCAAGAGCCATAACTCAGCCTATCAAGAACATTACACAGGGTACAATGGAAATTGCATCCGGCGACTACTCACAGCGCCTTGCCAACCGCTCAAGAGATGAAATCGGAACGCTGACAAGAAACTTCAATGCCATGGCGCAGGTTATCGAAAACAACCTTGATGCCGTATCGGGTGAAAGAGAAAAGCTCAACAACATCATTAACTGTCTTGAAGCAGGGGTTGCCGCCTTTGACGAGCAGGGCACTCCTATGCACCTCAACCCCAGCTCTCTAAAAATGCTGTCACTCCCCGAAAACAGCCGTCCAAGCTTTAACGAATTTGCTTCGGCTATGGGTCTTGCAGATATAACAATGAAAAAGCTGAAAAAGGAAAAACAGCTTCAGATACCCGAGCTTACAATCAGCGAAATAAAGACAAGAGAGCTTATAGTAAGCGTTGAATTCTCCGCATTCAGCTACGAAAACGGAAC
>JAZOLW010000099.1:0-8577 GCA_045653405.1 Eubacteriales bacterium | reverse complement strand
CCTTTATCAATCATAAAGTCTCTTGCATAAGAGAGCATTGCGGAGTGGAGTCTTGCAATATCGCCCATAAGGTAATAGAAGCCGTTACCGCTTGTTCTGCCTGATGCTTCCTTATCAAGACCGCCCAGTGCTTCGCAGATATCTGCGTGGTAAGGAATTTCAAATTCGGGAACTACAGGGTCGCCGTACTTCTGGATTTCTACGTTTTCGCTGTCATCCTTACCTACGGGAACAGAGTCATCGATGATATTGGGTATAACCATCATCTTTGACTTGAGAATTTCTGCAAGTTCTGTTTCTTCTGCTTCGATAACGGTAAGACGTTCATTTATTTCCTTAACACGAGCCTTCTTTTCGTTTGCTTCGTCAATCTTCTTTTCCTTCATAAGACCGCCGATAAGTGTGGAAGTGGAGTTTCTCTCGCTTCTGAGGTTGTCTCCCTCGCCCTTGAGTGCACGAACCTTGGCATCGATTTCGATACATTCATCTACAAGAGGAAGCTTTTCGTCCTGGAACTTCTTCTTGATGTTTTCCTTAACTATTTCAGGGTTCTCCCTGACAAATTTGATGTCTAACATTTTTATATTCCTTTCAGAAATGAAATTAAATACATTACTAGTTATTGTAACACAAGTTTCTTGAAATTACAAGTCATATTCTCCAAAAATGTCAAATATTGCGTTTTGCGGTAAAGCGGAAAAGCACTGATGCTCACCCGAAAAGGAATTAACAAAATCTATGCTTTGTGAAAACAAGCACATTTCGTTTTTTATTCCGCTTCCGTATCGCGAATCACCTGCAACAGGCATATTTCTCGAAGAAAACTGAACTCTTATCTGATGAGTTCTGCCTGTATGAAGCTTTACCGACACAAGTGACACCGTCTGTCCGTCGTATTCCGCTGTTGCCTTAACTTCATATTCAAGACTTGCTTTTTTGACGCCTTTTCGCTCTTTCTTAACAACAAAGCTCTTATTCTTCTTTGAGTCCTTGAAAAGCAAATCCTGCATTATCCCTTTTTCTTCTTCGGGTTTGCCGTGGACAACTACAAGATACTTTTTTTCAAATCCGTCGCCTGAAACAAGGGCTGACAGCTTCGCTGCCCCCACTTTGGTTTTGGCATACACCATTACACCCGAGGCTTCCCTGTCAAGTCTGTGAACGGGATATATTTCCGAACCCAACTGCTCTGACAGCAAGTCAACCATTCCTGATGTGTTGCCCGATGTGTTTTCCGAAAGCACACCTGCAGGCTTCAGGACAACAACAAAATGCTTTTCCTGATGCAGTATTTTTATTTCCATATTATCACCGTTATATTGACGCAAGTTGTCTTGCAAATTCGCTTTCTGTCATTCTGTGAACGCCGTCAATAATTTTTATTCCCATTTCGGCGGCTCTGCCGTAAAATCTCTGCTGTGATGTATAGCTCTTTTGCAAGTCGGTGGCAACAAGCACTCTCTTTGCATATTTGATGCCGAATTTTTCTGCAACACAGCTCAGTTTATACAATTCATTTTCATCAACATTTCCGTTTTTGCAGGATACGAACACAGGTATCATACCTTTTATGAAAAGCCCATCAATTTCATTTTCTGTATCCTTTATGCTGTCATTTCCCATATGAAGCTTTCCGTCCCAGTCGAGAACCACTCCGCTAAGGGTATCGCTGAACATATTTATACCGTGTCTGTTTTTAAGATTTTTGGCGGTCATATAGGTCACGAGCTCAAGGACATTCCCTGCTTTAAGTAGACATGAACGCACCTGTCTGTTCTTAAAACGGAATTTAAGAACATCGCTGTTGTTTGTATATTCTGTTATGAGTCCATTTACAGAAAGAGTATCAAGGTGGGGTGTCAGTTCGCAAAGAAGTGCCGATTTACCCGAAGACAAGGCATACTTCTTTGGGATACTTACTTTATCAAGAACTGCATGTCTGTCACCGATAAGTGAGTGTGCGAAGTTTTCCAGCTCTCCCATTCTGGCGCTGTTTTTGTTCCAATCCCTGCAATCCCTGCGGCAAAGCTGCCACATTTTCAGTACATCTTCACGAAAACCGTCTTTTTCAAAATTCCATCTTACAGTACCGCTTCTTTTTTCGTCTTCATACACTATTTTACCGCCGTGAAGCTCAACAACCTCGTCAGCTGTAAGATTAATTCTTCCTTTTTGCTGAGATACATATTCTGTATTTCCAAAAAACACAAATCTGCCAGAACGCACGCTGAAATGATTAAGCGAAACACCATATGATGCACATTTTTCCGCAGCTATTCCTGCCGCTGCAAGAATGTAGTCATCTCCGCCCGAAACGTCAAAAATTACTTCATTATCGGACTTGGCAATATCGCAGAATTTATCTACTGCAAAATGTATATCGTATTTTGGTATGCACAGATACTTTATTTCAGCCTTTATTCCGTAGCGCAAAAGAATCTTTTTGTATACTTTTTCATTCTCCGTCATTCTTTTGTAATTGGATCCCGCAAAGTATATTGTGTCAGCAGGAAAATTCAATATCCCCGACAAATTCTGAAGCGGTGATACATCAAAAAGTTCAACAACCGTCATCTTCTATCATTCCTGTATTTCAAATTTAAAACAGTGTCATCTGATTTGTTTCGTTGAGTTTATCAAGCACACCGTTTTTACGCAATATTTCTATAACTGCCTTTGATATTCCTGCTCGTGTACGCAGGTCTTCAACAGAAAGCACTTCTTTATCCTGACAGGCGTTATAAATGCTTTCTGCCGCCGCTTCTCCAAGCCCGCCCATTGATGAGAAGGGGCATCTTATTCCCTTTTCTCCTTCAGGTGTGAAGTGGAAAGCGTGGGATTTATACAAGTCAGGCTTTAAGAATTCATAGCCTCTTGCATAGGCTTCATTACAAAGCTGAAGTGTGGCAACCATATCCTTTTCTTTCTGGGAAGCCTCGTTACCTTTCTGCTCAATATCACGAAGTACTTTTACTATATTTGCCTTACCCTTTGTTACAATTTCTGCATCAAATCCGCCGGGAGCTACCGACAGGAATGCTGCATAGAACACCTGAGGCATATGGACCTTGAACCAACCGAGTCTGAGCGCCGACATATCGTATGCTACGGCGTGTGCCTTCGGGAACATATACTTGATTTTGAAACAGCTATCGATATACCATTCGGGTACATCGTGCTTTCTCATTTCGTCAACCATTTCGGGAGTGAGTTTGCCTTTTGCTTTACCCTTACGGACAATTTCCATTATATTAAACGCAAGGGACGGCTCAAGACCTTTATAAATGAGATATGTCATAATGGAATCTCGCGTTCCGATAACCTCGGAAATTGTGCAGGTTCCGTTATGAATAAGCTCCTGTGCGTTGCCCAGCCACACGTCTGTACCGTGGGAAAGTCCTGAAATCTGAAGCAGGTCGGTAAAGTTTTTGGGCTTTGCTTCAACTATCATCTGACGCACAAACTTTGTGCCGAATTCGGGAAGTCCGAAAGTACCAACCTCACTGTCGATGTCCTCGGGATTTACGCCGAGAGATTTTGTTGATATAAACAGTTCCATTACATCGGGGTCGTTCATAGGCAAATCAAGAACGCTCAGCCCCGAATACTTTTCCATCATCTTATACTTGGTGGGCACATCGTGTCCGAGTAAGTCAAGCTTGAGAATTGTATCGTGAAGGAACTTAAACGCAAAGTGGGTTGTTACGATGTCACTCTTGGGGTCATCGGCAGGATGTTGAACGGGAGTGAAGTCATACACCTCATACTCTTTTGGAATAACTATGATTCCGCCGGGGTGCTGGCCTGTTGTACTCTTTACCCCTGTACAACCATTTGCAAGGCGCTGTTCTTCTGCACGGTTCAGAGTAAGATTGCGTTCCTCAAGATATTTTTTTACATAGCCGTAAGCATTCTTTTCTGCAATTGTGCCGAGCGTTCCTGCTCTGAACACGTTTTCTGCACCGAACAGAACTTCAGTATACTTATGAACTTTACCTTGTACGTCACCTGAGAAATTAAGGTCGATATCGGGTGATTTATCACCCTTGAAGCCAAGGAAGGTTTCAAAGGGAATATCGTGTCCGTCGCCTATCATATCAGCTCCGCATTCGGGACAGGCTTTTGTGGGCAAGTCAAAACCTGAGCCTACCGAGCCGTCGTCAAAGAACTCGCAGTGCCTACATTTAGGACATCTGTAATGAGGGACAAGGGGGTTAACCTCCGATATACCTGCCATTGTTGCAACAAATGACGAGCCAACGGAGCCTCTGGAACCTACAAGGTATCCGTTCTGCTCGCTGTACTTGATAAGTCGGCGTGCAATTACATAGAGAACAGCAAAACCGTTATCAATAATGGGCTTTAGTTCCCTCTCAAGGCGCTTTTCAACTATTTCGGGAAGCGGGTCGCCGTAAAGCTCCTTTGCAAGCTCGTAACAGCTGTTTGTAAGTTCCTCAACCGCGCCCTCCATATTAGGCGGAAAGTTTCCGGGGGGAATAGGTCTTATTTTTTCCACCATATCGGCGATTTTGTTTGTATTGGTAACTACAATTTCATATGCCTTTTCGGGTTCAAGATAGTCAAACTCCGCAAGCATTTCTTCGGTTGTACGCATATAGAGAGGAATATGCTTGTCCGCGTCAGAAAATTTCATTCCCGCAAGAAGTATCTGACGGAATATTTCGTCATTCGGCTCGTTGAAGTGAACGTCGCCTGTTGCAACTACAGGGATACCCAGTTCGTCGCCAAGCTGAATTATTTTCTTGTTTATTTCAATAAGAGAATCCTTGCCTGCTACAATTTCCTTATCAATCATAAACTGATTGTTACCGAGGGGCTGGATTTCCAGATAATCATAAAACTTTGCCATCTCCTGAAGCTCGCTCCAGGGCTTATTGGCAAGGACAGCCTGATACAGCTCCCCTGCTTCGCAAGCAGAGCCGATAATAAGTCCGTCACGGTGCTGTTCCAGCACTGTTTTGGGAATTCTCGGCACTTTGTGGAAATAGTCAAGGTACGAATATGAAACCAGCTTATACAGATTTTTAAGACCTGTCAGATTCTTTACAAGAATAATCTGGTGGTAGCTCTTTATCTTCTTGGGGTCGCAGTTAGCACTCATTGCATTTGTGAGAGCACCAAGGTCATTTATGCCCTCTGCTGTCAGCTTTGCACAGAGCTTCTGATATATAAGTGCAAGCATATGAGCATCTTCAAAAGCTCTGTGGTGGTTGAAGTCGCCGAGGTCAAAATATTTTGCAAGTGCATCAAGGTTATGCTTCTTCAAGTCCTGATTACAGTATCTTGACATTGCCACAGTATCAATATATGTGGGATTAAAGGGCAGACCGCACTGTTCTGCGGCATCTCTTATAAATCCTATATCAAAGGATGCATTATGTGCGACAAACACACAGTCCCCTGCAAATTCAAGGAACTTGGGAAGAACTTCCGAGATATCGGGGGCATCTGCAACCATTTCATTTGTAATTCCCGTAAGCTCGGTAATCTTTTCACTGATTTCCATTTTGGGATTTACAAAGCTCTCGAATGTATCAATTATTTCGCCGTTTTTATAAAGCACTGCACCGATTTCGGTAATTGCACAGTCCTTTACGGAAAGTCCTGTTGTTTCTATATCAAAAACGCAGAAGGTATCTCCCGTAACATTTGCGTTTGCCGTGCCGAAAACTGCTGTTGCCGTATCATCAACGAAATATGCTTCTATGCCGTACAGAATCTTTATATCTGACTTTGCATTTTCTATTTCTGTCATTATTTCAGGGAAAGCCTGAAGATTTCCGTGGTCGGTAATTGCCACAGCCTTATGGCCGAAACGGGTCAAGGTCTTTACGATATCTGCAGGTGAAAATGTTGAGTCCTTTGTTGAAAGAGTTGTATGCAGGTGGAGTTCAACACGCTTTTCTTCCGCTTTATCTGTTCTTTTTACACGCTTTATAATTGCAACGGATTTGGGCTTTATAACAAGAGTCTGGTCAAACTTGTCCTCCTGCATATTGCCGTGGAGCATTATTGATACTCCGTCTTTAATTTTTGAATACTCATCGTCCTTGTCTGCCGAGTATATCATTTTTACGATTGCAGATGCGTCGTTATCTGTCAGGTAAAAAGAAACAATATACTTTTCTCCGCTTTTGGTCAGCTTTTTCTGATATGAGAACACTTCTCCGCAGACGGTAAACATTCCTGCTTCAATTGATGCTTCTCTCAACGGAATAACAGAAATGCTCTTTACCCTGTTATAAACATTTTCCATTTCGGAGATATCAAACATCATTCCGCCGCTTTTTACCATTGCGTTTTCAGGGTCTATTTCAATAATTGCATCCCCTTTGGAAAGAGTGCTTGAAACAGCTGCCATTTTCTCTGCTATTTCGGCTTCCTCATCCTCGCGTTTTACGGGCATTCTTATGGGAGGCAGAGGTATTGTGTTTATTTCATCATATTCAATGCTTGTGACTCCGCAAAAATCTATTTCCATATGTGTTCCGAACATACTATGTATTACCTCGGAAATTGCCTTGTCGCAGCCTCCTGCTATAAGAAGATTTTTGCCGCCGTTTTTAAGGGATATGGAAAGAGTGTTTCCCAATGCTGTTATTTCTGCGCCCTCAAGCTTTGATTCTGCACCCTCGAAGAATCCGTTTCCCTGGGCTGTATTTCTTGCAAGTTCATAGAATACGTGCTCCATATATTCCACGGAAAAATCCATATTGCTGAAACGCGGATGGATTGCCATATAGTTAAGCTCATAGGCTTCCTTTATGTTGAGCTCTATTGACATAAGGGAGGTATACGAAACGTATGTATCGAAATCAGCATTCACCTGTATCATTCTCTTGTCAATATCTGCCACCACGGTGAAGTCTGTTATTTTATCAAGTATCTGTCTTTCCGAGTCAGTGGGTGTATACTTCCTGAACTTCTCGTAAAAGCTCATTGCCATATTAATATCTGTCCTTTTCTATGCTACTTATTTCTTTTCTGCTGTCTTTTCGTTATGTAATTTTTCTGCTTCCGCAAGAAGCACCTCGTATATTTTATCTGCATCAATGCTGCCGACAGTTTCTCCGTGTTTAAAGAGCAATGCGTTTCCGTTGCCGCCTGCAACACCGATATCGGCTTCTCTTGCTTCGCCCGGTCCGTTTACCGCGCAGCCCATTACCGCAACAGTAATATCCCAAGGCTTATCCTTAAGCTCTGCTTCAAGTCTTTTTGCTGTTTCAAAAACATTGATATTACATCTTGAGCAGGTAGGACACGAAACTATCTTTACACCCTTTCTCATACCCAGGGCAAACTGTATATCCTTTGCCGCCTGTATCTCTTTTACAACGTCATCTGAAAGAGATACTCTCATTGTATCCCCTATTCCGTCGCAAAGCAATGCGCCAAGACCAATACTTGACTTTATAAGTCCCATACGTTCAGTTCCAGCCTCGGTAACTCCGAGATGCAACGGATAATCCGACATCTGTGCAAACATTCTGTTTGCCGCAACGGTTGTCTGGACATCGGATGACTTTATGGAAACTACTGTATCGTAAAATCCGTACTTTTCAAGAAGTCTTACGTGGTACATTGCGCTCTCACAGAGTGCTTCGGGTGTAGGAGAGCCGTATTTTGCAAGGATATGCTTTTCAAGGGAACCTCCGTTTACTCCTATTCTTATGGGAATATTTCTCGATTTACACGCATCAACAACCTGCTTTACTCTGTCATCATCCCCGATGTTACCGGGATTTATTCTGATTTTATCAATTCCGTATTCAGCCGAGAGCAGTGCAAGTCTGTAATTGAAATGTATATCCGCAACCAGAGGAATATTTGAATGTTCCTTGAGATACGGAATACTGTCGGCACAGGCTTCATCAGGTACCGAAAATCTTACAATTTCGCATCCAGCTTCTTCAAGCTGTTTTATCTGGGCAAGAGTTGCCTCTCTGTCGGATGTTTTTGTAAAAGTCATTGACTGTATAGCAACCGGATTGTTTGCGCCTATTTTCACATTTCCTATTTTTACTTCTCTTGATTTTCTTCTTTCCATAACTGCCATCCTTTCCGGTTACTTTGTAAATATTTTTACTATATCGTTGTAGGTTACAAACAGCATAAGTCCCATAAGAAGCACAAGTCCAATTGCGTGAACATATCCCTCGTATTTGGGATTTATGGGCTTACCTCTTATAAGCTCAATAAACATAAAGAACAGTCTTCCTCCGTCAAGGGCAGGAAGAGGTAACAGGTTTATCATGCCGACGTTGAGTGTGATGAGAACAACCATCATCATAAATGCATCCCAGCCGTAGGAGGCTGTTTCTTCAACCTGTTCGATTACACCCACAGGGCCTGACAGTGCCTCTGTTCCGTAATCTCCCCTTACAGTGCCCAGTATACTTGACCACAACATTCTTATTGTTGCAAAAGACTGGCATACCGACTGCTTTACAATTTCGGGGAGTGTCTTTTTCAGCACTGTTGTACGGATAAATCCTGCGTTGCCGAAAACTACTCCGCTTTCTGTGTAGGTATCGAAAACAACATCACGGAGTATTA
>JAZOLW010000098.1:0-6808 GCA_045653405.1 Eubacteriales bacterium | reverse complement strand
GGTGTTGATAGAAAACAGATTGTACAAGACATTCCGCAACGAAAATCTGTACAGTGTTTTCAGCAATTCCGTAATAATTGACACAATGAGCGATATGATAGGAATTGTTGTAACAGTGCTGTCGGCAATTGCGGCAATATCTCTTGTGGTAGGCGGTATAGGTATTATGAATATTATGCTTGTGTCGGTTACGGAGCGCACAAGAGAAATAGGTATCAGAAAAGCACTTGGCGCAAAGGGAAAGCACATAAGACTGCAGTTTGTAATTGAGGCGGCAACAACAAGCGCCCTTGGGGGAATTTTAGGCATTGCCCTTGGTGTTGCAATGGCAGGTGCGGTATCCGGTTTCATTGAAGGATTTACCGCAGTGCCCACATTTGATGCAGTGCTTACATCGTTCGGAATATCTGTGGGAATCGGAGTGCTGTTCGGTTATCTTCCCGCAAACAAAGCGGCAAAGCTTAACCCCATTGAAGCGCTCAGACACGATTAATATATACTGAAAGGGAAAACATATGAAAAGAGCAATAGGACTTATCTGTGCAGTGCTTCTTGCCGGTATGCTTCTTATGGGAAGTGTATCTGCCGAGCATATGGGCATACAGAAAACAGATGAGCTTGAAAAAATACAGGTACTTCAGCTCCTTGAAATAATGAACGGCGACCAGAACGGGGACTTGAAGTTAGATAAGACAGTTACCCGTGCAGAATTTGTGAAAATGGCAATATGCGCATCAACCTACAAAAACAGCGCAGGTGCTAATTCCGCAGTTTCGCTGTTTCCGGATGTAACAGGCTCACACTGGGCATCGGGATATGTTTCTGCCGCAATAAAGGCAGGACTTGTTTCGGGATATCTTGACGGAACCTTCAAGCCCGACAGAGAAGTAAAGCTTGAAGAAGCAGTGATAATCACCCTTAAGCTTCTCGGATACACAAATTCCGATTTCAGCGGAACATTCCCCGAAGCACAGCTTGCAAAGTATGGAGAAATCGATCTTGATACCGATATTCTTGCAAAAAAGGGAGATGTGCTGACAAGACGCGAGTGTATGAAGCTAATCTACAACACACTCTGCACTAAAACCAAAAACGGCACATATTACTGTACAACCCTCGGCTATGCAACCGACTCGGATAACACGGTAGACTACCTTGCACTTCTTGCAGATAACGTAACAGGACCGTATGTTTATAATCCTTCAGAAAAACTGTCCTTTGATGCATCAAAAACAGAATTTTTCCTTGACGGAGAGACTGTCAGCGTATCGGCTCTTAAAGAAAACGATGTGCTGTACCATTCAAAGCAGGTAGGCTCTGTATGGGTGTTCAGAGATAAAGTGTCGGGCGTGTGCAGCGGGGTATCCCCGAGCAAAGAAAAACCATCTTCCGTTATCGTAGGAGGAAAGACATATTCTCTCTCAACAGATAAAGCTGTTTATAAATTCTCAAACTACGGAACACTGGGAAAAGATATGCTGATAACTCTCATTCTCGGCAAGGACGGGGACGTTGTTGATGCATTCAAAGCAGACCTTGACGTTATCGGAAGCAGAGAGGGCGACGCAAGCTATGCAGACGTAGTTTCCGCAACTCTCAAAGGCCCGTACATAGTGCACAAAGACGGAGAACTCCCCGAAGAAGCAGAAATCAAAGCAGAAAGTGCGGTTGTATATAAAGGCTCGGCAGTATCATCATTGGAGCAGATAAAGAAATACAACGTTTACTACTATTCAAAGCTTTTAAATACAGTATGGGTGTTTGACAAAACTGTATCGGGAACACTTGAAACGGTTTCGCCTAACAGAATGACACCCTCATCCGTTACTGTTTCGGGAAAAACGTATTCTCTTGAAACTTCAGAAGTTCAGTACGAATTTTCAAGTCTCGGAAAATATGATATCGGCGACAGAGTAACACTTCTTCTTGGCAGGGACGGAGCAGTTGCAGGAATTGCAGACACCTCCGAAATAAACTCTGTTGTTTACGGTGTTGTACTTACGACAGGAGAGAAGAAGTATACAGACGCAGACGGAAAGAGCTACACTGCAGATTATATTTCAGTACTGTCTTCGTCAGGGGATGTATATTCCTACGAAACAACGGGAAACTACAGTGAGGGAACTGCAGTCAGTGTCACCGTGACAAATTCAAAGGTAAACATTTCAAAGATACCTAAATATACAAATTCATCACAGGTATCATCCGCTGTAAATGCAGTTAAAAACGGAATGTTTGCCGACAATGCCGAAATTGTTGAGTATTACAACTCAAATCTTTATTCTACCGTTCTTAAATCCAGAATTTCCGGCTGCGAGTTAGGTTACAGCGACATTCTTTACTGCGAAACAAACGCGGACGGAGAAATCACTAAACTCATACTTGACGATTACACAGGCGACTTTGAAGAATACGGATATCTCTTTGTAAAGAAAAGGGAAGTAATCGACAAAAACAACGACAAAAATGACAACGACGACAGCAACGGCAACGACAACGACAACGGCAACGGCAACGGCGATGACAACAGCGATGACAACGGTGATGACAACGGTGATGACAACGACGAAGACAAAGACGACAACAACGACAACAGTACCATACCCACCACAACTATTCTTTCGTATACATACATTACCGACAGCAATACCGAAAAAACATATTCTCCTGAGGGACAAATAAGCGTTCACGAAGGACCTGCCCGTTTTGTTATGTCAGGTGGAAGTGTCAAGAGAGTGTATAATCTGAAAGTTCAGAAAAGCATTTCAATTGTAACCGATGATATGGTATATACTGATGACAACAAGGAATTTGTTATATCAGACAACGTAAGAGTGTATGTGAGAGAAGCTGGAAAGCTTAAAGTATACGATATAGATAAGCTGAAAGACGGCAATTACACAATGACAGCTTATCTTGACAAATCCCCCGAAAACGGCGGAAGAATCAGAGTTATTGTGGCGTATTAAAAAAGAAAAGGGCTGTAAAAACTTGTTTTTACAGCCCTGAAATTATACAAGGATAACAAATAAATGTAGGGGACGGCGACATCGACGTCCCGTTTTTATACACAAAAAACTGCTTTTACAATAGTAAATCTATTGACAGATAAAAAATAATGTGGTATATTAAATATATACCTGTATACAAAACGGAGGAGTCGTAATGGCTGAACATAAGAATTCGGTTTACAGAAAGATAAGCGAGGATATTTCTGCAAAGATAGAAAGCGGAGCATATGCGGAAGGCTCAATGCTTGAGCCTGAAAGAAAGCTTATGGAGATATACGGCGTAGAGCGTACAACCGTAAGACGTGCCCTTGACATTCTTGCAAGGGAAGGAAAGATTGTAAAGAAAACCGGTCTCGGAAGTTTTGTCGCAGACGGAAACGGTATACCGGTTCACAAAGAGAAAGCTGATCCGGCAAAAGCTGAAAAGCCTGCTAAAAGAAAGAGCAATGTAAAAATCACATCCGTAAATGATTATGCATACGGAGCGCAGGTGATTTTTGGCGAGCTTGCAGAGGCAGGACACAAGAAGATAATGTGTACAGGCAAGGCGGATGAACTTTTTGCAGCAATAGCAGGTGAGGCAGCAAAGCTTGGCCTTTATGACGCAGACCTGTTTGTAACAGTTGACGAGCGAAATACCGCAGACTATATGTTTGAGCGTGTATGGAGCAGTATCCGTTCATCAAAGCCCACGGCGGTCATATCAGCAACGGCGGAAGTTGCACAGAAGATTATTGAGAGAGCCGAAAGAATGAGAATATCAGTTCCCGAGGAACTTACTGTTGTAGCTCTCAGCACCTCCAAGGCGTCTGGCGTATGCGGATGTATATATAATGGTACACAGGAAGAGAAGAAAGTGCTTGATGCGGCATCGGCGGTTGCTGTTTCGGTAACACCTGTATTTGTGCAGGGAGAAACCTTTGCCGAAGCAAAGAGCGGACGCGGCGGTTCGGGTTCTATGTCGGCATATTTGCTGTGATATCAAAAAATGAGAGTTCAAATGTAAACTTTTTTGTGCAATACGAAAAAAAATAAAAAAATTCAAAAAAAGTCTTGCAATTTGAATATTTAGGTGATATAATACACATTGTTGTCCTATGTAATCATAGGAATTCCTCAGAAAAATAAGGAAAATCCACTACTATTTTGGAGGTGTAAAAATGGCAAAGTGCGAAATTTGCGGAAAGGGCGTTACATTCGGTTGCAACGTATCACACTCCCACAGAAAGACAAACAGAACCTGGAAGCCTAACATTAGACGCGTAAAGGTAGTTGAAAACGGAACACACAAGACAGCTAACGTATGTTCTCGCTGCCTCCGTTCAGGCAAAGTAACAAGAGCCGTTTAATCTTGTTTTAAGTGGCCTTACGCCATAGAATAAATCTATATGTTTGCAAACAGGAAACCCCCGGAGAAATCCGGGGGTTTATTCTGTCCGGAAGCCGGACGGCAAATTTGTCGATATGCTCGTCAACAGTGACTCGCACATCGACGCAAAATTGAAATCCAACGGAATTTCAATTTTGCCTACATAATGACATTTAGCAGAAATATCAAAGATATACCTGTCAGCGATGAAGTTCTGCGAATTTCATTGCTGACAAAAAAGAGGCGTAGCCTTCGGAACGCGCAACTGACATAGGATTACATCAGACAGGCAACATAAATTGCACCAAGCAGCTACGCCTGATGCAAATATCACTTTTTACAAAAGTAGTTCTGCGTTGATGTGCAGTATCACTTCGCACGGATGGTCAATCTCAGAAATTTCTCACTTGGTTGTAAATTTAGAAAAAGTATCACAGAAAATTCTTTTGACCATCGAGGATCGAAGGGCAAAGCCCTCGGGTGCTTTTGGTTACTTTTCCTACAAGGGAAAAGTAACAGAAAAAACAAAAATTAACGGCGAAATCGGCAATGATGCTGCCGTCAACAATGAAGTCTTTCAGATTTCATTGTTGACAAAGATAGAGGCTTTGCCTCTTATGCTTTAACCTCATTTGCAAGATGATTTCCTGCAAAGAAATCGTCAAGATTTTGAATTGTAACCTCCGCAATGTTTTCAAGAGCTTCTTCCGTAAGAAATCCCTGATGGGATGTGATAAGCACATTGGGTCGGCTCATAAGAAGTGCCAGCGTGTCATCCTTTATTATCTTGTCAGACATATCTTCATAGAATAAATTTGCTTCTTCTTCGTACACATCAAGCGCTGCACCGCGAAGTTTCCCTGAATTGAGTGCATCAAGCAGAGCTTCACTGTCAATAAGCGCACCTCGGGACGTGTTGATGATTATAGCACCCTGCTTCATTCCGTCAAAAGCCTCTGTGTCAATGATGTGATATGTGCTTTCGGTAAGAGGACAGTGCAGGGAGATTATATCGCTTTCCGCAAACAGCCTGTCAAGTGAAACATACTCTGCTTCTATGCTTGTATCAGGATATGGGTCATAAGCAAGAACTTTCATTCCAAGCCCGTGACAGATGTCAATGAATACCTTTCCGATTTTGCCCGTTCCGATAACCCCCGCGGTCTTTCCGTAAAGGTCAATACCCGTAAGTCCCGAAATGTTGAAATTAAAGTCACGGGTACGGATGTATGCCCTGTATATACGGCGGTTGAGGGAAAGAAGGAGCGCGAGAGCGTGTTCGGCTACAGCGTGGGGAGAATATGCAGGAACACGGACAACGGTAAGCTTGTCCTTTGCAGCCTTGATGTCAACATTACTGAAGCCTGCACATCTCATCGCAAGCACCTTTACGCCGTTATCGTGCATCCTTTGAATTGCAAGTTCGTTTACATCCGAGTTTACAAAAGCACATACAGCATCAAACCCCTCGGTGATTTTTGCGGTGTGCTTGTTGAGCTGTTCGTCAAAATAGGTTATTTCGTAGTTTGTTCCCAGCTTGTCAAAATAAATTCTGTCATAGGGCTTTGTATCAAAAAAAGCAACTTTTTTCATATTTGTTTCCTTTCAGTGAGAGTTTTATATTATTGTGTCCGTTTTCAGAAATAATTTACTTCAAAGACAGATAAAGCTGTTGATATTTTCAAAAAAATAATGTATAATACTACCGTAAAATAAAGAATAAAACCTAAGCGGAAGAAATGTCCGCTTTTTAGTCGTTTTCTGATAAATAAAACATCAGTATTGTGAGGTAAATATGCCGTCAAACTATCTTTCCAAGATGCTCATAAACGTTGTAAGAGCCGAGAATGAGTACAAACAATTGTATAATGTGCTTAACCGCTTTTGTGCAGGGGGAGAGCGCTACGCCCAGGGACCGGCCCTCATAACAGGTCTTTCTGACGGAACACGCAATGTGCTGTGCGCATCCTTCGTGCTTGAAGAAAACTTAAAGGGCGCAGACGGAACATCTGTTATAATCGTTCCCGACGAAAAAACAGCATACGGGTTGCAGAATAAACTGTCTGCATTTACTGACGGTGTAAGAGTTTTTCCTGTAAGAGATTTCAATTTCCATAATATAGCCATATCCTCAAAAGAGTGGGAATATGAAAGACTGAATGTGCTGCGTGAGATTGTGTCGGGTAAATGTAAAACTGTAATTGCTGTACCCGAGGCGGCTCTGTGTATGCTTCCGCCCATTAACTATATAAAGTCGGGAAGCTGTATAAAAATCGGCGATACGGTTGGACTTTCCGAGCTTATACTGACACTTGAAAAATACGGCTATACGAGATGCGACACGGTTGAGGGACCGGGACAGTATTCGTCACGAGGAGATATTCTTGACATATTCATCCCCGATAATGATTATCCCGTAAGACTTGAA
>JAZOLW010000097.1:0-11634 GCA_045653405.1 Eubacteriales bacterium | reverse complement strand
CCTGCCCGACAAGGCAATAGACCTGCTTGACGAGGCGGCATCCCACCTTGCACTCCACGATGAAATTGTAGTTCAGGCTGACAGTGCAAAAGTTGAACTCGACAAGGCAAACGAAGATATCGCAAAGCTTGAAGCAAAGGGTCCGGGTGAAAACAATCCCGAAGAAACCGAAGCATATTACAGAGATCTTGCCGATGCCAAGACCAGACAGGCAAAATATCAAGATTTGTACGATGAATACACCGAAAAACGTAAAGGTGTTGTTCTTACAACAGAGCATCTTGCAAAGGTGATTGAAATATGGACAGGAATTCCTGCAAGCACAATCAGCGAAAATGAGTTTGAGAGAATAGATAAGCTGTCCGAAAGACTTAAAAAGAGAATTATCGGTCAGGACAAGGCGGTTGATGCCGCAACCCGTGCAATCAAGCGTCAGAGAGCAGGCATTTCCGCAAAGCTGAAACCTGTATCCTTTATTTTCGCAGGTCCTACGGGTGTGGGCAAGACAGAGCTTGTAAAAACTCTTGCATCCGACCTGTTTGATTCTCCCGAGGCGCTTATCAGACTTGATATGTCCGAATTTATGGAAAAGCACTCGGTATCGAGAATTATCGGCGCACCTCCCGGATATGTTGGCTTTGAAGAAGCAGGTCAGCTTACCGAAAAGATACGCCGCAGACCTTACTGCGTAGTTCTGTTTGACGAGATTGAAAAGGCGCATCCAGATGTGCACAACATTCTGCTTCAGATACTTGATGACGGAAGAATCACCGACGCTCACGGCAAGGAAGTAAACTTCTGCAACACAATTATCGTAATGACCACAAATGCAGGCTCTGTGGGAACATCTGCCACAGCAGGTTTCTCAAAGTCAGAAGAAGCGGTAAATGATGACAAGACACACAAGGCTCTCAACTCATTCTTGCGACCGGAGTTTATCAACAGAATTGATGAAATTATCACATTCAACCATCTGTCAAAGGAAAACTTTATAGAAATCGCAAAGATTATGGCAGGCGAGCTTCAGACCGCACTTGCAGAAAAGAATATCAAACTTGTATGCACAGATGAAGTTTACGGACTTCTTGCAGAAAAATCATATTCGCTGAAGTACGGTGCAAGAAACCTGCGCAGACTTATTCAGACAGAAATTGAAGACAAGGCAGCTGAGCTGATTATTGCAAGCTACAGCACCGCGGTATCTGAAATTTCCGTTTCCGTTGAAAACAGCGCGGTAAAAGTAGAAATCAAATAACAAAGATACACTATAAAGGAGTAAAAGAAATGAAAGACAACATGACACTTTTGGTAATGGCAGCAGGTATGGGAAGCCGTTTCGGCGGTCTCAAGCAGATTGAACCCGTAGGACCTCACGGAGAAGTAATCCTTGAATTTTCTGTATATGATGCACTTGAAGCAGGCTTTGACAAGGCTGTTTTCGTAATCAAGAAGGCACTTGAGAACGACTTCCGTGAAATTATCGGTAAGAGAATCGAAAAGATGATTGATGTTGAATATGCATTCCAGGAACTTGAAGATATACCCGCACCCTTCACAGTACCCGCAGACAGAGTTAAGCCCTGGGGTACAGGTCAGGCAGTTCTCTCCGCAAAGAAGTTCATCAACTCTCCTTTTGCAGTTATCAACGCTGACGACTTCTACGGCAAGGGCGGTTACAAGGAACTCAAGAAGCACTTTGCAACAAGCACAGAAATGTGTATGGTAGGCTACAAGCTCCAGAACACAGTAAGTGAAAACGGTACTGTTGCAAGAGGTATCTGTGAAATCGAAAACGGCTACCTCACAGGTGTTACAGAACACCTTGCAATTCCCAAGGATAACGATTTCCCTGCAGACACAATCGCTTCAATGAATATGTTTGGCTTTATGCCGAAGCTCTTCGACGAACTGGAAGCAGGATTTGTCAAGTTCCTCGAAGAACAGGGCAAGGAGCTCAAGAGCGAATACCTCCTCCCCAGAATCGTTGACAAGATGATTAAAGTTGACGGAGAAAAGGTTAAGGTTCTTTACACCGACGACAAGTGGTACGGAGTTACCTACAAGGAAGACAAGGATGAAGTTGTAAAGGCTATTTCCGCTCTTTGCGAAAAGGGACTTTATGACAAGTTCAAGGCGTAAATATCAAGATATCAGTATGAAGTCCAACGGACTTCATACTGATACTTTGCAATTATTCTGAAGGAGAATTCATATGTCCGGATATGTGGCATTATACAGAAAATGGAGACCTTCCGTTTTTGCTGACGTAGTAGGTCAGGACCATATAACAAAGGTGCTTTGCGGTGAAGTTACTGCAGGCTCGGTTTCCCACGCCTATCTTTTCTGCGGCTCAAGGGGAACAGGCAAAACTACCTGTGCAAAAATTCTTGCAAAGGCGGTAAACTGTGATTCTCCCGAAGGCGGCAACCCCTGCGGGAAGTGTCCGTCCTGCCTTGCCTTTGAAAACTCCTTTGACATTCTCGAAATGGATGCCGCTTCAAACAACGGTGTCGACGACATAAGAAACCTTTGCGAAAAGGTCAACTTTATGCCTATAGAGATGAAAAAGCGTGTCTATATCATAGACGAGGTTCATATGCTATCAATCGGTGCGTTTAACGCACTTCTCAAGACACTTGAAGAGCCTCCTGCACACGTTATGTTCATTCTTGCCACAACCGAACTGCACAAAATCCCTGCAACTATTCTATCCCGTTGCAAGAGATTTGATTTTCACAGAATTTCCCCCGAAGATATGCTTCCGAGACTGGAATACATCTCCGAAACCGAAAATATCGGCATAACAAAGGATGCACTGCGTATGATTGCATACCTTGCAACAGGCGCTATGCGTGATGCCCTGTCAATGCTTGAACTTTTTGTCGGCAAGACGGGCATCGACAGAGAACAGGCGGCGGCAGCTCTTGGTGTAGTTGGTAATGCACCTGTTCTTAAACTGCTTGGCTCTATTGCAAAGAAAGACTGTCAGTCAGCACTCCTTCAGCTTGAGGAAATATATAAATCAAGCAAGGATATGGGTGTACTCTGCTCAGAACTTGGTGAAATGTTCAGAAATCTGCTGGTAGTAAAATATGCATCAAACAGCGTAAGCAGAATAATTGATGCAGACCCCGATGTTATAATGCAACTTCGCAACTGCGAGGGCGCATTTACAAGAGAAAGACTTTTATATTCTCTTGAAGTAACAGAACACACGCAGAACAAGCTTGCAAGAAGCGGACTTTCAAGAAGAACTCTTGCAGAGCTTATGATAATCAAGCTGTGCGACCCGTCGGTAAGCACCTCTCCCGAGGCACTTCTTGAACGCATTTCCGACCTTGAAACCAAGCTGTCCTCAGGCACTTTTACTGCGGACGTATCAAAGCAGGTTCAGGAAATCAGCACACAAGCTGCGGAAACAGTTGAAACTCAGCCTGCGGAAACTATTACTGCGTCACACGTTGAAACCGTAACAACAAAAAAGGAACAGCCTGCAGAAGAAAAAGCAGAACCAAAAAAAGAAACTGCCGAAAAGGCAGAAGAAAAACAGGAAAATAACGAAGAATGTGTAGAAATGATGGCATTCGGCGAGCTTCTTGACGAGATGAAAGAGAAGAATATGATTATTTATTCAATGCTTTCAGACTCCTATGCCGACATATGCGGAAACATTCTTAAAATTTATGTAAATCCTATGGGTTATCTTATGCTGTCTGATGACGAGGAAAAAACTGATATTATCACTTCTTGCGCATCAAGACTGCTCGGTATGCCGGTTAAGACTGTTTTTGTACAGACTACCAACCTCAAAAAAGACAGAAAACCCAATCTTGAAGATTTTTAACCGTTTTTGATTTTTATTAAACGTGCAGGGAGTATCTTTGGATATTCCCTGCGTTTCGCGTTATTTCAGTTGTGCGTTCATAAAAAATTCAATGTTTTTTATCAATATGTGCTATTAATACACAGGCATAGCAGATATAATTTAACATATTAACGCTTTACTACGCTAAAGCGAAGCAAAAAGGAAGACTACCTATGAAAGTTTACAGAAAGAATATTCCCGATGGAATGAGAGATATGGTTTACGGTGAAATAAAAACCGTAAAGGAAATAGGAGATATACTGCTTGGTCTGTATCAGAAAAGAGGCTATGCAGAGGTTGTAACTCCCACCATTGAATATTTCGACGTTTTTAATATAGAAAACAGAGTTATTGCCGAAGAAAGTATGTTCAAGATGACAGACAAGAGCGGAAAGCTGGTAGTACTTCGTCCCGACAACACAACTCCTATGGCAAGACTTGCAGCAACACGTCTTAAGAATGCGCCCAAGCCCATAAAGCTGTGCTACAATCAGAATGTATACAGAATTCTTCACGGATATTCCGGCAAGAGAAGCGAATTTACGCAGACAGGTGTTGAAATTCTGGGCGGTGACACTTTCAAGGCTGATATTGAATGTATCACAGGTGCTTTGACTTCCTTGAAAGAAGCAAGTGCGTACTTCGGCGGAAACATTGATTACAAGCTGGAAATCGGTCACGCAGGCTTTGCAAAGGCACTTCTTGACAGCCTTGACCTTGACGAAACAGAAAGAGAGCTTGTTCTCACCTATGTTGAAGCGAAAAACTCCTCTGCAGTTGAGTTTTTAAGCTCAAAACACGGAAATCTTGACGAAGCAATCAAGCTTATCCGCCAGATTCCAAGACTTTTCGGCTCAAAAGAAACAATTGACAAGGCAAGGGAAATCTGCAAGGGCATCGAGGAAGCAAACACGGCTCTTGACTACATTTCAGATATATACACAGTTCTCGAAAACAACGGACTGAGTGCAAACGTAACCATTGACCTTTCCATTGTTCACGAGATGGAATACTACACAGGACTTGTTTTCAGAGGGTATATTGACGGTGCAGGCGAAGCGGTACTCGGCGGCGGAAGATACGACACGCTTCTTGAAAACTTCGGCGAAAAGACAGGAGCTACAGGCTTTGGTATCAACATCAGCGTTATTGCCGACAAGCTGGCTGTAAACAAAGAATCGGATACTGCTGAAAAGGTTAAGTGCATTGTGCATTACGAAGCGGAAACACTTGCAAAGGCTCTTGAATATGTACAGAAATATGACGGAAAATGCGAACTTTCCTGCTTTGACAGCTTTGACGATACGCTGAACTATGCAAAAGCGGCAGGAATTCCCACTGTTGTGCGTGTATGCTGCGGAAATGTTACAGAGGTAAGAGATATATGATAAGAATTGCGTTTACCAAAGGAAGAATAGAAGCCAAGGCTATTGAAATTTTCGAAAAGGCAGGGTATAATTGTGACGAGCTGAAAAACAAGGGCAGAAAGCTGTTTTTCAGTATCGGAGAAGACATAGAAGTTGTACTTGCAAAGGCAAATGATGTTATAACATATGTTGAACACGGTGTTTGCGATATGGGCATTGTGGGCAAGGACACAATTATGGAAAACGGAAGCGGTTTCTACGAAATGCTTGACCTTGGGTTCGGAAAGTGCAGATTTGCACTGGCTGCAAAAAAAGGCAGTGACTTTTTCGGCGGATATGCCCACAAAACCGTTGCTTCAAAGTACCCTAAAGTTGCAAAAGACTATTTCAGTTCCTTAGGTATGGATGTTGAAATAGTTAAGATTGACGGCTCGGTTGAGCTTGCGCCTCTCCTTGGTCTTGCAGACGGAATTGTTGATATAGTTGAAACAGGCTCAACTCTCAAAGAAAACGGGCTTGAAATTGTGAGTGACGTTGCTCCCATAAGTGCAAGACTTATCGTCAATGCGGCAAGCATTAAGCTGAAAAAAGATAAGATAGATAAAATTATCAGTGACATTGAACATCAGATATAAAGGATGATACATATGCTTAATATTTACAGATACAAAACTCCCGAATGTGATGCTTTTCTCGGTAAGCTTACCAAAAGAGCATCAAGTCCGTCGGAGGAAATAATAAGAACCGTTACGGATATTTTAGAGGATGTTAAAAATAACGGCGACAAGGCACTTCTTGCTTATACAGAGAAGTTTGACAGAGTGAAGCTTACAGCAGACAAGCTTGAAATGAGCAGAGCCGACCTTGAAAAGCAGGCAGATAAGGTTCCCGAAGAACTAAAGGTTACTATCAGACGCGCCTGCGAAAACATAAGAAAGTACCACGAAAAACAGCTTCGTCAGTCATTTTTTGATACATCCGACACAAGCAAACTTGTAGGTATGAGAATTACTCCCAAAAACAGAGCAGGTATCTATGTTCCCGGCGGAAGCGCGGCATACCCTTCAAGTGTACTTATGAACTGCGTTCCTGCAAAGGTTGCGGGAGTTAAGGAAATTATAATGACAACTCCCCTGCGTGACGGAGAAATTCCTCCTGCGGTTGCTTTCAGCGCACTTATTGCAGGCGTTGACAGGGTATTTCTGTGCGGCGGTGCACAGGCGGTTGCGGCTCTTGCTTACGGAACTGAAACTATCCCTCAGGTTGACGTAATAGCAGGTCCCGGCAACATATTTGTTGCAACTGCAAAGCGTCTTGTTTACGGAACGTGCGACATAGATATGATTGCAGGACCCAGCGAAGTTCTTGCGGTGGCAGACAAAGACGCAAATCCCGAATATGCGGCGGCAGACCTTCTTTCACAGGCAGAACACGACGCCATTGCATCTTCACTTCTTGTGACAGACAGTATGGAATTTGCAAAGAATACTGCAAAGGCTCTCGAAGAACAGCTTGAAAAGCTTCCCAGAAGCGAAATTGCAGGAAAATCCATTGAAAGCTACGGTGCGGCAATTGTGTGTGACAATATGGACGAGTGCTTTGACCTTGCAAACGCCGTTGCACCCGAACACCTTGAAATACTTACCAAAAATCCCTTTGCAGACCTTTCAAAGGTAAAGAATGCAGGCTCAATATTTGTGGGCGAATATTCCCCCGAACCCCTTGGCGACTATTTTGCAGGTCCCAACCACGTTCTTCCCACAAACGGAACTGCACGCTTTGCTTCTCCCCTGTCGGTTGACACCTTTATCAAGAAATCAGGTGTTATCTGCTATACCAAGGAGGCTCTTGCAGAGTATAAGGATGATATTATAAGATTTGCCGAGTCAGAAGGACTTGGTGCACACGCAAATTCCGTGAGAATCAGATTTACAGATAAATAAAACATAGGAATATTACAATGTTCAACGAAAAATTATTTGCTTCAAAGCTGGGTGGCCTTGTTCCCTACAAGGTTGATACAAATAAATACAAGGCAAGACTTGATGCCAACGAGAGCTTTATACAGATGCCTCAGGAAATGAGAAACAAGTTCACTGAAGAGGTGCGTGCGCTTGACTTCAACCGCTACCCCGACCCCGATGCAACATCACTCTGCGAGGCTTTTGCAGACTTTTACGGTATTGATGCTGAAACTGTTGCCGCAGGAAACGGCTCGGATGAGATTATCTCAATAATAATGAACGGCTTTCTTGACAAGGGAAGCTGTGTGATGACTTTCTCCCCCGACTTCTCTATGTATAATTTTTATGCAGAGCTTGCCGAGCTTAAGCGTGTCGGCTGTCCCAAGACAAAGGGCGATTTGCAGATAGATTATGAGATTGCGGACAGTATGCTCAAAGAGAACAATGTCAAGCTGTGCATCTTCTCAAATCCCTGCAATCCTACGGGAAGAATTGAGAAAAAGTCAGATATTGCAGACCTTGCATCAAAAAATCCAGACACGATATTCATAGTTGACGAAGCATATATGGATTTTGCAGGAGAACTTGCAAAGAGCGAGAGCTTTTTAGCAGACTGTTCAGAATATTCCAATATTATAGTCATCAAAACACTGTCCAAAGCACTTGGTTCTGCGGCTTTGAGACTTGGTTTTATTGTTGGTGACAAGGCTGTTGTAGATATGTTCAAGGCGGTAAAAAGCCCTTACAATGTAAACTCTGTTTCTCAAGCCTTCGGAGAGGCAGTTCTTCGTGAAAAAGAAATGCTCCGCAAGTGCATATGGGAGATTACAAATAGCAGAGCGAAGCTGTTTGAAATGATTTCTGAACAGAATCTGACAGGCGCGGACAAGCCTTACGAAATGTACACAAACTTTGTGTTCTTTGAGTCTCCAAGAGCTGAAGAAATATACACCAAGCTCAAGGAACATGGAATACTTGTAAGATACTTTAAAATCGGAGAGGGTGCGCTCAGAATCACCACAGGCTCGGATAATGAAAACATTATGCTTCTTGAGGAAATGAGAGATATTCTCGGAGTACACAGATAAAAGGAGAAAGAGTATGAGAAAAGCAATTATTGAAAGAAAAACAAGTGAAACTGATATAAAATTATCTCTTGAAATAAAGGAGTACGGTACAAAAGGTAAATTTACCGGCACAAGCGGAGTAGGCTTTTTCGACCATATGCTCAATTCCTTTGCTGTTCACGGCGGATTTGACATTTCCCTTGAATGTAAGGGGGACTTGCACGTTGACTGCCACCACACTGTTGAAGATGTGGGAATTGCTCTCGGTCTTGCTTTCCGCAAGGCAGCAGGCGATATGAGAGGAATTAAGCGCTTTGCCGACATTCTTCTCCCTATGGACGAGGCTCTTTGTATGTGTGCTCTCGACTGGTCAGGCAGAGCTTATGTTGTATTTGATGCAGACTTCAAGGCGGGACTTATAGGCGATTATGACTCACAGATGACAGTTGAATTCCTGCGTGCATTTGCATTCAATGCAGGGATTACACTTCACGCAAAGGTGCTTTACGGTGACAACGACCACCACAAGACAGAGGCAGTTTACAAGGCTGTAGCAAAGTGTACAGGAATGGCGCTGAGCATTGTTTCAGACAGTATTCCGTCAGCAAAAGGAAGTCTTTAAAAGGATAGATTTATGATTACGGTTATTGACTATGGAATGGGAAATCTCCATTCTGTAAAAAATGCTCTGGATTTTCTGGGTATTGAAAATGAAATATCAGGTGAACTTGATGTTATAAAAAAGGCAACGGCACTTCTTCTTCCCGGTGTGGGTGCGTTTCCCGACGCTATGCACACACTTGAACAAAAAGGAATTGCAGACGTTATAAAGGAAAAATGTGCAAGCGGCACTCCCTTGCTTGGCATCTGCCTCGGAATGCAGTTACTTGTTGATTCAAGCGAGGAGGTTGAATTTACAGAAGGTCTTGGACTTATTCGGGGAAAGTGCATAAAGATAAACGCTCCCGGTCTTAAAATCCCCCATATGGGATGGAATGACCTTAAAATCAATCTTCCCGAATGTCCTGTGCTGAAAAACTCCCTTGCGGGTGATTATGTTTACTTTGTTCACTCGTTCAAGGTTGCACTTTACAATGAAAACGTAAATCTTGCGGCGTACACCGATTACGGCGAAAAAATTCCTGCTGTCATCACTGACGGCAAAAATGTATTCGGTGCACAGTTCCACCCCGAAAAGAGTGAGAAAACAGGACTTGCCATCTTAAAAGCTTTTGCAGATTTCTGCAACAAAAGATAAACGGAGAAGACGGTATGTTTGAGGAAACACTAACACTTGCCCGTGACGGAAACGAATACATAGAAGAATACGCCTTTGAAAAAGAGAATTTATACAGACTTGATGCATCAAAGATAGAATTCAAGGATATAAAATTCATATCCTGCATTTTTGAAAGCTTAAATTTTTCAAAAGCAAGCTTTTACGAGTGTGAATTTGACGGCTGTATGTTTGTTTCCTGCGATTTTACCGACAGTTTCTGGAGAAACTGCAAAATATCCGACTGCAAGGCGGAGGGAAACAGTTTTCACGATTCTCACATAAGGGACACTGTTTTTAAAAACAGCAGTCTGCGGTACTCTGGATTTACAAAATGCGTCTTTGAAAGAGTAAAACTCACAGATAGCAACTTCTCGGAAACTGCACTGTCAGAAATAAAGCTGAAATCCCCCGTTTTTGAGAAAACTGACTTTTCCGGTGCTGATTTTTTCAAGACCTCTCTCAAGGGTATTGATTTATCCGACTGCGAGATATCTGGTATTGCGGTATCCGACACGTTATATGAGCTGAAAGGTGCGAAAATTGATGAGAGCCAGGCAGTAAGCATAGCAAAGATTCTCGGAATAAAGATTAAATAGATTACGGAGTAACAATAATGATAATTTTACCTGCAATAGATATTCTCGGCGGAGAATGTGTCCGTCTTTTCAAGGGCGAATACGGCACTGCACGAAAGGTTGCATCCGATGCTCTTGAAACTGTCAAGGATTTTGAAAGCTGCGGTGCACAGTTCATACATCTCGTCGACCTTGACGGTGCAAAGAGGGGCGAAAAGACCAATGCGGAGCTTTTTGTCAAGCTTGCAGCTGCTGCAAATATACCCCTTGAGCTTGGCGGCGGTATAAGAGATATGGAAACAGTGGAATTTTACCTTGAAAGAGGCATTTCCCGTGTGATTCTCGGCTCTGCGGCACTGAAAAACAAGGAATTCTGCAAGAGAGCAGTTGACAAATACGGAGAAAAAATTGCTGTGGGCATCGATGCCAAGGACGGCAAGGTAAGCACATCCGGCTGGCTTGAAACAAGTGATGTTGATTACATTGATTTCGCAAAGGAAATGGAAGCTGTGGGTGTTAAAAACATCATATTCACCGACATTTCCAAGGACGGCACTCTGGCAGGACCCAATCTTGAAATGCTGTCAGCTCTCAGCAAGGCAGTAAGCATTGACATTACTGCAAGCGGCGGAGTAAAGGACATCAAGGATATTGAAAATCTCAACAATATGAATTTGTACGGCGCTATTGCCGGCAGGTCTTTATATGACGGAACGCTGGATTTGCGCGAGGCTGTTGCTTTGACCGCCTCATCCGCCAAAAAACAGTAAACCTCATCCACCACGCAATACCTCATCCACCACGCAAAGCGTGGTCCCCCTTCCCCTAAAGGGGAAGGTAATGCGAGGAGCTTTTATGGAAAGTAAATCTTACAAATACAGAAGAACTCTTGTTTTAAACTCCCAATTTCTTCGGAAAAATATGACTCCTGAAGAAAAACAGTTATGGTACAACTTTCTCCGCAATCTTCCCGTCACCGTAAGGCGACAAAAAATAATCGGGAAATATATTGTAGACTTCTACATTTCAGACGCAAAACTGGTTATCGAGCTTGACGGAGCTCAACATTATACCGATGAACATTTTACTGCTGATAAAACAAGAGATGAATATATGACTTCGATGGGGTTAACTGTTCTGCGTTTTCCAAACTCTTATATTAAATATCATTTCTATGATGTTTGCAAAATTATTGTACATCATATACCAAAATTAAAAGACACTGATTATATTTATTAAATTTAGCAAACCGCATCCGCTTTTACCTTCCCCTTCAGGGGAAGGGGGACCGCAATTTTTAATTGCGGTGGATGAGGTACGGAGAAGCATATGTTAGCAAAAAGAATAATCCCCTGTCTTGACGTAAAGGACGGCAGGGTTGTAAAGGGCGTAAACTTTGTAAATCTCAGGGACGCAGGCGACCCCGTTGAAATTGCACAGTTTTACAACACCCAGGGCGCAGACGAGATAGTGTTTCTCGACATTACCGCCTCCCACGAAAAAAGAAAAACAATAGT
>JAZOLW010000096.1:0-2054 GCA_045653405.1 Eubacteriales bacterium | reverse complement strand
GGTTCCCTATTGGTGTAGGTACAACATAAAGCGTACCCTTTTCTGTTTCAAAAGCCATTATAATACTCCGCTTCCGTCAGTTTTCTTCTGTATCAAACAATACTGTCTGCACTTCGGATTCTGTGTCAGATTCTTCATCTGCAGAAGTATTGATAACCTCTGTTACAACTTCTTCCTGATTCTGCTTCTTATTCTTTTCGTCAAGAACTTCACCCTCAAGTGTAAGCTGACCGGGTACATTCTTGGGAGGTTCTTTTTTCTCGCCAAGCTGTAAGTTCTGCTTCTGCTCTGTTATCTGTGCAGTAAACTCGGAAAGCTCAGGGTTTTCGTTGAGCTGTTCTATCGATTCAAGCCCAAAAGTTCTAAGGAATACAGGAGTTGTTCCGTAGAGCATAGGTCTTCCGGGGGCATCAAGTCTGCCCTTTTCCTCAATAAGTCCTTTGTCGCAAAGGGACATAATAACAGAGGGAGATTCTATACCTCTAACCTTATCAACAAGCGCTCTCGTTGCAGGCTGGTTGTATGCAATAATTGCAAGAACTTCAAGTGCTGCTCTTGACAAGGGCTGGTTCTTTCTGATTTCAAGAGTGTTTCTGACAATATCGGCATATGCACTCTTTGTTGCAAGCTGTGCACAGTCGCCTAAAATGAGCACTTCTATAGCAGAGTTCTTGAATTTCGGCATCATCGCCGTAAGTATTTTCGGAATATCACTTACATTTGCGCCTATTGCCTGTGCAAGCTTATCAAAGGATATAGGACTGCCGTATGCAAACATTGCGGCTTCGGCTGCTTTTGTAAAATATTCTTCATCATAAAGAAGTTGAGTCTGATACTGGATTTCTTTCGCCAAGACATTCTTCCCCTTTTAATTTAATATCAATATATGATACCATAATATGACTTATTTTGCAAGTGTTTTTTCATTTACGGCTTTTAAGGAAAAATATTGAAATAATTTGAAAATAGTTCTTGAAAAAAGAAACTTTATATAGTATAATGTAGTTTAAATGGGGACGAATTGCGTAAATGCACTTATAATACCTCAGATTTTTTCAGAAAGAAGGACACACAATGCCAAAGGAACTTGATAAAAGCTATAATCCTAAAGCTATAGAAGACGATATATACGGTATGTGGAATGACGGTGGTTATTTTACGCCCGATTCCAATTCAAAGAAACCGCCTTATACCATTGTTATCCCCCCACCTAATGTTACAGGTCAGCTTCATATGGGTCACGCCCTTGATGAAACTCTCCAGGATATTCTCATCAGATATAAGAGAATGAACGGCTTTAACGCTCTGTGGGTACCCGGTACAGACCACGCAGGTATTGCAACACAAATCAAGGTTGAAGAAAACCTCAGAGTTAATGAAGGCCTTTCAAGATATGACCTCGGCCGTGAAAAATTGCTTGAACGCGTTTGGGACTGGAAGCATCAGTACGGCAACCGCATTATCAATCAGCTTAAGAAGCTTGGTTGCTCCTGCGACTGGTCAAGAGAACGCTTTACAATGGACGAAGGCTGCTCAAAGGCTGTTAAGGATGTTTTCGTTTCTCTTTACGAAAAGGACCTTATTTACAGAGGCCACAGAATTGCAAACTGGTGTCCCAGATGTAAGACCGCACTTTCCGATGCGGAAGTTGAAAACCCCGAACAGAACGGTTTTTACTGGCACATCAAGTATTTTGTTAAAGACAGTGACGAATATGTTGTTGTTGCTACTACACGTCCCGAAACACTCTTTGGAGATACTGCTGTTGCAGTTAACCCGGAAGACGAAAGATACAAGCATCTTGTAGGAAAGAACGTTGTAGTTCCTTTTGTTAACCGTGAAATTCCTGTTATCACAGACGAATATGCTGATATGGAAAAAGGAACAGGCTGTGTTAAAATCACTCCTGCTCACGACCCTAACGACTTCCTTGTTGGTCAGCGTCACAATCTTGAACAGATCGTTGTAATGAATGATGATGCAACTCTTAACGAAATCGCAGTTCACTTCTGCGGTATGGACAGATACGATGCAAGAAAGCAGATTGTAAAGGA
>JAZOLW010000095.1:0-2106 GCA_045653405.1 Eubacteriales bacterium | reverse complement strand
CTCGGTCTGCTTCTGCCAAAGAAGAACGGCAGTTGAGATCATTTTTGAATACTTTTCGTCAACACGCTTGCATATGTAACAGCTTGAGGACAGCTTCTTCATATTTTCGGAAGCTTTTGCGGAATGGTCTTTGCCAAGCAGAGCCTTTTTCCAGATTACCATACTGTCCTTCTGTTCACCAAGGTGGCTTTCAAGCATAAGCGCAAGGCTGAGCTTGTTGTTCATTACAAGCATCTTGTCATAGTGCCTGCGACAAAAGCCGAGAGCATTTGTGTTCTGACGGATATCCGGCTCCATCATTGAAGCACCCATTATAAGGTCGCGTTCAGCATCTTCAAGGTCACGTCTCAGTCTGCAAAAGGGACATCCGTCCTTTTTCTCAAAGGCTTCGGTGACGGGAATAGTATATATTTTTTCTTCCATATTGGTTACACCTTTCAGTAATCAGTATATATGGATGATAACACATTTTATAAAATAAATCAAGAGCATAAAAGGAGTATTCCTGCAGAGTGAAAAAGCAATATAAAATTAAAGTTCCCGAAAATTTTGATATTACGCAGATTTTTGACTGCGGTCAGTGTTTCAGATTCAACAAACTACCTGAACTTTCAGGCGGGGGAGTTGCATATGAAGGCGTTGCTTTTGACAGATACATAAAAATTACTCAGAAAAACGAAGAACTTACCTTTTTTAATACAGATGAAGCAGAATTCAAAAGTCTCTGGCACGGATTTTTCGATTTAGACACAGATTACGGCAAGATTGCAAGAGGATTCAGTGATGATGAGGTGCTTGCAAAGGCGGCTGAGTTTTCTTCGGGTGTCAGAATTTTAAAGCAGGATAAATGGGAAGCGTTATGCTCCTTTATTATAAGCCAGAATAATAATATTCCGAGAATTAAGGGAATAATAGATAATATGTCGGCAAGATTCGGCAAAGAGATATACAATGACGGCAACCGCTCATACTATTCTTTCCCCACAGCACAAGCACTGTATGATGCAGGCGAACAGGAGATATTTGCTCTAAAAACGGGCTTCCGTGCAAAATATATTTATGACGCGGCAAGAACTGTTTGCGAAAACCCGTTTTTCCTCACAGAAGTTTCGGCGCTTGATACAGTGAAGGCATCCGAAAAGCTTCAGCAGATAAAGGGAGTGGGTGCAAAGGTTGCTGCGTGTACACTTCTTTTCGGATTTGCAAGACAGGATGCTTTTCCTATTGATGTGTGGGTAAAGCGTGTGCTTGAAAAATACTATCCCAACGGAATAAAAGGGCATCTTTCAGGAGAGTACGCGGGAATTGCACAGCAGTATCTGTTCTATTACGAAAGATGTATCAATAACGTGTTTATTTAAGAAAGGACTATAAAATGCAGACAGATAAATCAACAAAAATTGCTTACCGCTGTCCTTACTGCGGATGCATAATATCGGCAAATGTAAATATGTTTATGCTTTCCGGCGGCTTTAAGCTTGAATGTATAGAGTGCCATAAGTCAGCGCTTACACTTGAACTTACAAAGGATATGAAGGTAAGACTTTCCGTTCCTTGTCTTGTATGCCCACATCCTCACCCGTATACAGTTTCGGCAGAAACATTCTTCTCTAAAGAAATATTTCTGCTTTCCTGTTCCTTCTCGGGACTTGACATCTGTTTTATCGGAACGGACGGGGACAAGCTTGAAAACGAGATAGACCGAACAGAGTCAATAATTATGGATTTGATGGCGGATGCACAGGATGATGAGGATGCGGCAGTTCAGTCGGATATGCTTGTTGCAGATACAAATGTTGTAAGAGAAGTGCTGTTCGCCCTTGACGGCCTGATGACTGAAAAGAAAATCAAGTGTTCCCAGTGTTCAAGCCGTGCTGTAAAGGCGGTTATAGACTATGACTCTGTAAGGGTTGCCTGCAAGGTATGCGGCAAAGAAACAGTTCTTCCTGCAAGAACCAAGTTTGATGCAAGTGCCGCCATAGATCTTGAAGAACTTAATATCTAAATATTCATAAAAAAGTAAATAATTCCCCATAGCACAGAAACAACGGTTCCGTATACTATTACAGGACCTGCTATAGTGAACATCTTTGCTCCTACTCCAAG
>JAZOLW010000094.1:0-2916 GCA_045653405.1 Eubacteriales bacterium | reverse complement strand
CGCTTTTATCATAGGAAGCTCTCACGGACTTGATGAATCTCTAAAAAAAGAGTGTGATATGCGCCTTTCAATGTCGCCTATGACTTTTGCACACTCTCTTGCCGCTGTTATGCTCACCGAACAGATATACAGAGCGTTCTGCATTATAAACGGTGATAAGTATCATAAATGATGATAATAAAACAGTTTGACAAACTTGAATTTGACCTTCAATTTTCACTCTACTAACGGTTGATTTTCTCCACTTTCAACCATTAGTTCGTGTTATTTTTCTTAAAAGGAGCTATAATTAAAGTAAAAGGAGGAAGCCTATGGACCAAATCAAAATTGGAAAGTTTATTACAGAGTGCAGAAAAAAGAAAAATCTTACACAAGCACAGTTGGCAGAAAAAATGAATATCACCGACAGAGCTATATCAAAATGGGAGACAGGCAAAACAATGCCAGATTCCGGTATTATGCTTGACCTTTGTGATATACTTGAAGTTAGTGTAAATGAATTATTATGTGGGGAGAAAATTGATATAGAACAAAAAAACGAACAATTAAATGAACTGATATTTCAGATGGCAAAAAATGAGGAAAGATATCATAAAAGACTTAGATATTCAGCTTATCTGATTCTCGCCACCAGCCTTATAGCACTTGTTTGTCTGATAACTTTAATATCACTTCTTATCCCCGAATGTGGATTTCAAGACTTTTTGATAATAGTATCTATTATACTGTTTATAATTCCTTGCATTATTGCCCTTAAATTTAAGGCAGAGACAGGGTATTATGAATGTAAGAAATGTCAACACATGTTTGTTCCTAACTATAAAGAGAGTATCTTGTTGATGCAAACACCAACCAAAAGATTATTGAAGTGTCCTAAATGTGGAAAATGGACTTGGTGTAAAAGACTAACCAAAATATAAATTTCAGTTTGACGGATAGACAAATTCCAATTTGATGAACTGAAATTTTTGTATACAGTATCCCGAAGTTATGGCTTTGGGATATAATTTTTCAGCAAAGCCAAACAAATGTTCTAAAAACTATTGACAAAACTCCCTTTTTGTGGTATAATTGGGTCACCAAAGAAGAAAGAAACAAAATACCTTACACGCTGTGCTATTTCGATAGCGCAATTTTTTGAACTATATAATAGAACATTTGTTCTTGTTAGTTACTCCCGACATCACTCGGTACAGCGCGGAAGGGGATTGCACAATTTGAGAGGATGACAAAATTGGATAAAGGCTACATAGGTGAAATAGATATTGACGCAGTGTGCGTAAACACAAGAGAAAGAATTGCAAGGTGTGTACACTGCGGATATGAGATATGCACAAGCGATGAGGCGGCAGTTATTGCCGCAAACGGAGGCGCAATTCACAGGGATTGCTGGGAAGAGTACGCCTCAGAAAATGCAGACGAGTTTTTAAAAGAAATATGACAACGGAGGAAAAAGAAAATGAGATCAAAGGATTGTGAAAAGATAGCTGTTCTTGAAAAACAGATAAACGATTACTTTTATGACTGCGACAGTCAGAATGATGAGAAAAAGATAAGAAAACCTTATACACTTTCAGGACTTCTCTGTAAGCTTGAAATGACAAAGGATGAGTTGAGAAAGTATATTGCAAAACCCAACTTCAAAAGACTTTTTGAAAAGGCACTTGCAAAAATTGAGGCTTTTACAGAAGAATACGCTCTTACCGGAGCACTTTCCGCAAGTGCAGCGGCAAATACCCTGAAATTCAACTTCGGCTGGAATGATGCCAAGCACAAGGATGAGGATGCGGGTGTTGAAAAGAGCATTAAGATAATCTTGGACGGAGATCTGGTAAGACTTGCAGAATAAAAAAAGCGGCAAAGTGACTGCAAATCGTAGACGTGCAGGTATTGCCCTTGCGGGTGCTCCTCAGAAAAAGCAGATGGAGTTCTTTATGGCAAGGGCAAAATATGTTGCTTACGGCGGAGCAAGAGGAGGGGGAAAGAGCTGGGCATTAAGACGAAAGCTTGTACTTATGTGTGCAAGGTTTCCCGGTATTTCGGTGCTTCTTATAAGACGCACTTATGCAGAACTCCGTGACAATCACATACGGATACTTCTTGCAGAACTGAAAGATATAGCAACCTATACCGATACCCGCAAAACCTTTGAGTTTTCCAATGGGTCCCGAATTATTATGGGATACCTTGATAGCGAAAGCGATGCGGCAAGATATCAGGGACAGGAGTATGACATAATCGCAATAGACGAAGCGACCCAGCTTACAGAGTATCAATTCCAGACACTCAAAGGGTGCCTTCGAGGTCCTAACAGCTTTCCAAAAAGAATGTACCTTACCTGTAATCCCGGAGGCGTGGGACACGGCTGGGTGAAGCGGTTGTTTATAGACCGTGATTACAGGGAGGGAGAAAATTCTTGCGACTACAAGTTTATACCTGCCAAGGTTTATGACAATGAGGCGCTTATGAAAAGCAACCCCGACTATCTCGGTCAGCTAAAGAGCTTGCCCGAGGGATTGCGTGAAGCGTGGCTTGACGGAAGCTGGGACGGCTTTGAAGGTCAGTTCTTCAGAGAATTTGACTTTGATGTACATACAGTTCCTGCTTTCTCGCCCGACAGCAAGTATAAGAGGTACTGTGCAATAGACTACGGACTTGATATGCTGGCGGCTGTGTTTGTAGCAGTAAGTGCCGATGGAAAGGCATATGTATATGATGAGGTTCATCAAAGCGGACTTGTGGTAAGCGAGGCTGCAAAAAAAATTCTTGAAAAGTCCGATGGGGTAGAGATGTACATTGCTCCGTCTGATTTATGGTCACGTCAGAAGGACAGCGGAAAAAGCATTGCAGAGCTTTTCGGTGAAAACGGAGTGTATCTCACACGTCTTTCATCTGAGAGAATTCAGGGCTGGATGG
>JAZOLW010000093.1:0-12737 GCA_045653405.1 Eubacteriales bacterium | reverse complement strand
AGGGAAGGAATGATCACTTCATCATTATAATAAGCAGGAAGTCCGATGCCGGTTCTGGTCAGATCTGCCGCTTTCAGCATCAGTTCGTGAGGTGTCTTGTTCCATACACGAACCGAGAATGACGGCTGAGGAAGATGAACGTGCATTGTTGCATTCATACACATAAAGGAAAGGTCATTTGTTGCGTCCTCACCGTGAATGTTCTGACCGCCTGCGATAAGATTCTGGAACAGGCTGTAGCCTGCAAAACCTTCTGCACTTGCCGCATCTCTTACTTTGTTGAGGTCATTGAGCTTAATCCAGATACAGTCCATAAGCTCCTGCGCAAATTCTCTTGTTATCTTGCCTGCATCAAGGTCTGCCTTGAAGTAGGGATACATATACTGGTCAAAACGTCCGGGAGAAATTGAGTGTCCGCTGGACTCTGTCTGGAGAAGCATCTGAACAAACCAGAAGCTCTGGCAGGCTTCGTAAAAGCTCTTTGCTCCGTTTTCGGGAACATTGTCGCAGTTTCTTGCAATCTTTTCAAGCTCTGCCTTTCTTACGGGGTCAGTCTCTTTTCTTGCCATATCTCTTGCAAGAGAAGCATATCTCTTTGCATATGTAACCGCTGCCTCACAGCTCATAATCACTGCCTTGAGGAAAGCACTCTTTGTAACATAATCTCCGTCGCCGGGTTTGCACTTTTCAAGTTCTGCCTTAGCCTTTGCTATAATTCCCTTATAGCCTATTGCAAGAACTTCGTCATACTTTACTGTAACATGGCCAACGCCGTTATAGAAGTAGTTACCGGGAGTGAAGATGTTATGCGCCATTGCAACCTTTGTTTCCTCAGCGAGATAAGATGTTGCAAGTTCGCTTGTTGTTTTGCCCTTCCAGTACTTATATACTTCGTGGAGAGTTTTCTTGGTTTCCTCGGAAATGTAGAACGGGTCTGCCTTTCTGGTTGCAACCGTATCAAACTCCGCTTCCAGCCAGTCAAATGAAAATTCGGGGAACACCTGACAGCTTCTGGGCATTTTTGCATTGCTTCCTACAACAAGTTCGTTATCTCTTATAGTAATAGGAAGAAATTCGCATATATTCTTAAAAGCCTTGGCGCGTCTTGTTATCATGGGCTCGCCTTCGGTCTTCATATAGCTTTCTGTGAGCAGCACTGCTCTGTCCGCTTCAATCTGCGGAGGATTTGCAAACAGTGCGTCTTTGAGCTTATCAATTCTCGCTGACTTTTCGATATACTCGCTGTAAAATTTACTCATATCTGTCACCCCGTACTGAATTTTGGGAATTTATTTTTACAGGCGGAATACTCTGCAAAAACAGAGATACTCCTCCCTTATATTTACTCGTATACATTATAATGCATTTATAACAGCTTGTCAAGGGTTTTTGTTGAAATTCTTTTTGTTTTATGTTGTTTTATGCCGTTTTGTTGTGGTTTTGTTCTGCTTTTTAATAGGTTTATTGACCTCGCTTCATCTTGACAAATACCCCTTGGGGGTATATAATATCTGTGAGGTGATACAGTTGAAAGATAATTGCTGTTGCACAAATAAAACGAAAGTTAGAAGTGAAGATGAGTATAAAAAGCTTATAAACAGGCTGAACAGAATAGAGGGACAGATAAGAGGTATCCGCAGCATGGTGGAAAACAGTGCATACTGTACTGATATACTCACACAAGTGTCTGCCGTCAATGCCGCACTTAACTCTTTTAACAAGGAATTGCTTGCAACACATATAAAAGAGTGTGTTGCAGATGATATAAGAAACGGCAAGGATGAAACGGTGGATGAGCTTGTCTGCACGCTTCAGAAGCTTATGAGATAGGAAGGTTTATATGAAACAGTATAATGTAACCGGAATGAGCTGTGCCGCCTGCAGTGCAAGAGTGGAAAAGGCGGTAAACTCGGTAGACGGTGTTACAGCCTGCTCGGTAAATCTGCTTACAAACTCTATGGCAGTAGATGGAACTGCATCAGAGGATGAAATAATAAAAGCGGTAGAAGGTGCAGGTTACGGTGCGTCTGTAAAAGGCGAAAATGAGAGCATCAAAGAAAAAAGAACTCTGGAAGATACTGAAACACCTGCGACGAAAAAGCGCCTTGTGTGGTCTTTGGCTTTTCTTGCCGTGCTTATGTACTTCTCTATGGGGCATACGATGTGGAATTTTCCCGTTCCGTCTTTTTTAAAAAGTAATCATATGGCGATGGGATTGTTACAATTAATTCTCACAGCTATAATTATGGTAATAAACCAGAAGTTCTTTATAAACGGCTGCAAAGGACTTCTGAAAAGTGCACCAAATATGGACACTCTTGTTGCTCTGGGTACATCTGCGGCTTTTATATACAGCACCTTTGCTCTGTTTGCGATGTCTGATGCATATATAAAATGTAACGAAGTTCTCGCCTTGGAATATATGCACGAATTTTACTTTGAATCTGCGGCAATGATACTCACTCTTATCACTGTCGGCAAAATGCTTGAAGCCCGGGCAAAAGGGAAAACAACAAGTGCACTTAAAGGGCTTATGGAACTTGCGCCTGATACTGCTACCGTAATCGTAGACGGAAAAGAAAAGAAGATACCGGCAGAACAGGTCAAAAAGGGTGACATATTTGCTGTCCGTCCCGGAGAAAAAATACCTGTTGACGGAACTGTTATAAAAGGAACAAGTGCAGTCAATGAATCTGCGCTCACAGGAGAAAGCGTCCCTGTAGACAAAACCGTCGGAGACAGTATTTCTGCGGCGACGGTAAATCTCTCAGGTTATATAGAATGTCAGGCGGTGAGGGTTGGCGAAGATACAACGCTTGCAAAGATAATAAAAACCATAAACGATGCCTCTGCAACAAAAGCTCCAATTGCAAAGATTGCTGACAAAGTGTCCGGGATGTTTGTCCCTGTTGTAATGAGCATTGCGGTAATTACTGCAATTATTTGGCTTGCTCTTGGCGAATCCGTCGGATTTGCCCTTGCAAGAGCCATATCTGTGCTTGTTATAAGCTGCCCCTGTGCTTTGGGACTTGCCACTCCCGTTGCAATAATGGTTGGTAACGGAGTGGGTGCAAAAAATGGTATTCTTTTTAAAACTGCCGAGGCTCTTGAGCAAGCAGGCAAGGTAACGACGGTTGTTCTCGATAAGACAGGCACGATTACCAAGGGCGTTCCCGATTTAACCGACATACTCCCCTGCAACAGCATAAGCGAAACTGACCTTTTGTCCCTTGCCCTTTCTCTTGAAGCAAAAAGCGAACATCCTCTTGCCAAAGCCATTGTGAAAAAATGCTCTGAACTTGGAATAACAGCAGACGAAACAACGAAGTTTGAAACGTTGCCGGGAAACGGACTTAGCGCAGTTATTGACGGAAAGCGAGCTTACGCAGGAAATCTTACTTTTATCAAGGAAAAAGCAGATATTTCTTCGGACATACAATCCGAAGCCGAAAAATTGGCAGGCATGGGAAAAACTCCGTTATATTTTACCAATAACGGCAGGTTGTACGGCGTTATAGCTGTTGCAGATACAATAAAAGAGGACAGCGCCGATGCGATAAACGAGCTTAAAGATATGGGAATACGAGTTATTATGCTTACGGGCGACAACAGTAAGACAGCTGATACAATCGGAAAGCTTGCAGGTGTTGACGAGGTTATTTCAGATGTACTCCCGGATGAAAAGGAGAAAGTTATCCGCGAACTGTGTTCTTCAGGTAAAACCGCAATGGTGGGTGACGGAATAAACGATGCGCCTGCCCTGACACGTGCCGATACAGGAATTGCCATTGGCGCAGGAACAGATATTGCAATAGATGCGGCAGATGTTGTGCTTATGAACAGCAGTCTTTCAGATGTGCCTGCCGCCATAAGGTTAAGTAGAATAACACTGAGAAATATAAAGCAGAATTTATTCTGGGCGTTTATATACAATGCAATCGGTATACCTCTTGCAGCGGGAGTATTTATCGGACTTACGGGTTGGGAGATGAACCCTATGTTCGGGGCAGCGGCAATGAGTTTATCCAGCTTTTGTGTGGTAACAAACGCACTCAGAATAAATTTTGCAAAAATACACGGAGCAAAGCACAGTAAATCATCAGAAAATAATATAATTGAAAGAAAGGTACAGAAGATTATGGAAAAGGTTCTTAAAATTGAAGGAATGATGTGCCCTCACTGCGAGGCAAGAGTAAAGAAAGTTCTCGAGGAGCTTGACGGTGTTACAGAGGTAATCCCCAGCCACAAGGACGGAACTGCCGTTGTTAAAATGGAAAAGGAAGTTTCTGACGAAATTCTCAGGAAGACTATTGAGGAGCAGGGGTACAAGGTACTCTGATTGAATAGAGTAAGAGCAGTGACGGTTATTCTGTCACTGCTCTTTTCCTGAGAAGCGAAAAAGTCCCCTTTAGTTTTGAAAACTAAAGGGGATTTGATTTTGTCGCAAAATAACTATTTAAGCATGTCGCTTAGGCAAAATTGAAATTCCGTTGGATTTCAATTTTGCGTCAATATGCGAGTCCCTCCCGACGAGCATATTGACAAACCTGCCGCGGCGCTTCGCCGCTTAGTTGTTGATGAGCTTGTCTTCGTCGCTCCAGCTGTAGAGCTTGCGGATATCCTTACCAACTACTTCGGAAGGATGTTCAGCAGCTATCTGACGCATAGCGTTGAAGTGTACCTGAGAGCCTGCATCTGACATATCAAGTAAGAAGTCCTTTGCAAAAGTACCGTCCTGAATGTCGGAGAGAACCTTTTTCATTGCCTTCTTTGTTTCTTCTGTGATAATCTTGGGACCTGTGATGTAGTCGCCGTATTCAGCAGTGTTGGAAATAGAATATCTCATACCTTCAAAACCGCTCTGGTAGATAAGGTCAACGATAAGCTTCATTTCGTGGATACATTCAAAGTATGCATTTCTGGGGTCGTAGCCTGCTTCAACGAGTGTTTCGTAGCCTGCCTGCATAAGTGCACATACACCGCCGCAGAGAACTGCCTGCTCACCGAAGAGGTCTGTTTCTGTTTCTGTTCTGAAGGTTGTTTCAAGAACGCCTGCTCTTGCACCGCCGATACCGAGTGCATATGCAAGTCCGATTTCAAGTGCGTCGCCTGTTGCATCCTGTTCAACAGCGATAAGGCAGGGAACGCCCTTGCCAGCCTGGTATTCGCTTCTTACTGTATGGCCGGGGCCCTTGGGAGCTACCATGATTACGTTTACGTTCTTGGGAGGCTTGATACACTTGAAGTGAATGTTGAAGCCGTGAGCGAATGCAAGTGTCTTGCCTTCTGTAAGGTTAGGCTCGATGCTTTCCTTGTAGAGCTTTGCCTGCTTTTCGTCATTGATAAGAATCATAATAAGATCTGCAGCCTTTGCAGCTTCTGCAGCTGTCATAACCTTAAGTCCCTGAGATTCAGCCTTCGCCCAGCTCTTTGAACCGTTGTAAAGACCAACTACGACATCAACGCCTGATTCCTTGAGGTTGAGTGCGTGTGCGTGGCCCTGTGAGCCATAGCCGATGATGGCAACTGTTTTGCCTTTGAGCTTGTTTAAGTCACAGTCTTTCTGATAGTAGATGTTTGACATAATAATTACTCCTTATTTATATCATAAAATTTATTTTCATTTAGTTATTGCTTTCGTTGAGCAAACTTGATGAGCCTCTTTCAAGAGCTACAATACCTGTACGGCACATTTCAATAATACCGTAATCATTCATAAGCTGAACAAACGCATCAATCTTTGACGGTTCGCCCGTCACTTCAACACACACTGCATCTGCAGAGTAGTCGACAACCTTGCCTCTGAATATATCGGTTACAGACATAATGTCCTGTCTGTGTTCCTTTGTGTTCCTTACCTTGATAAGCATAAGCTCACGCTTGAAGCAGGAATCGTTTTCAAGAACTTCTACCTTCTTTACGTTGTACAGCTTACGGAGCTGATTTATCATCTGTTCCTTCGCATAGCCGTCGCCGCTCATAGTAATTGTAATTCTTGAATATTCGGGAGATTCTGTTTCTCCAACGGTAAGTGCATCAATGTTGAAGCCACGTCTTGTAAACATACTTGTTACTCGGGTAAGTACACCGAATTTGTTTTCAACATATACCGCTATAACAAATCTGTCATTCATTGGTGTCCTCTCCTTTCGCAACAATAATGTCGTCTATACTGCCGCCCGGAGGAAGCATGGGAAGAACGAACTCGTCACAGTCTATTGCACAGTCGAGAATGTAGGGCCCTTCGTGAGCATAAGCTTCCCTGAACGCCTTTTCAAACTCTTCGGGAGTGCTTACTCTGCAACCCTTTGCACCGAAGGCTTCTGCAAGCTTTACAAAGTCTGTCTTTCTGTTAAGTGTTGTGCTTGAATAGTGCTTGTTATAGAAAAGTGTCTGCCACTGGCGTACCATACCGAGAACACCGTTGTTAAACAGTACGATTGTTACGGGAGCGCCTATGGAAACAGCGGTTGCCATTTCGTTAAGGTTCATACCAAAGCTTCCGTCACCTGTAATAAGCACTGTTCTGCACTTTGAACCGCAGGCAGCACCAATTGCCGCACCAAGACCGAAGCCCATTGTGCCAAGTCCGCCGCTTGATACAAACTTTCTTGTTTCTCTGAACTCACAGTACTGAGCCGCCCACATCTGATGCTGTCCTACATCTGTTGCAATAACAGTTTCGGGAGCAGTGTTTTCATTGATGATATCAATGAGGTTCTTGGGAGTGAGCTTTTCTGTCTTTATGTATCTTGAATTTTCCTTATCCTTAAGTGCATTTACATGAGCAATCCACTCGTCGTGCTTTGCTGCGGGTGTTTTGTCTGCAATTCTGCGGAATGTATCTGCAATATCACCGCAAATTCCAACACCTACGGGAATATTCTTGTTAAGTTCGGAAAAGTCAACATCTATATGTATGATTTTCGCATTTCTTGCATACTTCTTCTTATTGCCTGTAGCTCTGTCGCTGAAACGTACGCCCACTGCAAGAATAAGGTCGGCACAGTTTTGCGCCATTGATGATGCATAGTGTCCGTGCATACCCTGCATGCCAAGGAATCTTGGATTCTTTGTGGGAACTGCGGAAAGTCCCATAAGGGAGCATCCGATAACTGCATCAATCTTATCTGCAAATGCTTCTATGTCCTTTGCAATATCTGCACCGATTACGCCGCCGCCAATGTAAATATAGGGTTTCTTACATTCGGAGAGGAGCTTAACTGCCTTGTCAATGCTTTCATCAGATGCAAGTGTGTTTTCAAAAGGCTTTACAACAGGTTCACAGTTGTACTCACCGAGAGAAATCTGCACATCCTTAGGAACGTCAATAAGCACAGGTCCCGGTCTTCCGGATTTTGCAATTTTAAATGCTTCTCTTATAATGTGAGGGAGTTCATCTGCAGACTGAACAAAGTAGTTGTGCTTTGTGATAGGCAGAGTAATGCCCGTAATATCAATTTCCTGAAAGCTGTCTCTACCGATAAGATCGCAAGGTACGTTACCTGTAATTGCGATCATAGGAACAGAGTCAAGCATTGCAGTTGCAATACCTGTAACAAGGTTTGTAGCACCGGGACCTGAGGTTGCTATAACAACACCAACCTTGCCGGTTGCTCTTGAGTATCCGTCCGCCGCGTGCGCCGCGCCCTGTTCGTGAGCGGTAAGAACGTGGTTAAGTCTGTCGCTGTTTTTGTAAAGCTCGTCGTATATGTTGAGAACCTGTCCTCCGGGATAGCCGAATACAGTTTCAACACCCTGCTCAATGAGGGTTTCAACTATTATCTGAGCACCTGTCATTTTCATAATCGGATTCTCCTGTAAAATGTATCTTATCCAAAAAAACGGATGTCCCGCAAGTTTTTGCAAAGAAACAAAAAATCTCTTATGCCGCAACAGAAGCTCTGCTGTGCAAAAGAGACGTTAGCAACACGAATATCTTGCGGCGTATAAGAGTTATTTTACAGTAACTTTCCCGATTTGTCAACAAAATTTCAGCATTTTTCTCATTTATTATATAGATTTACCGCACAATTACCGCATTTTTGGTATTTCATCCGTATAAACCAGATATTTCTTTTGTAATTTCCGCAAAAATCCTTGCAGGACTACTGTTGTTCTCCCCGTTCCCGTCGCACAGGACAACCACCGCATATTCAGGCTCATCTATTGGGAACACTCCTGTAAACCACCTATGAAGCACCTCAGCACCTCTCTTATACTGTCCGCTCTGCGCTGTTGCTGTCTTTCCGCCTGCATGAACGCCTTTTACATATGCAGTCTGCCCCGTTCCGCTTATTATGCACTCTTTCATCATTTCTCTCATTTTCTCCACAGTGCCGTCAGACAGTATTCTTTCCGGCACTCCTCCCCAAAAATAAGTCATTTTGTCTTCGCCGCCATATATCCCTTTTACCAGTGAAAAACTGCGGTCAAAGCCTGTCGTGCATATGCAAAACAGCCTCATTATATCCACAGGACTTGTGAGAATATCTCCCTGTCCAAATGAAAAATTAGCCTTATACGCAGGCGGATAGCTTACGCCCTCCTCAGGAAGCGCCGCACCTTTCACAAATATACCGTCAACTGCACAGCCACCCCCAATTCCCATCTGTCTTATTTTGTTCAGCACATATTCAAAACCTGCCTGTTCCACAAGGTTTATAAAATATGTGTTGCAGGAATTGGCAAAAGCCTGCTTCATTGTCTGCACACCGTGTCCCGAAAGATTGTGGCACCTGAATATCTTGCCCGAAACATCACACTCTCCCGTACACTCATATTCAAAGTCATACAAACTCCCATCAATTTCCAGCACTGCCGCTGCAACTGCTGTTTTAAAGACAGAACCCGGTGTATACAAGGAAAAAGCTCTGTTAATAAGCTCTCCTCTGTCTGATTCAAGACTTTCTGCCACGTTTTCTCCGTCATACAGCGGTCTTGAAGATAAAGCCAATATCTCCCCTGTTTCGACATTGCATACTATCACTGCGCCCATATCCATATATCTGTCGCACACTTCGTCAACGCTTTTCTGTATCCGGCTGTCAACGGTAAGCACAAGCCCCGACATATCCGTATATCCCCTGTCGGTCACGGTAAAGTCCTCTCCCGAAAGCATACCTCCTGCGGCATCCGAAAGATAACTGAAGTCCACCCTGCCCGAATAACGGTCAAGGATGCTGTCAAACTTTCCGTAAATTCCGTCCATCCCAGTGCCGCTTTTGTTTCTGTACCCCAATATGTGACGGCACAAGCCGTTTTCATTTTCTTCAAACAAGGGGTAGACATATACACTGTCGGGAGCTTTCTCATCAGGCATATGCGTAAGGGTTAATATAAACGGCTCGGGTTTGCTTATCTTGGTTAAGATATCATCAAAAGGAATTTCCGAAAATCTGTCAAGAAACTGTGCCGCCGCATTTTTATCCCAGGTTCCCGACGGGTTGACAACAGCCACCGCACCTTGCTGTCTGTGGGACAGCAGTTTTCCGTTTGTATCGTACACAAATCCCGTGCGCTGTACCGCCGTTCTGCTTCTTGTATACTGTCCCGAAAGCACCTGTTTTGAGGTGTTATCGTACATTGCAAGGTCATACAGTCTTACCGTAAGAAAACAGCTCACCGCAAGAAAAAAACAGAACACAAAACTCGCTCTTTTTACATTTGTCATACCCCGTCACCTCTACTCTTTGCTATGCCTATATTATTTCCTGTTTTTTACACGGGTAAACAGCCTTTTGAAAATGTACACACTGTAAATTTTAGAACTTTTGTTCTACCAATGTTGACAATAGAACGTTTGTTTGGCATAATATAGTCACCGCTTGACAGCAAGCGGAAAAACAACTATAATAAAGAAAGGAGAAAGATGATATGAGCTCATCTTTTAAGTATACAAACAAATATACTTTACAAAAACCCATTAACAAGGAAATGTATGAACAGGCACAGGCGCAGGGCTTGCAGATTTACGACACAGCAGGCAGAAAAGCGGTAGGAGTAGACAGCGCAACCGGCAAGGTGAAATACGAATACGAAAACAAGCCGTCTAATTCATCTGTAACAATACCGGGGACAGGAACAACCGGCGGAAAAATCGGCGGTGATATAGGAAAAATCACCCACGATAATCTGACAGGTACGGGTGATGATACAGGAACAAAAACCTCTGTGTTTAAACCTCAGTTCCCCCAAAAATCACCTGAAAAGCTTCCGGGAACTGTTGATACACCCAAAATAACTAAATTTCCTTTAAAAGTAAATGACGGGGTTTATAAACCCGAGACAACCTGGAGAACAATGCCCAAAGCGTCGGCACTAAGCGAAGGACAACGAGCATATTCCGAAATGGAATCCGCTTTGTCAACAATGTATTCTCCAGAAGAATGCCAAGCGTTATTAAGCAAATCAACTCCCGAAAAGATTGAAGAAAATCTGCCCATTGCCGATAGTGTTATAAAAAAGAACATTGACTCCGGAAGAGTAAATGCCGATTATTATGTAAAGCATCCTTTTGAGCGTAATATTCTCGCATTTAAATACTCAGGTGATGGAAGTCTCACAAAAAATGATTACAAAAAGCTGAATAGTTTAGGGTCTGTGGAGAATAAAGGCAAAAACACCGAGGCTTCCTCGTGGGTGAATACATCTGAGGACTTGCAGAAATTCAACGATACAAATAATAAAACGCCAGCCTTAAATACACCAAGTTTTTATAACTTACCAAATCTTCCTGATGATATGGCTGAATTTGTAAGAAAATCACGGAACATATTACCTGGTGCACAATTACTTCCGGCGCCGGAAAACAACACTGGTATGAGTTGGGAAGAAGTGTCGTTAATAAATCAATATAGTGATGTTATTGTAAAAGCTTTGAATAAAACAGCCGAAGGTATTTCCTCACATTACAGTGTACATAGAGATTATTTGAATAACAAGGTGAAGTTCGATGATGCTATCAGCAAAATAATAGAAGGAGTAGAAAACAAATCAGGCATAAACCCATTTTATGAGGGTACAAAAGTTAAAATTGAAATAAATCCCAACTATAATACGTCAGGTGATGAATTAATAGGAGAATTAGCCGGTTTTATTCCAGTTCTGGGAGAAATATCGGCCATAGTTGACTTTACAAGTGATGAGAAAAAAGATATAAGTAAAGTAATTGACGCTACAACAAGCGCAATTACTAGTGGAGATATTTCAAAACTTACTCCTGTTGCCAAACAGCTTAAATCAGTTGGTAAAATTTTAGATGCAATAGGAATCATAGATTGTATAGAGACTATTATCAATTGGGACAATTCAAGCAAAAAAGCAACAGAGATAACTGTTTATGTGCAAAACAACGACAATGGTTCATATATGTATAAAGCTATAGCTGACAATAATCTTAATTTCAAAGAATTGTATTCTGCATATACAGGAACTGTGATAAACGAAAACGACCCAAGTTTTCAAATTACAATGAATTAGCAAGGAGCGACACAATGAGTAAAAATTATTGCCAATGTCCCAACTGCAAACAGTACACCATACCTGCTTTTGAAAAAATCGGACATCGATATAATCCAACATTTCAGTGTCCCAACTGTAATAAGAAATACAAGGTGAATATGGCTCTTTCAATTTTTATGAAATGTTTTCTTGCTATATTTTTCGGCATAGCAGGTTCTTTGTTGGATATTCCTTTGTGGCTATGGGTAATTTTTTTTCTCCCCATATACTATGCGTGGGAATATTATGCTCCGCTTGAAGAAGTTGACGATGACGATTGAGTTTTTGCCACACATCCCCGCCCCCGATTTCGGGGGCGCTTGACTTTGTCACATTCGGGTGGTATACTTGGGGTGGAAGTTATATTGATTATCCTTGCGAGGTGATAACCCAATGAAATATCTGACAACCTTACTTTTATGTTTTGCAATTCTCCTGTGCGGATGTGAAAAGAAGCAAGAAATTTCGGAAGAACAGCTTGAACTTATTCTTAGTGCAATAAACGAATTAGAAGAAAGACGAGATGTTTTGTTTGACTACAAAGTAAATCCTGAAGATACTTTTGTCGAAAACAGTATGACATTCGTTAAGTATATCGGAAAAAACAATACTTTTTCAGAGGTTTGTAAAGCAACAGAAAATATATGTTCCCCCGAAGTAATAGAGAAACTGATGCATGAAAGATATCTATACAATTTTGACGGCGAACTTTATATGCATGCCGCAGGAGGGCGCCCGGTGTATGAGGCAAACAATGATATCTCAAATATCACTGTTATAAAAGCAAAAAACAATATTGTTGTATTTAGTTTAAAAAAATATGCCCCGATGTCTGATACGGATTATCTAATATCTAAATATGTTGTAAAATTGAATAAAGACAAGGTTTATGTTTTGGAATACGAAGAATTGTACCGTTATGTCGTAAACACAAGAAATAATTAACTCCCCGCCCCCGATTTCGGGGGCGCTTGACTTTGTACCCATCGGATGGTATACTTGGGGTGGAGATCTTTCAACAGTGCAGAAGCATCAGGTGATTTAGTTGCAATAAACCGCCGTTTATGGACTTATACATATGCAGAATAAATCTTTAATCTTCGGGGTGAAAAAATGCGCAAAAGAAAAATAGTTATATTGGTAATATTGCTTGTCATTGTTAATGCATTACTGAATATAATAACTCCAAGCATATTTGGCTCACAAATAGACAGGGAGTTTTTGGGAAGCTTCGA
>JAZOLW010000092.1:0-8628 GCA_045653405.1 Eubacteriales bacterium | reverse complement strand
GGCGCTTATCAGCAAACCGTATCCGCCGTCTCCGAAAATAATTCCGAAGAATATGAGTATGAACGCTAAAAACCAACCGGAAATATCATACTCAAAGTAACCCGGAACAGTGCCCAAGAAGTCGGTCAGAGGATAAATGAGACTTACAAACTTATTGTTCCTGAGTTTTGTAGGCACATTATCTTCTTCGCAGGGTTCTTCCACAAGAAGGCCCCATGAATTGCTCGATGCTGTCTGCTTAAGGCTATCAAGGTTTTCTTCTTCGATATATCCCGTAAAATAGGCTACAGAAACCAATTGCGTGCTTTCGGGTGATAAATCTTCATCTGACATACCCGTAGCATAGGTTTCAAATTCAATTTCTTTTGCGGTGGCTGTGATTGCGGATTTTATGCTCTCAATATAACAGGCAAAGGATGCAATTTGTGCATCTGTTGCATCAATCCTGCTGTCAAGTTCAGAGAGCCGCTGCTTCATATCATCGGTGGACATCTGAGGTAATGCCAGACGGTAAACACTCAGGGACGAAGGCAGTTCCTCACCGTCTTGCGAGCCTGATCTTATCAACATAAATTTAACAGTCGATTTACTTGTATCAAGCCGAACTGTTTTCAGACTGTCATCGAGTAATTCGTACTCGTTCTTTGGCATCTCATAAAAGGATATCTCAAATCCTTTTTCTTCCAGTTCGCTTATGCTGTCCGGATTGATGTTGCCCCAGTTTTCCAAGCGTTCAAGCTCTGAACCAAGTGCAATTCTTTCTGCCTGACACTGCTTTTTTTCTTCATCAAGAACAGATACCTGGTTTGCCACGGACAGAGCCTGCACAGCACTCACATCTTTTTGCTCTGTGTTCTTACTTTTTCCTATGGTAAAAACAGCGCTTTCGAGCAAAGCAATCTGTTCCCGGAGTGAAGCAAGTTTTTCTCCTGAACCTTCGGCTATCTCAACATGGATAATCCCCAGTCTTTGAAGAGTTTTCAGTGCTTCATTCTTTTTATCTCCTCTGATAATCAGAGAAACTTTTTTCATAGGTACAATCATAACGAATAAACCTCCTTTTCGGAAGCCGCAGCATTACGAATGGCGATTTTGCGTTTGGATATTTTTGAACCCACTACAGCGCTGACCTGCTGGTCTGCCATATAAATTGATATTTTTTTGATATTTTCCACTGTTTCGGGGATTTTAACCTTTTCAAACAGATTTACTCTTTGTGAAGTTGCAAGCAATTCAATCTCCAAAAGTCTGACCTGCTCATCCAATACTTCTGCCTCTAAATCAAGGGACATTGCTTTTTCCATATGGTTTGCAGCTATATCTACCCAAAGAGGCGTTTCATAGAGATCATAATCTCCTCTTGAAAAATCTGCACCCTCAAATGTAGGAATATCAACACCGGCAATATTTCCCGTTCCTTTACGGATGTTGCTGACTGTTATAATTCCCTCGGGGAAGGCATCCATTTCACTAAAAACAGCAATCCATTCTCCAAACCCGCGTTCAAGGGTTTCCCGTTCTTTTCTTACTGCCCTAGCCTGAGCTTCTATTGTGCGGATTTCCGATTGGAGCTGTTGTTTCTTCAGTGTCAGAGTAGGCAAATATCTGCGGTACATTTTGAGCGCGTCTTTTTGTACCTTTAACTCATTTTTGGTTAGTTTGATTTTTGCCAAAACTACAGTCCTCCTTACTTATTAGGCCAAAATTCATCAGTAAGGTCTGACTTTATTCCGGTTTCGTCTTTCTGGAAGCAATCTGCTAAAATTTCCCATCCCAGATCAAGTGCACTTTCAAGGGGAAGGTTAACAGACAGGGACATCAGCTTGTCTTCAAAAAGTTCTCCGTATTTCAGCAATTTTTCATCCCAACGGCTCATAGAAAAGCCCATATTTTTCTTTTCAAGTGTTTCCTTGTAAGAAGAATACATACGAATCATAGCATCCATAAGTGCACGGTGGTCTTTTCTTGTTTTGCTGTTTACGTTTTGCTTGAGTCGTGAAAGAGAGCCGAAAGGTTCAATTCTACCACCTTTGAGATAATACTGTCCCTCGGTAATGTAGCCGGTATTATCAGGTACAGGGTGAGTTACGTCATCACCGGGCATAGTGGTAACTGCAAGAACAGTAACAGAACCTGAATCTGCAAAGTCAACTGCCTTTTCGTAACGGGCAGCAAGCTGTGAATAAAGGTCACCGGGATAACCGCGGTTTGAAGGAACCTGTTCCTGCGTGATGGCAATTTCTTTCATTGCATCTGCAAAGTTAGTCATATCAGTAAGAAGTACCAATACATCCTTGTTCTGCAATGCAAACTGTTCTGCTACCGCAAGTACCATATCGGGAATCATCATACATTCAACCACAGGGTCGGAAGCAGTATGAACGAACATAACTGTTTTGCTTAATGCTCCGCCTTTTGAAAGTGCATCCTTGAAATACAAAAAGTCATCGTATTTCAGACCCATACCACCGAGAACGATTACATCTGCTTCAGCCTGCATAGCAATACGGGCGAGAAGCTGGTTGTACGGTTCTCCCGAAATTGAGAAGATAGGAAGTTTCTGGGAAACAACCAATGTATTGAACATATCAATCATAGGAATGTTGGTTCTCATCATTCGGTTTGCAAGAATACGTTTTGTCGGGTTAACAGAAGGACCGCCGATAGGCTTCATATTATCTGTAAGCGCCGGACCTTTATCTCTCGGTTCGCCGGAACCGTTGAATATACGGCCTAACAAAACTTCACTGAAGGATACTCTCATTTCGTGACCGAGAAAACGAACTTCATCTCCGGTGGAAACACCCTGACCGCCCGCAAAGACCTGCAAAGACACAATATCTCCTTCAATCTTGTTGACCTGTGCCAGAGATTTGCCGAAACGCGTATTGATTTGTGCCAATTCCTTATATTGAACACCGTTTGCACGGACAGTGATAACGTTACCCGTAATGGACTCTATTCGGTTATATACTTTATTCATTCTCATTCACCGTCCTTTAACAGTTTCTCAGCCGCCACGGTCAATTTGCCGCCGCCCTGATGATACAGTGTATCAATTTCGGACTCTGCTGCATTAAATTCGTCACTTTCAAATTCGGCATAATTCCAATCGATGAATTTCTGGCGCATACGGTTAAAGAAGCTGCGCGCATCGTCTTTGCTTTCAACAGTATAATCGCTGCCAAGAACATATACCAATTTGTCGGTAACATAGCGTTGACGCTGTATTCCGCAGTTTGCCTCAACCAAATCAAACGAGTTTTGCTGCAGATAAACGGCATCCAGCATTTCTGCTTTCAGGTAGGTGACATAGTCCGCAAGTGTGGTGCCTTCTTCACCTACAACCTTCATCATAGAGTCAATCTCATCTCCGTGAAGAAGAATGTTTTTGCAAAAGGCTAATTTTTCGTTGTCAATAACGCTGTTATATTTTGACCAGGATATAAGCGGGTCAATAGCAGGATACTTTCTTGCATCCGAACGTTCGCGGGAAAGACCGTGGAAAGCTCCGACAACCTTTAAAGTCGCCTGCGTTACGGGCTCTTCAAAGTTACCGCCGGCAGGAGAAACCGTTCCGCCGATAGTAACAGAACCGGTGCTTCCGTCAGGCAGGCGAACATAGCCTGCTCTTTCATAAAACGCCGCAATATAAGACTCAAGATATGCCGGAGACGCTTCTTCACCGGGAATTTCTTCAAGTCGGCCTGACATTTCACGCATTGCCTGTGCCCAGCGTGATGTTGAGTCTGCAAGCATAAGAACGTGAAGTCCCATCTGGCGGTAGTACTCAGCAAGTGTTACCGCGGTGTAAACCGAAGCTTCACGGGATGCAACAGGCATAGAGGAAGTGTTACATATGATAATGGTTCGTTCCATAAGTGAACGACCTGTTTTGGGGTCGGTCAGTTCAGGAAACTCAGTAAGTGTTTCAACAACTTCACCTGCACGTTCACCGCAGGCAGCAATAATAACAATATCTACATCCGCATATTTTGATGTGGCGTGCTGCAATACTGTCTTTCCAGCACCAAACGGGCCGGGAGTACAGTAGGTTCCGCCTTTTGCCACAGGGAAGAAAGAGTCGATAAGGCGCACCTTTGTTTCCATAGTTTCAACGGGTGCAAGTCTTTCGCTGTAGCATCTTACTGCACGCTTAACGGGCCACTTGAAAGACATTGACAGGGGTATTTCACGGCCTCGTTCATCAGTTACGACAGCAACGGTTTCTTTAATGGTATATTCGCCCTTTTGTGCTATGGATTTTACTGTGTAGTTTCCAAGCAGATAGAAGGGAACAAAAATCTTATGTGTAAACGGACCTTCGGGAACGGTACCGATGTATTCACCCGCTCTGACAACATCGCCCACATTGGCAGCAGGTGTGAACTCCCATTTCTTTTCGTTGTCAAGTCCGTCTGCGTAAACTCCTCTTTCCAAGAACCAGCCTGCCTGTTCCGCTAAAAGGGGAAGGGGATTCTGTAATCCGTCATATATCTGACCGAGAAGACCCGGACCGAGATCTGCAGACAGCATATCTCCTGTAAATTCCACTTCGTCTCCGCATTTGATGCCGTCGGTCATTTCATAAACCTGAACCTGAGCAACATTGCCTTTTATACGGATAACTTCACTTTTCAAAGAGGTGTCTCCGACCTTGACAAAGCATATTTCATTCATACAAACATTGCCGTCAAATTTCACTGACACCAGGTTTCCGTTTATGCTTACTACCTTTCCTTTATTTTCGGTCATTGTATTGCCTCCAACCTATCTCCATTCAATATGGAGTTGTATATATTTTTGTATGCTTCTTCTCCTGCCTTTGTATCGAACTGTCTTATGCGGAGAATCAGTTTAAGCTTGAGTCCGTAATAGAATATATAATCCTCAGAAAAACTGTCCATTGGTCTGAGTGATTCCAATATATCCAAGCGGAAACTGTTTAAATATTTTTCTGCTTCCATTGGATTTTCAATTTCTATTGCCGCACTTGCCGCTTTGATATATTCCACAGGAAAAATTCTGTTTTCCGTATCAAAGGATTTTTTCAGTTTTTCTGCCCGAACCTTGCCGAGAGCAAATCGCAGATTCCGTTCGCTTTCATTCCACGCATCAATAAAGCCGGAACCGGAACTCTCAAAGCTTTTTGGAGGAGATAAGGTGAGCTTTCTCATAGCCTCCAGTGTCTTTTTTCCTAAAAAGCGATTGCAAAGCTCTGTAAATCGCTCCTCGGAAATGGGAACAGGCGTGTTTTCACTGATTCCATCCAAAGACGGAAGTTGTGAAATCAAATAATATTCAGCCATATTACTTCGCCTCTTTCAAAAGCTCGGTAACCTTGGGACTGAGATAATTTGAAAGCATATCCACAACTGCTTCTGCTGAATAATCATAATAGGCACTGCCGTTATTTACAGCGATACGGAAACCGCCGTCAAAGTTATCATTTGCCTTAAGTGTGACACCCTGTAACATTTTTTCTTTAAGAGCTGCAAGCAGAGTTCCCTCCAACTTATTAAGTTGTTCTGTGTTTAAAATTACTGCAATGTCTTCTGAATCGGGGTTGTTTGCCAAACTTACAACAATTTCAGTAATAATCTGAGCCAAAGCTTCCGATGAATATACGGCAGATACATTTTCGCCTACAATTGCTTTAAGCTCTCTGGATACGCTTTCTCTGAAAGAAATCAGAAGATTGCGGCCTGCCTGACGAATAGCATCATCACTTGATTTTGTCATTCGTTCAGTTTCAGCTTTTGCGTCGCTTATAATTTTGTCTGCCTGAGCTTTCGCCTCTGCAATAAGCTTTTCGGCGTCTGCCTTTGCTGCATCAACAATAGCTTTAGCTTCTGCTTCGGCTGTTGCTACGCCGTCCTTTTTAATCTGTTCAATAAGCTCCTGGAGTTGAATTTCCATAACAGTCTCTCCTTGTTTAGAATTTATTTCATCTAAAAAACAAAAAGGAATCAACATCCTCTACAGTCAGCTGGTTCCATTAAATGATCCTTAATCTTTCATTCTAATTAATTGTAACACATTTCACTTTTCAAGTCAAGCTTTTTAACAATAAATTTTGAGCATATCATTTACCTTGCAAAAGGCAATACAAAAGCAATTTGTTTGTATTTTGCTCTTTTATCTTTGAAAACACCTTGTCCGGCTCTCGGGCTGTCAGCTTTGGCGGATAGACCATTGAGTCGGCTTTGCTTATTTGCTCCTGTCTGAATTTTCCTTTAAAGGGGTAAATATCCTCAAAAAGAACAATGTCAATGTTTTTGTAAAAATGTGTTTGCAGGTATACGATTATTCATATTCTTACAAACAAAAGTGCTCCGCCGTTAGACAGAGCACTTTACTTACATATTCAATTCAAAAAATGTGCGTCAATTACACATTGCTAAAGAAGAAAGCCCTTTGGGTTCAACGGTTTCGAAAACTCTTTGCGAATGATTTATCCTTTCTTGTCTGTGAATTTTGATTTTTTAACTACGATTCACAGCATACATATTCAATCTCATACGCTTCTTCCTTGGAATCCTGCAGTCTGTAGAACACCATAATATTAAAGGTGGATAGCTCGATTTGTTTTGACGATAACCTCGTCTACAGCCTCTTTTTTCTATGGTTATTTTTTTGTTTTGAGTTTAAAGTCAGACGGACATACCCCGACCACCTTTTTGAACTCTCTGCTGAAGTGGCTCATATCTGAATATCCCGATTGAAGTGCCGCATCTGTAACCGAATACATGCGTGATTCTATAAGCTCTTTTGCGTGGTTTATTTTCAGATTGTTTATATATTTCAAAGGAGAAATTCCGTAAAAGCTTTTGAATATTTTTCTGAAATACTCGGGCGTTATTCCGCACATTTCCGAAAGGCCTGCAATGTCGGGAGTGTACGTGAGATAATTCCTGTGTATATACTCCACAGCAGGTTGAATGGTGCGGTATTTGTCCGAAGGCATATAACTGGAATGATAGTCTTTGGCAACTGCATACAGAAGATTGTAAAGTTCTGCCTTACACTTGAACAGATATCCGGGAGATTTCATATCCCACTCCTTTTTTGCCCTGTTAAAGTGTTCTTCTGTTTTGCTACTGTTTTTCATGTGTACGGAAAAAGGTGCGAATATTTCATCTTTGTCTATTTCGAAGTTAATGGCATAGCAATCACCTGGGGATACGTCTGATACGTCATAGTTTGAATATTTAGGAAGATATATTATATCTCCTGGTTTTACTCTAATAACTTTCCTGTCGGAAAAAGCATATTCTTTTTCTCCTGATGGGAAAAAGACAAGTCCGTGATAAGGCCTGTTTTTGTGAACGGGCTCTCCCTTGTTGTAGGGAATGTGACAGGCTATTATTATTTTTGTTACGTCAAAGTTGAAATCGGTAAACTTTTCCATATTTTACACCTCACTTCAATAAGTATTATATACTTTTGTTTTGAAACAGTCAAGTTGTTTTGTTTTGAACATTTACATTTCGTCAAATGGTTGGTATATTTAAGGTAGAAACGGAGGTTTTGTTTTATGAAATACATTAAAGATATGGACTATGAGTACATTTCGAACAAACATCACGATGCATCAAAGCCGTATGACTCATACAACCGATTTATACGCAGAGATGAGATATTCTCTGAAGAAACAGGCCTTGACGGCGACACAATAAAAAAGAATATTTTTGAAGTAGATGCAAAAAATGAACATTTGCCCCACTCTGTGCGTAAAGCAAGAGCGTTTGAATATGTTTTGGAAAACACAAGGATTTCCTGTGACTGTCGGGATATTTTCCCTGCAATAAACGCAATTGACAGACCTATAAACAACTCAATTGTATGGAAATGGAGAACAGAGGTATTTGAGAAAATCATCCCTCATGTTCACAAGGTAAAAGGTCTTTACGACGTAACGGGCACTGCTGTAATGTGGCCTGACTATGACCACAGCCTTCCTGTCTGGGAGCGAGTTTTCGGACTTGGATTTTCGGGACTTCTTGAGGAGAGCGAAAAAAGACGCGCTTCTATGGAGCTTGACGAGGAGCAGGAAGCATTTTTTGAAGGTATCAAAATTACTTATGAGGCTATAATAAGATTCCTCGGAAGACTCGAGGAGCTTGCCCTGAAAACAGAAGGCTCCGAAAAACTTGCGAAGGCTCTCGGTAATATAAAGAGCAATCCTCCTGCAACTTTTTATGAAGCAATGCTGACGGATTATCTTTATTTTATGCTCTGCGAACATATTGAAGGTTTGCAGGTACGTTGTCTTGCAAACTTCGACAGAATTTTCTATCCTTATTATAAGAAGGATTTGGAAAACGGAAGAACAGAGGAAGAGCTCCGCACAGAGCTTGCCTACTTCTTTATGCAGTTTGTGACTATAGATAATTACTGGGGACAGCCTGTGTTCTTGGGCGGCTGCAAAGAAGATGAGTCTACCGAAATTAATGAACTGTCATATGTATTTCTGGATGTATATGATCAAATGGGAATATACAACCCGAAAATACAGATAAAACTTTCGGAAAGCACACCAAAGGACTTTACGTTAAAAGCTCTTGATATGATTCGCAGAGGACACAACTCTATTGTGTTTGTTTGCGATGCTACCATAAGAGAGGC
>JAZOLW010000091.1:0-5623 GCA_045653405.1 Eubacteriales bacterium | reverse complement strand
CAGATGAAGAATCTGACACAGAATCCGAAGTGCAGACAGTATTGTTTGATACAGAAGAAAACTGACGGAAGCGGAGTATTATAATGGCTTTTGAAACAGAAAAGGGTACGCTTTATGTTGTACCTACACCAATAGGGAACCTTTCGGATATATCCGAAAGAGCGCTTGAAGTGCTCGGGGGCGTTGATTTTGTTGCCGCTGAGGATACAAGAGTGTCGGGAAAGCTACTGACTCTGCTTGGTATTAAGAAAAACTTTGTAAGCTATCACGAACATAATAAAAATTTTGCAGGGGAAAAGGTTGCCGAGAGGATTCAGTCAGGCGAAAGCTGTGCTATTGTAACGGATGCAGGAACACCTGCAATCTCCGACCCAGGCGAACAGCTTGTTGCTCTTTGCAGAGAAAAAGGCATCAATGTTGTGCCAATCCCCGGTGCGTGTGCATTTGTAACTGCACTTTCAGCTTCGGGTTTTGATTCAAGAAGATTTTGCTTTGAGGGATTTTTGCCTACAGAAAAATCAGAGCGTAGAGAACTGCTTGAGCTTTACAAAACAGAAAAGAAAACTGTTATATTTTACGAAGCACCCCACAGACTTGCAGATACAGTAAAAGAACTGTACGAAGCTTTGGGGGACAGAAAGATCTGTATTGCAAGAGAACTTACAAAAATGAACGAAGAAATCCGCACATATCAGCTGTCTGAACTGTGTAAAGAACTTGAAAGCAGAGAAGCACGAGGCGAATATGTACTGATTGTCGAGGGCTGTAAACAGGCGGACGAAGATTTCTTTGAGAATATGTCAGTTGAAGAACACGTGGGATTCTATGAAAAACAGGGAATGGGCCGTATGGATGCAATAAAGGCGTGTGCCCGTGACAGACACGTTCCCAAAAACACAATTTACAAACAACTGTTGTGAAATTATGATGTTTGAAAACGGAAAAAGATACTATACACTTGACAGCTTCTTCAAAAACAAATTCGGCTGCAAGATTGCAAAAATAACACTTAATGGTGGCTTCGGATGTCCCAACCGTGACGGCACAAAATCAACAGGTGGATGTATTTACTGTTCCGAAAAGCTCAGCGGTGAATTTGCGGGAAATCCCCGTGACAGCATTGACAAGCAGTTCGATGAAGGTGTGCAGCGAATAGGAAACAAGTGGAAAAATGTAAAATATATGCCCTATTTTCAGGCAGGTACAAATACCTACGCTCCGACAGATAAGTTGAGAAATCTTTACGAGGCTGCCCTGTCAAAAGAAAATGTTGTGGGTATGAGTATTGCTACCCGACCCGACTGCATTTCTGACGAAACCCTTGAATATCTTGCCGACATTAACAAACGCACATTCCTGACTGTTGAGCTGGGTTTGCAGAGCGTGTCCGATGAAACAGGTGATATGATTAACAGATGTACAACATACTCGGAATTTCTGGATTGCTATAATAAGCTTAAAGAACGAGGTATTGCCGTATGTGTACATCTTATCAACGGACTCCCCGGTGAAACAAGGGAAATGATGCTTGAAAGCGTAAAACAGGTATCAGCACTTAAACCCTGGGCAATAAAGCTGCATCTGCTTCACATAATAAAGGGAACAAGGTGCGAGGAAATGTATAATTCGGGGGAACTTGGTGTATTTGAAAAGAATGACTATGTCAATCTCATCTGCGACCAGCTTGAACTGATCGATAAAGACATTGTAATTCAGCGTCTTACCGGCGATGGAGCAAGAGAATCTCTTGTTGCGCCATTATGGAGCCTGAAAAAGTTTGAAGTTCTCAATGCCATAGATAAAGAAATGGCAAGACGTGACAGTTATCAGGGAAAACACTTAAGTATCATATAAATTTCACTTTGATGTTGTATTTTAATGCAGTATACACAAACAATCACTTATAATAAAAAAACAAGAAAGGCTGAAATCACAATGATAGAAATAAACCATCTTGTAAAAAAATATGGTCCGAATTATGCCGTGGATGATATTAGCTTCTCGGTAAAAGCAGGAGAAATTGTTGGCTTTCTTGGCCCTAACGGAGCGGGAAAGAGTACAACAATGAATATACTCACAGGATATCTTTCTGCAACATCGGGAACTGCAAAAATTGCAGGTATAGATATACTTGAAAATCCTATGGAAGCCAAAATGCATATAGGCTTTCTTCCTGAGCATCCTCCTCTTTACCTTGATATGACGGTTAAGGAATATTTAAATTTTGTTTTTGACTTGAAGAAATGTAATTTCAACAGAAAAATGCATATTGAGGAAATTTGCTCTGTAATAAAGATTGAAGATGTATACAAGCGTCCCATAGGACATCTTTCAAAGGGATACCGTCAGAGAGTAGGAATTGCTCAGGCGCTTATCGGCAATCCCGATGTACTTATATTTGATGAGCCTACAGTAGGTCTTGACCCTAAACAGATTATTGAAATCAGAAATCTTATAACAGGTCTTGGCAAAAAACATACAATAATTCTCAGTTCTCATATTCTTCCCGAGGTGCAATCGGTATGCGACCGTATTGTCATTATAAACAAGGGAAAAATTGTTGCGGATGCCAAAACTGAAGAACTTAATGTTCTTACAGGTGCAAGAAAGCATATTGCTAAAATCACAGGTGACAAAGACAGCGTTGTAAAGCTTGTGAACAGCGTAGTCGGAGTAACTTCCTGCGAGTGCCTTGATGTTAAGGACGGAGATGCATATTCATATCTTGTAGAATCCCAGAGTGATACAGATGTGAGAAAGGCTTTGTTCAGACGAATAGCAGACAGCGGTTTGTTTATGACAGGACTTGAGCCTGTAGGTGCAAATCTTGAGGATGTATTTATATCACTTGTAAACAACGATACAGAAAAAACAGAAGGAGGGGACGCATAATGTCAGCAATATACAAAAGAGAAATGCTGGGGTATTTCACCTGTCCGACCGGATATGTGTTTGCGGCAATATTCTTTGCAATTTCCGGGATACTTTTTTCTATAACTACTTTCGGATTTCAAACCGCATCAACATCTACATATTTCACATTGATGCTTATATCATTTATAGTGCTTATTCCTCTTCTTACAATGAAATTACTCAGTGAAGAGCGCAAGAGTAAGACGGAACAGATTTTGCTTACATCACCCGTAAGCCTTTTAGGCATAGTGTCTGCAAAGTTTTTTGCGGCGTACACACTTTTTGCCGGAACACTTGTTACATCATCTGTGATTAACATCTATGCTTTGTACACCGTTGCAAAAGAGCAGGAAGATGTAATAAGCAAACTTAATCTGCCGACAGTTATCGGAAGTGTAATCGGTATACTTCTTATAGGAGCAGTGTTTGTTTCGATAGGACTTTTCCTTTCTGCACTTACGGAAACCCAGATAATTGCAGCGGTAAGTTCAATAGGTGTTTTTGTGCTTATCTTTTTGTTTAGTCTTTTGCCGACTTTTATCAATAACAGTGTAATAAGAACCGTTATAAAATGGTTCTCAGTGTTTGACCGTTTCTATATCTTCACCTATGGTGTTTTTGATATAACTGCAATTGTGTACTACATCAGCATTACACTTGTTTTCATATTTCTTACCGTAAGAATTTATGAAAAGAGAAGATGGGCATAATGAAAGGATAATCGGTGTAATGGAAATGAAGAAAAAAACAATAAAATCGGTATTGTCTTCAAGGAAATTCAAATACGGCTCTGTTGCTGTTGCGTTTACCGCTGTATTTTGTGTATTTGTAATTTTGCTAAATGCGGTTCTTACTGTTGTAAGTGACTACAACGGCGGATTCTTTATAGACCTTACCAATGAGCAAATTTATGATTTGTCAGACACTTCTCTTGAAGTAATAAACAACCTTGATAAAAATGTAGAAATAATTTTCAGTATGACTGCCGACAAAATTGATGAAATCGATGTGTTGGCATACATAAAGCGTCTTGCTGAAAAATATGACGCAGCAAGTGACAAAATAACAGTAGTATATAAGGATTGTGTAAAAGACCCTATATATTTTAATCAGTTTAAAAAGACAAGCTCAGACAGAATTACTCAGTATTCCATAATTGTAAATTGTGCGGAAACAAAGCGCTTTGTCGTTTATGATTATGTAAAATTCTTTAAGCTTTCATATGAAACCGGCGGTATTTTTGCGTATGACGGTGAAAATAAATTTACCGGTGCCATACTGCAGACTGCAGAAACTCAGACCGCTAAAGCCGGAATTATAACTAATCACGGCGAAAAGGTGCCGAGCGCTTTCGAAACTTTGCTTCGCGAGCAAGGATATGAAGTGTCAGGTGTTGACCTTGAAAAAATAGAGGAAGATGTTTTGTTTGAATACGATCTTCTTGTGATAAGCAATCCCAAGTATGACTATACCGGAATTGCAGCTGCAAGAGAGGGCGGAAGAAACGAAATCGGATTACTCAACGACTATATTACAGAGCATTTTGGCAACCTTATGGTGTTTATTGATTACCAAACATCCAATACGTCGTTGTCTGAATTTTCAGGTTTCCTTGCTGACGATTGGGGAGTTGGTTATAATTACGGAGAAGTAATTTTAGAAGATAGCTCTAAAATTATCAGTGACAGCGATGAGACAAACCGTCTTGTATATAAATTTTTAGCTACGCCTTCTACTACCGGTTATGGCGCAAAAATAGCGGCTAATATTGATTCAGGCGCAAACAGAGCAGCTTTCGGTGTTACAACAACTCCTTTGTCAATTCTGTTTACCGAAAAGGGAGAAAAGACAGTTTCGCCTGTATTTACAACATCTGCAAAGGCTATTGTCTACAGAGGCGATACTGAAAGAACTGCAGCATTTGAACCGGTAATGACTCTTACTACTTATACCAAGATGAAGGACAATAATGAACAACGTGCAAATGTACTTGTATGCGGTTCCACAGATTATCTTAATGACATAGACAGTCAGCAGTATTCCAATGGTGACGTTATTAAGAGTGCACTCAAAGAAATGGGAGGCAGCAGCGTTGTTTCGGGCATTGATTATAAGGTTTTGGAAGAGACATCTATTGTTATAACACAGGATGTGTTTGAAAAATATATGGTATTGTTGTCTTCTGTTGTGCCGCTTATAATTGCGGCCATCGGTGTGGCAGTATATGTAAAGAGGAAAAAAGCATAATGGATAAAAGAACAAATAATAAAACACTTCTTTCAAAACAAAAGGGAATAGTTATCATACTTGCTCTTCTTGCCATTGTTCTCGGCGCTGCGTATGGTATAATATCCAGCATAAAGAAGGACTACAGCATCGTGCTTCCCCTTTATGATGAACAGGGCGACTTTCTCGAATACTCATATGTAAGTATAGACGGTGGAAAGGTAACACTTGTTTCAAAAGATGAAACAAGTATTACTGTTGATGCTGACAGTGAAATATCTTACTCCTCAAGACCGTTCATATATCCGGAAATCCCTCTTGAAAACATTAGTGAAATAAAGGTTGAAAACGCTGAAGGAGAGTTCTCGCTATATCTTGATAAGAATACGGGTGAACATCTCATACGCGGCAACGAAATGCAGTTGTATAACAATCAGTTGCTTTCGGAACTTCGTTTTCAGGCAAGATATGCTCTTGCAATAAT
>JAZOLW010000090.1:0-18913 GCA_045653405.1 Eubacteriales bacterium | reverse complement strand
AAGAGTAAGACATTAGCTTTTTGCCCTGTCCTTTTGCCTGAGAGATAAGAAACATATAGTTTCCGTACACCTTCGGCGCTCATTTGGTTGAGTCTCTCCAGAGATTGTACATTTCGTACAATGAAGTCATTATATCATACTATATCTTGTTTTGCAATAGTTTTTGTACCATTTTTTGACATTTGGGCACAATCTACAACTTGCGCCTTGCGGTGCAGAATATATTATGCATTTTATGCAATTTTCTTGTAATAAAATCAGAATTTTATACAATGTCTTTATAGAAAATTTCTCACTGCGGAAGGGACTTCTGCTCTCTTCATTATCAATATGCCAGTGCAATGGTACCCGTACATTAACAACAGCAAAATATGCGAAATATTCCTCCTTAAAAATTCAATATTCGTTGAATTTTGATATTGATAATGTGAAAATAATGTGCTATAATAATAAATAATGTAAATTTATAATGCCGTAATATGTGTACGGCACAAAAAAGGAGCAAAAACTATGACATTTGAATTTTCAAATAAAGTTAAAGACCTCAAGCCTTCAGCTATCAGAGAAATCTTTAAATCTCTTACAGATCCTAATGTTATTTCCTTTGCCGCAGGTAATCCCTCTCCCCTTTCTTTCCCTGCGGACAAGCTTCAAAAACTCGCAAACGAAATTTTTGAAACAGAACCCGCAAAGTCACTCCAGTACGGTATTACAGAGGGTTATCCCAAGCTTCGCGAACAGGTTGCAGACCGTCTTAACACAAAGTTCGGCATCGGTAAGGAATTCGACACTACAATCATTACCTCCGGAGGTCAGCAGGGTATCGACCTTGCCTGCAAGGTTCTTTGCAATGAAGGCGACACAGTTATCTGTGAAAACCCCAGCTTTATCGGGGCGCTCAACGCGTTCCGTTCCTACAATGTAAACCTCAAGGGGATTGACGTGGGCGATGACGGAATCAATCCCGATGAACTCGAAGAACTTCTCAAGACAGACAAGAAAGTAAAGCTTATATATCTCATTCCCACATTCCAGAATCCTGCAGGAATTACAACTTCCTTTGAAAAGAGAAAGGCAATCCTTGCTCTTGCAAAGAAGTACGGCGTTGTAATTCTCGAAGACAATCCATACGGTGAACTCCGCTTCTCAGGCGAAGATGTTCCCACACTCAAGAGTATGGATGACGAGGGCGTAGTTCTTTACAGCGGTTCTTTCTCCAAGGTTCTCTCAGCAGGTATGAGAATCGGTTTCCTTTGCGGACACGAAGAACTTATACAGAAAATTGTTGTTGTAAAGCAGACAAATGACGTACATACAAACCAGTTCTTCCAGATGCTCTGCTCAAAGTTTATTGAAGTTTATGGACTTGACGAACATATAAAGACAATAAACGAGCTTTACGGCAAAAACTGCGCCAAGATGCTTGAATGTATGGACAAGAGCTTCCCGAAGTCAGTTAAATATACCCGTCCTGAAGGCGGTCTGTTCTTATGGGTAACACTCCCTGAAGGAACTGATATGAAGGAATTTTTAAAGAGAACTGTTGAAGCAAAGGTTGCTGTAGTTCCCGGTGCAACATTCCTTCCCGAACAGGATAAAACTACATATTCATTCAGAATGAACTACTCAATGCCCACAGAAGAACAGATTGAAAAGGGCGTTGCAATACTCGCAGACGTTATCAAGTCTATGGGAATAAACTAATCAGGCGTCACAGAAAGGATGCATAATACTATGTCTGAAAATGTTGTAAATATGGCACAGGCGGAAAACGCACAGCCTGAAGCAAGAAAGAGAATTTTCTCGGGAGTACAGCCCAGCGGCATACTTACTCTCGGAAACTATCTCGGTGCAATAAAGAACTGGGTAACCCTGCAGCAGGACTATGACTGTCTTTACTGTGTTGTTGACCTTCACGCAATAACTGTCCGTCAGGTTCCTGCAGACCTCAGAAGAAGAACTCTTGAAGGTCTTGCTCTCTACATTGCCTGCGGAATTGACCCTGAAAAAAGCATTATGTTTGTACAGAGCCACGTTCCCGCTCACGCAGAACTGGGCTGGACACTGGGTTGTTATACAGGCTTCGGCGAACTTTCCCGAATGACACAGTTCAAGGACAAGTCTGCAAAGCACGCAGACAACATAAACTCCGGTCTTTTTACATATCCCGTGCTTATGGCGGCGGATATTCTTCTGTACCAGACAGACGTTGTACCTGTAGGCATAGACCAGAAGCAACATCTTGAACTTGCCCGTGACATTGCAGGCAGATTCAACGGAATCTACGGAGATGTATTCAAGATTCCCGAACCCTACTTCGTAAAAACAGGTATGAAAATCAACTCTCTTACAGACCCCACAAAGAAAATGAGTAAATCTGACCCCAACCCCTCATCATATGTTGCAATTATAGAAGGCAGAGATGAGACAATCAGAAAAATCAAGAGAGCTGTTACAGATTCCGACAGTGTTGTAAAATATGCTGAAGGTAAAGACGGTATCAACAATCTTATGTCCATCTACGCATCTTTTACAGGCAAATCCTTTGAAGAAATAGAAAAGGAATTTGACGGCAGAGGCTACGGCGACTTCAAGCTTGCTGTCGGAGAAACCTGTGCAGACGGTCTTGAAAACATAAGAAACGAATATGCACGTCTTATCAAGGACAAGGCATATCTTGAAGGTATTATGAAGGACGGTGCCGAAAAAGCATCCTACCTTGCAAGAAAAACTCTTTCAAAGGTTTATAAAAAAGTCGGCTTTTACGCAAAGTAATTACCGGTATCAAATCAGCGTATAATCCGCTGTAACGAAAGGATTTGTTTTACTTATGACTATGACAGATATTTTCAACGGTACCGTTCACAGTTCTATGTTCGGTATTATTATCGCAGTTGTTTGTGCCTTCTTTATTTCGGTAACAACAACACCCGTTGTACGTTCTCTTGCTTTTATTTTCAATGTAACGGATGTTCCTAAGGACAACCGCCGTATGCACAGCAAAGAAATGCCTTTGATGGGCGGTCTTGCAATTTTCCTTGCATTTACCATTACGGTGCTTTTGTTCTGTAAACTTACCGTCGCAACTCTTACAATGCTTTTAGGTAACCTTGTAATAGTTATTTCCGGTATTATAGATGATAAATATGATTTGCATCCCATAGGAAAACTTGCAATGCAGATTCTTGCTTCTGTAATTGTTATCTGCGGCGGCAATACTATTCAGCAAATTAACTTTTTCGGAAAAGTTGTTGAATTCGGACAGCTTGCGCCTCTTGTTACATTTATTTGGATTGCAGCTCTTACCAATGCAGTTAACCTTATTGACGGTCTCGACGGCCTTTCCTGCGGTGTCAGCACTATTTCAGCCACAACTCTGCTTTTGACCCTTCTCAATTCAGATACCGACATCAATGTTATCTGTATGATAGCAATCCTCGTTGGTTCCTGCGCAGGATTCCTTCCCTTTAACTTTAACCCTGCAAAGATTTTCATGGGTGATACAGGAGCCATGTTCTTAGGCTTTACACTTGCCGTTCTTTCAGTTCAGGGATGCTTCAAATTTGACGGAATCATTTCATTCTGGGTTCCCGTTCTTGCATTTGCTCTTCCTCTTGCTGACACAATGTTCGCTTTTTTGCGCAGAGTTCTCAAGGGAAGAAACCCCTTCAAGGCAGATAGAGGACATCTTCACCACAAGCTTATAGACAAGGGATTTGATCAGAAACACGCAGTAATGATTCTGTATGCAGTCAGCGGCATTCTCGGCATTGCTTCCATACTGTTCTCTTTCGGATGGCCAGTAAAAGGAATTGCCGTAATCGTATGTGCACTTGTTATTCTCTACGGCAACCTTAATTTCTCTTTTGAAAGAAAAGATATTGCTGCACTTCAGGAAGCAAGAAGCCGTTTGCTTCCTCCCGAGCCTGAAGAACCTGAAGACGACGAGGACGACGAATGATACATTATAAAACACCAAGGAGGTCTGCCAAATGTATAAAGAACGGTTTAAAAACATAATACTTTCTTTGCTTAACATACTGGTAATTGCAGGCATCATTGTGTTTATAATAGCAGGACTTGGGAAAATCGGGCTTATTGAAATGCCCGCATTTCTCGAAAATATATTTGTTTCTCCAAGTAATGAAATTACAGATAGCAGTCAAAGTACAGAACATTTTCTTGAAGAAAACAAACTGGAAAGCAGTTACGAAATTATAAAGCTGAATATGGATACTGAGTCTGTTAAGGAAATTCTGAACAATGTTCTTCCTGCAAAGAAATATTCCCACGATTTTCAGTACAAACTCATTTCGGGTAAAAAGTCGCTAAGCAAAAGAATTGCTGTTGTCGAGGAAAACGATGTTTCGTGTGCTTACTTTGTTTCAGGCGACGGCACGACTGTCAACAAACAGATAATTGAAGCAGACGGCAAAACCATTATAAATACAATTTCAGGACAGTCTTTGCGTACAGAAGAAATTGTATCGGGAAACATCAGTTTTGAGGAGCAGATAGGAGCACTCTTTACTCACAAGGATTTTCTTTCCCTTGCCCACAATCCCGATTTTACATTTTCCTTGGCATCAAGCGAAGACGGTATGCTGCTTGTTGTGGATTTTTCTTCTGTTATGGATGATTATGCACAACAGCAGACATATGTGCTTAACCTCGATTACGGAATTGTAACCGAGGCTCAATGTTATGAAAACAATCGTCTTATATACACTCTTACAACAAACTCAATTTCGGAAAATACCGATATAAGTTTGAATATTCCATACCAATTTACCGATTATCTCGATAATCCGGTATGGGGTATCAGAACAGCAGAAGAACTGCCAAAAGCACAGGAATAATCAAGTCATTTTCTCTGTCTGAATCAAAAAGGAAAAATACTATAAGCAGAAGCAGCATCAAATCTCCGCTGTCTGCACCTTTAAATAAATCCGCAAGGCCGCCTTTACGCTTTGCGGTATCCTTTTCGGTACAGATGCTTATGTCTTTGTTTTCATAAGAGCAGGCACTTGTTTCTATATGCTCTATAGCTCTCCTTGCGTTTTGCTCAGGGATATTACTTCCTGCAGTTTCCGCAGGAGTACTCGCCGAGCGACGCAGAAACTCCTCCTTTGCATAGGCATCTTCAAAAGCTTTTACCGCACCTCTGCTCTGTTCTCTTGGATATTCCCTTGAATACATCGGCATTTCCTCCGTTTTAAGATTTGTTTCCAAAAAGGAAGCCTGTATATCCCGAAAGAACACCTGCAATACTTATTGCTTTAACCAGACCGTCTACCCTTTCCTTTTTGGAATCGCTGACGTATGGCTTGATTGCTTTAAGAAGTGCAATTCTCTTGTCGGATGTGCCTGTCAAAGCACCGAGAGGACTTTTTCCTGAAAAATCAGATATTGGCGGTACGCCCGACAGCGTAGGGATACTTTCCGATAAAGAACCGGTGTCTGTCACTGCCGCAATATCTTCTGTTTCGGGAATTGCCGGCTGTTCAGGTGTGTCATCAGGCACCTTTTGCGAAGCAGATGATGCGGGAGCAAACCCACCGAGAAGGCCTGAGCCTGCAATATTTGCAATAAGTTCGATGTTTTTAGGGTCACTGAGTAATTCTCTTATTTTGTCGCCTGTTATTTCAGCCATATTAAGCTTCCCCCTTTGCGGTTAGCAAGTGCAATCATTTAGTTTCATTTATACGACGGCTGAGTTCTGCGGCAGTATCTGCACCCATTTTTGAAAGCATTGCATTTATCTGCTCGCTTGTCAGCGCACTCATCATTGCCCGAAGTCTTGTTACATCACTTAAAGCAGTTGCAGTCATATACTTATCAGCACCTGCTGCAATTGCGGCTTCTGCCACCTTTTTTCTTAGTTCCTCGTCTGATAGTGCGAGAAGCTTCTGAAGTTGCTGGTTATCAATCATTGTTAACTACACCCTTTCGTTTTTCTTACGGTATTATATGAATTTATTTAAGATTTTGACAATTTTTATCAGGAGTAGATATGAAAATTCTTGTTTTTTCCGACACACACGGAAAAACCGATAAAATGTATGAAATAATAAGCAGAAACAGAGCCTCTTGTGATTTGGTTATACACCTTGGCGACTGTTGGCGGGATATTGACGAAATACGGGGTGATTTCCCGCAGATTGCTTTTCTTGGTGTCCGGGGTAACTGCGATTTTTTCGCCTCCGAGCAATATCCCCAGTCGCACCGTATAACCCTTGACGGACACACCTTTTATATGGTTCACGGCCATATGCAGGCAATAAAAACACATGGGTTTTCACTGCTCACTGCCGAAGCAAAGCGAGCAGGCGCTGATGTTGCACTTTACGGGCACACCCACATCGGTATGCATAAAGAAGTAAACGGAGTAACAGTGTTCAATCCGGGAAGTCTTACGAATCCAAGAGATTCTTCCGGCGGTTCATACGGAGTTATCACAATAAACAAAGGACTCTGCAAATTTGAGATTTGCGGGCTTAAACAAGGAGAATAATATGACTTACAGACCCCCAAAGAAGAATATGTCAGCAGTGTTTCTGTCAATTTTTTGCTTTGTATTTTCAGTAATTGCTTTTTATATCGCACCGAGAATAGGAACGTATATGTGGCTTTATCAGATATCTGCCATTGTTTTTGCAGTGTTCGCCTTACAGGTATTTATGAAATATGTGCAGAGCGATTATGTGTACAAGGCTGACGAACACGATTTGAAAATATACAAAGTTACCGGTAATAAAAGTGTATGTGTCTGCTCTCTTAATTATGAGGAATCTATAAGCGGAGTTGTGCCTGCGGGACTGGTGGAAAAGAACAAAAACGGTTATCCGAAAACCAAAATAGTACTTAACTTCTGCAAGAACATATTTCCCGACGAGTACAGCTTGTACTATTTCAATTTCAACGGGAAAGCATCGGTTCTCAAATTTGAACCTGACGAAATATTTACGAACTATATAAATGAAAAAATATCTGCAGCAATTCGTGCAGTTGAAAACGAGGAAAACGACTATGAATAATTCTGTAAGTAAGGTTATACTCTTAAAATACGGTGAGGTAGTTCTCAAAGGTCTTAACCGCAAGCACTTTGAAGCACTTCTTGAGAAAAATGCGGCACAGAGACTTAGAAGGTGCGGAAACTATCAGATTAGTTCTGCACAGTCCACAATGTATGTAAGACCTCTTGACGATGAAGCGCTTGCAAACATTGAATACACAGCACTCGAATGTGCAAAGATATTCGGTGTTGTTTCTGTCAGCGTTGCCTGCGAACTTGAAAAAGATGCTGATAAAATCCTCGATTTTGTGGGAGGATATGTAAGAGAAGTAAGAGGAAATGCAAAGACCTTTAAGGTTACCGGCAAGCGCTCAGATAAAAAGTTCCCCTTGCAAAGCCCTGAGCTTGCGGCTCTTTGCGGAGGTAAAATTCTTGAAGCAAATCCAGACCTTGAGGTTGACGTAAATCATCCCGAACTTGACGTAAGGGTTGAAATACGCGACTTCGGTGCATACATCCACGCAGGAAGCATCCCAGGTGCAGGAGGAATGCCTGCATCAAGTGCAGGAAAGGCAGTTCTTCTGCTGTCCGGCGGTATTGACAGCCCTGTTGCAGGATATGTTTGTGCAAAGCGCGGAGTTACTCTTGAAGCACTGCACTTTGACAGCTTCCCCTACACAAGCGAGCGTGCAAGACAGAAAGTTATCGAACTTGCAGAAACAATGTGCGATTACTGCGGAAAAATCAATATGCGTGTAATTTCTCTCACCGAAATTCAGGAAACAATAAAAAACAACTGCCGTGAAGATTACTTCACACTGCTTCTTCGCCGTTTTATGATGCGTCTTTCCGAAATGGCGGCAATAAATCTCGGTGCAGGTGCAATTATCACAGGCGAAAGTCTTGGACAGGTTGCAAGCCAGACGATGAATGCTCTCGGTGTTACAAATAACGCAGTATCTACACTTCCTGTTTTCCGTCCCCTTATTGCAATGGACAAGGAAGAAATAGTAAAAATAGCAAGAAAAATCGGAACATTCGATATATCAATCCAGCCCTTTGAGGATTGCTGTACGGTATTCACTCCCCGTCATCCCGTAACCAACCCCATTCTTGAAAAGGTGCTGAAAGAAGAAGCAAAGCTTGATGTTGAAGGACTGACGAGGAGAGCTTTTGAACAAATGGAAACCATCACACTCAATGTTTAACGGAGTATTATATGAACGCGGAAATTTTATGTATCGGCACGGAAGTGCTTATGGGCGACATTGTGAACACAAACGCTTCCTATATTGCAAAAAAGCTGTGTGAAGCAGGGGTAAATGTTTATTATCACAGTGTTTGCGGTGACAATACAGGAAGAATGGAAAGCTGTATTGAACTTGCCCTTTCAAGAAGCGACCTTGTTGTCACAACAGGTGGACTTGGTCCTACCTATGACGATATAACAAAGGAAATAATTTGCGAAAAGCTGGGAATAAAGCTTGTATTGAACGAGGAAGTACTCTCGCATCTTAAAGAGTATTTCACAAAAAGCGGAAGAATTATGACCGAAAATAATATGAAGCAGGCATATGTTCCCGAGGGGGCGCACATTTTCCGCAATATGTTCGGAACAGCTGACGGAATTGCTGTAAAAAGCAATAACAAAACTGTAATTATGCTTCCCGGTCCGCCAAGAGAAATGCAGCCTATGCTTGAAAATCAGGTAATCCCCTACCTTGCTCTTGAAACAGACCACATACTTGTTTCATCAAACGTAAACATTTTCGGTATGGGAGAATCTTCTGTAGAAAACGCTCTTGCCGACCTTATGAAAAACTCGGTAAACCCCACTGTTGCTCCCTATGTGGGCACAGGAGAAGTGCGCCTTCGTGTTACTGCAAGTGCAAAAACGGAAGCTGAAGCAAGAAAACTCATTGCTCCTGTTGTTGAACAGATAAAAGAAACTCTCGGTGATGTTGTATACGGTATTGATGCACCGTCAATGGAGAGTGTGCTTGTGGAAAAGCTGAAAGCGGCAGGTAAAACTATTGCTTTTGCAGAATCCTGCACAGGCGGACTTATATCAAAGAGAATAACTGATGTGCCCGGTGCAAGCGAGGTTTACGGCTTCGGCTTCTGCACATATGCAAATGAAGCGAAGATGCAGATACTTGGGGTGAAAAAAGAAACTCTTGACGAGTTCGGTGCAGTAAGTTATCAGACAGCGATAGAAATGGCAGAGGGTGCAAGACGCGTGTCGGGTGCAGATATTGCAATATCCGTTACGGGAATTGCAGGTCCGGGAGGAGGTACTCCCGAAAAACCGGTTGGTCTTGTTTATATGGGAATTGCAACAGAAAACGGTGTGAAACATAAGAAACTGCTTCTTGCACAGCATCCCGGACACGACAGAGCTTTTGTACGCACACTTACAGCTAACAATGCGTTCAAAACTGCAATTGATGAGCTGAAATAAACTCTCTCTAAAGCTTGAAATAGTAATACACAATTTTACAAACACATTTTGTGAAAGGATTTGTTAAAATGACAGAAACACAAAAATATTTATCGGAACTCTGCGACCTTAATGTTATAAAAGCGGTGTTCTCTAACAAATCCGCACCCGACGGAAAGTACAACAAGACTGTCATAAAGAAAATGTCCGACGGAAAATATCAGTCCGAGAGTTTCACGGACAAGCAGGCGTTTCACAGCAATTTTTCGTCTGCTGAGCTTTTTATGAAAATGTCCGAAATTTTTCCTGAACTGTTTCGTCAGGCTGAAATTTTCACTGACAGCTATATATACAGCGCAAAGGTATCAAAAAAAGGCAAACTCCTCACATCAAGACGCAAAAATGACAGCGCACCTGCAAAGGAAGTAACACACAACAGACAGAAAAAATATATAATTGATACGGAAAATCTTCCGCCTGTATTTGCAGAGCTTGGAATTTCCACCTCTGACGGCAAAATCATTTCTTCAAAATATGACAAGTTCCGTCAGATTTGCAGATTTACCGAGCAGATAAACGATGTGCTTTCTAAAGATACTTCCGAACAGCTTGAAATAATAGATTTCGGTTGCGGAAAGTCGTATCTCACCTTTGTGCTTTATTTCTATATCACGGAGATTCTTCACAAAAAGGCTCACATAACAGGTCTTGACCTGAAGGAAGATGTCATAGGAAAATGCAATGCACTTGCAAAGAAATACGGATATGACGGACTTGAATTTGTTTGCATGGACATAAAGGACTATGTTCCCAAAAACAAGGTTGATATGGTAATACCACTTCACGCCTGTGATGTTGCCACCGACTATGCTCTTTATTTTGCAGACAAGTGCAGAGCAAAATATATTTTCTCTGTTCCCTGCTGTCAGAAAGAAGCACGCAGTATGGCTAAAACTGAGAACTTTTCAATTTTAACCGACTACGGACTGATAAAGGAGCGTTTCTGCGCTCTTGCAACGGATGCTTTGCGTGCAAAACTGCTTGAGTACATAGGATATTCTGTTGATGTCTGCGAATTTATCGACTTTGAAAACTCACCCAAGAATATGCTTATCCGTGCAAAGAGAACAGCAAGTGCCGACAAGTTCAGGAAAGCAAAGGTTATGGAACAGATTGAAAGCATAAAAAAAGAGTTTGGAATTACCATTACCCTTGAAAAGTTGTTATTTAATGAAGAATAAAAATAAACCACCGATTTTTTTCGGTGGTTTTCTTTTTATATTTCTATTCCCAAAATATTAATTGCCTCTAAAAGCGCATTTGGAGTCATTCCCTTTGGCAGACCGTGAAGTTCACACAGTTCGTCGCGCTTAGCGGCGCTGTCCTGTCTTCCGCAAAGACCTGCTTCGTAAAGCTCTGCCTTTGTGTATGTTTTTCTGTCTTCTCTCTTGGATGTGCCGCCATCAATTATACCGCTTTTTTCAAACAGTTCTCTGAGCGTCCGGATATCAAGCCCTTCAACCCCCAGAATACCTGCCTTTGACGGCTTGTTCTTGCGCTTTTCCTTTCCCTCAAGAGCAGGAACATACACATTTACAACCTTTTCTTTAGGTAACATACCTTTGAGTTTGTTGCGTATCACAAATCCTGCGGGGTCGCTGTCGGTGAGGATGACTATGCCCTGCTTTTGTGCAATTTTGCGAAGCAGTGCGGCTTTTTCCGACGAAGAAAACACAGAAAATCCGCCTGTTGTAAATATATCTGCATCTACAAAGCGTTCAAGCAGTATTTTGTCATATTTTCCCTCAACAAGAATCGCTCTTGATATCTTTATCTTTTCCATATCATATCAAAAAGTCAACATTGCCTGTCACTGCTGCTTTAACTGCGTTCATAACTGCTTGCTGACGCTGTTCGAAATTGCGCTTTGCAAGAACTGCGCTCTTTTCGTCCTCAAACCACTGCTTTATTTCGCAGACGGTATTTCCGTTTTCTGAAAAGTTGCAGATAAGATAATATCCCTTTTCGCTCTTTTGTATTGAGGAATAATATTTTGTGCCTGCCACCTGTGCTTCATAATACAGCACAGCACTGCGTTTTGCCTGCTCGGCTGTGCCTGCGCTTAAGAAGGAAGATAGTTCGGTGAGAATGGATTTTCCCTTGCCCGTAACATAGCAGTTCTTTTTGCCTGACGCTTTTTCAAAACCAAGCAGTCCGTCATTTGCAAGTTCTTCAAAGCAGTCTGCAATGCCTGTCATATCTGCAAGCTCAGTTGCAAGAACGGCAGATATAAGCATATCCGACGACACTTTGCCGAGATGTGATGAAATTATAAGTATAAGAGCTTTAATATCGTTTTTTTCTTTAAGCAAAACGAATACCTCCAAATATTTTATGCGTTTTTAACGGTAAGACCTTTTGCGCGCCCGAAATGCGTTCCGTCTTTATCGTATATTACAGTGTATTTCTTTCCGCAAACCCACAGCTTGTCAAGCATAACGTAATATTACTCAAAAAGCTCCCCCTCCGTTAAGGACTTTGTTTACGGTTGTTTTCACAGCTAAACTTTTTTAACTGTTATATGGTATAGTTCTCCAGAATTTCAAGAACTGTCTCTGTATAAATATTTCGTCCTAGCATCTTGCCGCAAGGCTCAATGCTTATTGTTCTTAAATCTTTCGGATTTTCTTCATAAGGGTTTGAATACGCCGTGTTTTTATCAAAATATTCCCCAAGATATTTCAAAGCATTTCCTTCGGGAAAAATAATATTTCCGTCAGCTTCGTCAATTCCCATCTTTTTGAACTCAGAAAGTATTTCTGCAGTGTGTAAATTATAAGGGTTTAAGTCTTCCCTGCTTTTAAGCCACGCAGGACTTGTTCTTATGGGCACACCAAGCTTTGAAACTTCATTTGCAAAAATCTTTACAGTATCAATCGGTATGGTTTCCTGATGAAAAGTATCAACCGAAAGCAAAACATCGTTTATTCCACAATCTGCAATGTGTTCTGCCGTTGATTTTATTATATCGGGGTTATTACTAAAAAATCCGTTGGTAATAAGCTGTCTTTTCGGCACATTCATATCTTTTGCCGCCTGATGTATTGCAAAAACACTGTCAGAATACATAAGCGGTTCTCCGCCAAAGGTCATTACTGTATTTATATTATACCTGTTTGTCACCTCATAAACAAGTCTTGCTGCAAATTCCTTATCAATATGCACGCCCGTATGGGGATGCTCACCTTCGGAACAGTGCTTGCATCTGCCTGTGCAGTCATAAGTTATTACAAATTCTATTTTGCTCAGATTTTTTAAATACTTGTTTATGGATATCACCTCGCCGCATATAAAACCATCAGATGCCTAAAACAGTAGAGCAACCGTCTGTATTTATGGCTTGCGGATAAAGATATTAAGCACCAACGCAACAAATGTAAGTGCAAGAAGCATTGTAAATGCCCCTGTATATCCGCCTGTAGCTTCAAGAACCTTGTTTGATACGGTAGCAATAAGAGAACCTGCCATAACAGTGAATGTCATAAGAGCCATATTATTTGAAAAATGCTTCATTCCAAAAAAAGAAGAAGTAAATGCGGCGGTAATTGTGGGACAAGCTCCGTATGACATACCTGTAAGGCAAAGACCTATTATACACAGTGCAAGTGAGCCTGCCGATACCGCAAACAGTGTAACTGCCGCAGCACAAATTGTGAGAATGTTGGCACACAGCATAGTATTGCGTCTGCCGATAACATCAAAGATTGCACCCGTGAGGATACGTCCCAATCCGTTGCACACAGACAGCACACCAACAAGCGAAACAGCCAGTGTTTCAGGCGCGTTAACCGACAGTGCAAGGTCCTTCGCAAAGCTGATAACAGAACTGCCCACCGCCGCAAGAAATGATATGCAGATAAATGCCATCCAGAATGACGGTCTGCAAAGCATCTGCAGAGCTGTGTAATCCTGTTTTTCAAAGTTTTCGCTTTTTGTATTCTTAGCAACCTTCGGCTGAGGAAGTGCAGTATCGGGAGACGGCTTTTTCAGCAGGAAACCTGCAATAACCAGCACCACAAAAATTGAAACACCTAATACTGTATAAGTAACTCTCCAGCCAAATTCACTTTTGAACATAGCATCCGCAACATTGCCAAGTAAAAGAGCTGATGCACCGAAGCCCATCATAAGACATCCTGAACAAAGTCCCTTCTTATCGGGAAACCACGCGCTGACAGTGGCAATAACTACATTGTATGCAATGCCGATGCCAAGTCCTGCAAGTATTCCGTATGTAACATACAGCACCGCTACGGGAACATTATTCAAAGCAGCGGTAAGTGCAAAACCAACCGCCGACAGAACTCCTGCAACTATAAGAGCCACGCGGTGTCCTGCCTTTGCTGACAGACGCGCGCCGACAAGCCCACCTATGCAGAAGAAAGTCATAGCAAGTGTAAAGTTGAGCGCAAGTTCTGATGCTCCCCAGCCGAATTCAGCACTAAGAGGTGATTTTAAAATCGACCAGGCATACAACACTCCTGCAAAGAGCATTGCTATAACACCGATTGCCATATATATCCAACGAACAGAAATGCTCTGATTTGTTTTGTTCATTTATTAATCCCCTATCATATTCCATTATCGGCTTATTATATCATTTTTCCACACTTTTTTCAAGCAAAAAACAGTCAAAATTTCAATTTTCAGTCCTTTTTTCAACAATTAACAAATAATCTATTGATTTTATACTTATACAGTGATAAAATTACAGAAAATAAGCAGAGTAGAGAGCTTTGCGTAAAGTGCCGGATGTACGGGGAGTTGACGTCCGGACGAAAAGACTTCTTCCAAAACGGAAGTTCTTGCGGTAACGCTCTCGCATCCCACTGCTGCATAAACAGATATATAGATTCACGGCGGACTTAAATCCGTTCACCGCACCTATTACCTTCTTTATGTGGCTTGGTTGGCATTAAAGGAGGATTTTTTATGCCAAAAAGCAAACAAAACCTGAGATTTCTGACAATTACGGCAATGATGACGGCACTTTCGATAATAGTTGAGCGCTTTATTGTGCCGACTTTCCAAGGACAGCCTTTCAGAATAGATTTCGGAAATATACCCATTCTTATCTGCGCCTTTGTGTGCGGTCCTGTTTATGGGGCTTTGTGCGGTGTTTTGGGTGATGTTCTCGGATGCATTTTCAACAACTATGCACCATTTTTGCCCCTTACCGTTTCACCCTTTCTTATAGGATTTGTTCCGGGAGTTATTTCAAAAAAGCATAAAAGTGAAACAATCTTTTTTGTATCGGTGTTTGTAATATATGTAATTGCTGAAGTTCTGTGGACGCCTTTCGGGCTTAGTCTTATGAAGGGTACACCTTACTTTGCGGAATTCGTTATGAATCTTCCTGCTGCATCTATTCAAACGGTAGTTGATCCGTTAATAGTGTTTTTGATTTTTAAAAGCCATATTCTTGAAAAGACGGAGGTTTTGTCAAAGTGAGCATAGAAAACACTCTTGAATATATCCACAAAACAACCTGGCTTGGCTCAAAGCCCGGTCTTTCAAGAACTTATGAACTTCTTGAAAAGCTGGGTAATCCCCATAAAAAGCTGAAATTCGTCCATGTTGCAGGCACGAACGGCAAAGGCTCTACCTGTGCTTTTATTGCTTCCGTTCTTCGTGATGCAGGCTACAAAACAGGACTTTACACCTCTCCTTATATTAATTTTTTCAATGAAAGAATTAGAATTGACGGAAGATGTATTTCAGATGAGGAGCTTGAGAAGTTCACCGACATTGTACGCCCTCATGCAGATTCAATGAGCGACCCCGCAACAGAGTTTGAGATGATAACTGCTCTTGCAATGAAGTACTTTGCCGATATGGAATGTGACATTGTTGTTCTTGAAGTGGGTATGGGCGGAGAACTTGACTCAACAAATGTAATTGATACACCCGAATGTGCCGTTATTACATCCATAGGACTTGACCACACTGCACAGCTTGGAAACACTCTGTCACAAGTTGCTTCGGCAAAGGCAGGCATCATAAAAGGCGGTACTGTTGTTTCTTATGAAAGCGACGGAGATGCTTATGAAGTAATAAAAGAAGCCTGCGAGCAGAAAAACGCAAAGCTTATTACTGCAGACTTCGGAAAAATTACAAATCTTTCATCTGACATAAACGGAAGTACATTTGATTTTGGCGAGTTTAAAGATTTACAGATACATCTGGCAGGTGCATATCAGCCATATAACGCATCACTTGCCCTAACTGCTTTGCTTGCATTGAGGGACAAGGGGTATGCAATTTCGAATGAAAATATCCGCAAAGGACTTTATGAAACCCAGTGGAGCGGACGCTTTGAGATCCTTGGAAAAAATCCCGTATTTATACTTGACGGTGCACACAATCCTCACGGAATGAAAGCGGCAGCAAACAGCTTCTCTTCTCTTTTCGGAAAAAAGAAAATAATATTCATCACAGGTGCAATGGCTGACAAGGATGTAAACGGAATGTTCTCCCTTATTGTACCTATGTCGGATATATTTTACACACTGACTCCCGACAATCCTCGTTCAATGAAGGCTGAAGAGCTTGCACGCCGTCTTGAAGATATGGGTGCAAAGGCTGTGAGCTGTGAAAACTTTGAAGAAGCAGTAAGTCTTGCCCTTGACAGAGCAGGAAATGACGGAATAATCGCGGCATTGGGTTCACTCTATTTTTCAGCCGATATCCGCAAGGCATACAACTCACTCAAAGGTGAAAACAATGCATAAAGTATTTACTGACTTTTTTGAAAGCGAGAACATAACGGTATACGGAGAGATATCCGCAGAAAATCTCCGCATAATACAGCCTCATCTTATGCCCGACGGTATAAAGAGTGCCATTGTCTGGCTTATCCCCTACTATACCGGCCCTCACCCTGACAGAAACATATCACTTTATGCTGTCAGCAAGGATTATCACTTGTATTCAAGGTCACTTGGCTCAAGGCTTTGTGAGGTTGCAAAGGCAGCCTTTCCGAATGATGAATTTTACAGCTTTTGCGACAGTTCTCCCGTAAACGAGGTCGCCGCCGCAATAACGGCAGGACTTGGTGTTCTCGGAAAAAACAGACTTCTTATCAATGAAACTTACGGCAGTTTTGTGTTTGTAGGTTGTCTTCTCTCGACGCTTGAAGCAGATACCCCGAAAAATGTGCCTTTGAAAAACTGCGTCGGATGCGGAAAATGTGTAGCATCCTGTGATTTTTTTTGTGGGAAAAGTGATGTATGCAAGTCAGAACTCAATCAGCGCAAGGAATTGACGGACAGCGAGCTTGAAGCGGTACGGAGTGAGAAAATCCGCTGGGGATGCGACGTTTGCCAGCAGGTTTGTCCTATGAATAAGGATGTGCCTTTGACACCAATTTCCTTTTTTTATGAAGATATTATTGAAAATGTTACTCCAGAGTTGCTTTCTGAAATGCCAAAGTCGGAATTTAAACAACGCGCATTTGCGTGGCGCGGGAAGAAAACCATTTTGCGCAATGTGTCGGAAAACAGCGAGGAAAATTAAAATATTTTTCCCAAAACTCTTGACGAAACACCCCAACAATGATATAATATTAGAGCTGTCACAAATGACAGCATAATTTAAGCAGGTATGGCGGAATTGGCAGACGCGCTGGATTCAGGTTCCAGTGGTAGCAATACTGTACAGGTTCAAGTCCTGCTACCTGCACCACGGCGAAGCGCCGAGCAGATATCGCGTACCCGCATTGTGGGTATGCGATATTTTTATTCTCGCGTTCAGGTTTTACACGTTATTTAAACATCATCAATATGGGCGAAGCGCCGGAGCAGATAGCACGTACAAAAATCCCCTCGGATTTTTCCGAGGGGAAAATTTATTTACCAATCAGTAAACCGAATTAGCTATTTTATATAATTCATTAATATTTTTGCCCACTTGTCATATGCATGCGGATAAAGATGTATTCCATCTATTGTCAAATCGGGATTCAACATATTGTCTTTTTCATAAACCGAATAAATATCAATAAACTCTATTTGTTTTTTCTGCGCAACATTTGAAATTAATTGATTGAAATAACGTATTGTCTTATTCTTGCATATGCTTTTTTCTTTTTCTGAAGATAACGGAAGAAGGCTGTTAACATAAATCTTTGCGTCTGGTACAGTTTCCATAATTCTGTCCAACATTTTTTCATAAATAATCGCATTCTGTTTAACATTTTTATCAGTCATTCCATTTATACCGCCAAGTATAAAAATTTGACTCGGTTTTAGTGCTTTAATCATTGTTAAACGCTGTAACATTCCTGATAAATTATCACCTGAATACCCTAAGTTTACAATTTTCTTGTCCGGAAAATATTTTCTAAAATCACTTCCCCTGATTATTGAATCTCCAAAGAATACAATGTCAGCTTGATAGTCTAATTTTTCCAACATATTGTTCCAACTAAATACTGCCCAATTCACTTTTGCTTTATTTTCTTTCCAACCTAATTTAACGAAAATTTTTGAAATATAACCTTCTCGATAAATAATTAAACTTAAAACAGCAAAGACAATAACAAAGGCAAAAGTTATAATAACTGAATACACAAGCATAACATTATCAACTCCGTACTAAAATATTGGTATTACAGTAATTATATACGAAAATTTATGGTACGTCAAGCGTTTGTAGAAATTTTGTAGTACAATACAAAAAGTAGAGGTATTTTAGAGAAGTTGTGATTGTAGAATTAATTTGGGAGGAAATATGAACAGAATAAAAGAGCTTCGTGAAGATATGAATTTAAGACAGATTGATGTAGCTCAAAAAACAGGAATAGATCAACGCACACTATCAAATTACGAAACAGGAAAAACTAATCCTGACAGTTATGCAATAATTAAATTATCAGAATTTTATGGTGTTTCATGCGATTTTCTGCTTGGAGTATCGGATATTAAACATTCGGGAAATATAGGTGTTCGCGAAGAAATTGAAAACATACGCAAGCATTTAAATAACATTGAAAAATGCATTAGGTGAGTTTGAGATTGTATCTTTTTAACTGACAAAATAGCTCTTTATATTTTAAGCATATTTAACCATTCCACTCAAATTCAACCGCAAAAAGAGGCCTTGCATAATTGCAAGGTCCTAATTTTTTGTGTTTTCCTATTAGTTCTTTGTTCTTTAGCAAAAGCGTAAAAAAAGACCCTGCAAAATTTCTCTTGCAAGGTCAATTTTATATTTTAATTTGCCTATTGTGTTATAAGGCGGTTTGCCTTTTCACAAAGTATGTTTTCGGGCAATACCTTTTATCATGAAAAAGGCAAAGCCGTTTATCATTTCGGAAAAAGTTCAGAAAATAGAGATTTTATATACTTTTTATCCATAACCCCAAAAAATCGCTATTTTTTGGATAAATTATCTCTGAA
>JAZOLW010000089.1:0-28226 GCA_045653405.1 Eubacteriales bacterium | reverse complement strand
CTTCCCCGTTTCGGGGAAGGTGGACCACGCGAAGCGTGGTGGATGAGGTGCGCGTGGTGGATGAGGTCTGCCGAGGTGGAGGGATTATTTCGCCATTGGGATGGCGAGTTACTTTGCGTGAGCAAAGTAACCAAAGTCACGAGGGCTTCGCCCTTCGAACCCGCGCGTGTCAATTAAAATCACTACCAACTACTTCTAAACTTTAATCAAATGAGTGATTTTTGAGATTGACACGCGGTGCGAAGTGCGGTTATACATAAACGCAACCCCACTTTAGCCCAAAGTGTAATTTACATCAGGCGTAGTGCTTTGTGCAATTATTATTGCCTGTCTGATGTACACCTTTGTCAGTTGCACGTTCCAATAGTTTTGTTTGTGCCAATTTTAAGCTATGTGCCACTAACAAATTATTGATATAATCTGATGTTTCACTAAAACATCTTTGTGGCAGTGCAGTTGCACATATATGCGCCCATCAATCTCAAAATTTTCTCACTTTGTGCAATGCAAGAAGCAATTGGTAAGAAAATTTAATTGATGGACAGAGCAACAATGATGCTCCCTTCAATATGCAAGCACCTTTGTGCGCGCATATTGACAAATCTGCTCCGGCGCTTCGCCGGCTCTTGCGACTTTTGGTTACTTTTGTTTGCACAAAAGTAACTCGTCACCGGTGACGGAACACTCCTCAACCTAAAAGAAGAAGCACTTGCGTGCTTCTTCTTTACGCCTTATGTAATTATTGCTTATCCTTAAGCAAATCTCTGATTTCTGTGAGAAGCTTTTCTTCTGCAGAAGGTTCAGGAATGGGAGCAGGTTCTTCAGCGACAACTTCTTCTTCCTTCTTGCGAAGGTTCTTTGCAGAATTGAGTGCCTTTACAAACACAAATACTGCAAGTGCAATGATAAGGAAGTCAATAATAAACTGAATGAAAAGACCGTATCTTACAGCGTTTTCTGCGACAATCTCAACGCCGTCTTCAATAACCGCAGGAGTAAGAACATACTTAAGGTCGGAAACACTGATGCCGCCTGTGAGCAATCCCACAACGGGCATGATTACATCCGCCACGAGAGATTTTGTGATGTTGCCGAAAGCTGTGGCGATAACTACACCGACTGCCATGTCAACAACGTTGCCCTTGTTGATAAATTCCTTGAATTCCTTGAAAAACTTCATAATAAATTCTCCTTTGTATTTAATTTAATTTATTTGTTATAAACTTCAGGTTTAAGAATGCCCACATAAGGAAGATTTCTGTACATTTCATCATAATCAAGACCGTAACCTACAATAAACTCGTCGGGTATTACAAAGCCTTCGTAATCTATTGCAATTTCCTTTTTGCGTCTGTCGGGCTTGTTGAAAAGCACACAGAGCTTTACTTCCTTTGCATTCATTTCGTTTTTCAGATAACCGAGAAGCCAGGAAAGTGTATTTCCGGTGTCAAGGATATCTTCAATAACAATAATGCTGTAGTCGGATACGTCCTTTTTGCTGAGAGAAAGACTAAGCTTGATTTCTCCGCTTGTCGTGCCGCTTCCGTATGAGGAAACTTTCATATAATCTGTTTCGGCAGGAATGTTCAATTTCTTCATAATGTCTGCCATAAACACAACCGAGCCTTTTAAGATTCCCACAAGAAGAACCTTTTTGCCACTGTCCTTGTAATCTCTTTCAATTTCAGATACAATGCGGTCAACCGCCTGTTCTATATCCTTTTCAGAAACGAGTACTCTTTCTATGTTGTCACTGTAGTTCATTTTATTTTCCCCTTTCGGACAGCTTTTCATTTCTTTCCCTCTCTGCCTGGGATGCACGCAGATATACAGGATTAAGTCTGTCGGAAGTAAATTCAGATTTCTTTTTTGCCTTGGAATATTTCTCATATCCGCATACCGCTACAGAAAACGCATCCTGATACATATGAGCATATTCGCAAATAGAAATATTCAGCTTTCTATCTTCTCTCTTTGAGTAAAGCGACAAGAACAGCTCTGCACCGTCGCCAACAAGAATAATCTTCTTTTTGGGGAACTTTTCTTCAAGCACGCTCATTATACTTTCAAAATCTGACAAATCGTCATCATAATATCTCTTTATCTTTCCTGCGTTTGAAAAGCTGAACGCGGCATTGTAGAACTGGCTTCTTCTGGCATCCATAACAGGGAGAATTATACTTCCTGCAGGATATCCTTTCAGATTATAAGCAAGGGCTTCAAGGGAAGATACTCCCACACACGGAACATTTTCATTTCCGTAAGCAAGACCTTTTATTGTTGCAACGCCGATACGCACGCCCGTAAAAGAACCGGGACCTGCACTGATTGTGGCAAGTTCGATATCCGAAAAAGAAATATTTTCGTTTTTAAGACAAAAATCAATCATCGGAAGCAGACTTTCGCTGTGAGTAAGTGTTCCGTGAACAGATGCTCTGGCACAGGGCTTCAAAGCTCCGTCGCAAACCTTACTGACACACACACTTGCAGTCTTTGCTGTAGTGTCTGCAGATAAAATATACACAGTGCCGTACCTCCTTTTATTAACTCCATCTGAATATACCACAGTATATCACACTGACATCAAAAAGTCAAACAAAAAATCTCGGTTTTACGGGAAATCAGTCGCAAAACCGAGCATTTTTTATTTGTTTTTCAGATAAACTGCTTACCGTCAACAAATACATTTATTATGTTAAGGTCATTATCAATAAGTACAAGGTCTGCCGCCTTACCTGTTTCGATACTGCCGGTCTCGTCATATATACCCAGTGCCTTTGCAGGATTTACAGAACACATTTCCGAAACTTCCCAAAGAGGTATTCCAAGAGATACGAGGTTCTTATATCCTCTGTACAGAGAACTTGCAGAACCGCATATTGTATCGTCCATCAGTTTGCACACGCCTGCTTGGTGGTCAATGTATCTTCCGACACCGTCAACCTCTATTATGTCGTTTGTTTTAAGACCTGCCGCAAATTCACTGTCGCTGATTACACAGAAATTACTGCTGCCCTTGACCTGATAAATAAGTTTAACTGCTGCCGGATGCAGATGACCGAAGTCGCAAATAACCTCGCAGGTAACACGGCTGTCGGTAAACGCCGCACCAAGAACACCCGGCTCTCTGTGGCTAAGCGCTCTGCAGGCGTTGAATGTATGTGTCATTCTTGTAACACCGTTATCAATAGCACTTATCATTTCATCATATGTTGCATTCGTATGTCCTGCGGAAACAGCAACACCCTTTGACACAGCATGAGCTATAACTTCTTCAGCACCCTCCATTTCGGGAGCCATAGTTATTATTTTAAGAAATCCACCTGCGGCATCATAAATTCTGTCAAACATTTCGATGGTGGGAAGAATAATGCGCTTTTCGTTCATCGCGCCCTTCTTCTCAACATTCAGAAAAGGGCCTTCTGCGTGGATTCCCGCAATTTTTGCACCCTCGTTCTTGCCAACAAGTTCAAGAGCTTCTGCACATCTTGCCTCAAATTCTTCCACAGCCATTGCGTGATGGGTAACTGCAATTGATGTAACACCTTCGCTTGCTTCAAATCTGCAGACGGCTTCAATGTCACAGCCCTCATTTGAGAATATGTTTCCCACTGCACCGTGAAAATGTGTTTCTATAAGGCCGGGAATAAGTGTAAGCCCGTCGGCATCTATCACCTGCTCGTCTGCTTCGGGTATTATATTCTTTTCTATTTCCGCAATTTTACCGTCTGTTATTCTTACATCTCTCATTAAAATGCAATCGGTCATTACGGTTTTTGCGTTCTTTATAATCATATTTTTTCTCCTGAATAGCAGTAACGGACAGCAAGACAATAAAGGTTATTATTGCCCGCTGTCCATTGTCGGTTGAATTATTTGTTTAATGTTTTTGCAAAGCTGTCCTTGAGAGTTACAATCCTGTTTATAACCTTAGGATTGTGTACGTCAACGCAGAAGTAACCGTTTCTTACAAACTGGAACTTTTCTCCGTTTGATGCACCCTCGATGCTTTCTTCAATCTTTGCATTCTTCATAACCTTGAGAGAATCGGGGTTAAGATAGTCCTTGAAGTTGTCCATGCTTATAACGCCGGTATCTTCACAGTTGAACATAGAGCCGTAAAGTCTTACTTCGTAATCCTTTGCAAATTCCTTGCTTACCCAGTGGATTGTACCCTTTATCTTTCTTCCGTCGGGAGGATTGCATCCTGCTGTTTCGTGGTCAACGGTACAAAGAAGCTTTGTAACATTGCCGTTTTCGTCGTAAATTGCCTCGTTGCACTTTACAACATATGCACTCATAAAGCGTACTTCCTTGTCTATTGTAAGACGCTGATACTTTGGCGGAGGATTGTCTGAGAAGTCTTCTCTTTCAATATACAGATGCTTTGTGAAGGGAACTTTTCTTGTTCCTGCATTTTCATCTGTGGGATTGTTGGAAACTTCAAAGTATTTAACTTCTCCCTCTTCAAAGTTTGTAATTTCAACTTCGATAGGATCAAGAACTGCCATCTTGCGCAGAGCTGTTGTATTGAGTTCTTCTCTCATACAGTGTTCAAGCAGACCGTAGTCGCAAAGAGATGTAGCCTTGGAGATACCTGAAAGCTGAACAAAGTTGAATATTGCACTTGGAGTATATCCTCTGCGTCTGAGGGCACAAAGAGTAGGAAGTCTGGGGTCGTCCCATCCGTCAGCGATACCCTGCTCGATAAGAGCCTTGGAGTAACGCTTACCTATCTTTGTGTATGTGATATTCAGTTTTGCAAACTCACGCTGTTTGGGCTTGAGTTCAAAACCGATATTGTCAACAACCCACTCATAAAGAGGTCTGTGGTTTTCAAAGTCAATATCACAAAGTGAGTGTGTAATGCCCTCAAGAGCGTCCTGAATGGGATGAGCATAGTCATAGAGAGGGTAAATGCACCACTTGTCCCCTGTTCTGTGATGATGTGCACGCAAAATTCTGTAAATTGCAGGGTCACGCATATTGATATTGGGTGACGCCATATCAATCTTTGCACGGAGAGTCTTTGAGCCGACGGGGAACTCACCGTTCTTCATTCTCTCAAACAGATCAAGGTTTTCTTCAACTGTTCTGTTTCTGTAGGGGCTTTCCTTGCCGGGAGAAGTGAGGGTGCCTCTGTACTCTCTCATTTCTTCAGCAGAAAGGTCACACACAAATGCCTTGCCGTCCTTTATGAGCTTTACTGCAAATTCGTAGCACTTATCAAAATAGTCTGAGCCGAAACATACAGCATCAGGCTCAACGCCGAGCCACTTGAGGTCGTTCTGGATTGCCTGAACAAACTCGTCACCTTCTTTTGAAGGGTTGGTATCGTCAAAACGGAGATTGAAAAGTCCGCCGTACTTCTTAGCAGTTGAATATCCAATCCAGATTGCCTTTGTATGACCTATATGGAGATAGCCGTTAGGTTCGGGAGGAAATCTTGTGTGGATTTTTGCCGATAAGCCTGCGGCAATATCCTCGTCTATAATATCGTGTATAAAATTGGAACTTGTCTTTTCTTCGGGTGTCATAATTATTCTCCTTTGAGAGTATTATCTGATAAAAGTCACAAATTAAAGTTTTGAAGCTGCATTTATTCTTGCAATAACTCTTTCCTTGCCGATTACCTGCATAACGGTGCAAAGGTCGGGAGAGTTTGTTCTGCCGGTTATGGCAACACGGATTACGTTACTTACATCTGTAATGTTGCCCTTGAATGCTTCGGGCTGCGCCTTATATGCCTTCATATCGGAAGTGTATCCGTACTTTTCGCTGAGTGTCTTGATTTTTTCAAACCACATATTGTTGTCATCAGCTTCGTCATACATAGCCGCATACTCTGCAAGCATCTGCTTTCTTTCGTCGGCGCTTACGTTTTCCGGGAATGCTTCTTCCATTTCAAACATACTGTCATAGTAGTATGATACAAACGCCTTTACTTCACTCCAGCAGGCAAAATCTTTTCTCGGCTTCTTTCCGCCTCTGCCTATTGCAAAGTAAGCCTTTGCGTAGCTTTCATCGGCTGTGAGAATCTTGTAGAATTCTTCGTCGTTTTCACTTGCCCATGCGCAAACGCCGTCATATACTTCATCTGCTGTCATTGCAGCAATTATATTCTTTGATACATCATTGAACTTTGCAAGGTCAAACATTGCGCCTGAATTACCCATATTGGATGCCTTAAAGGGGAATTCCTTGTAGGAGGCTTCCTTGTTTGCGCTTCTCCACTGCTCATAGTTTGAGTTGAGAAGTGTCATAAGATACTCAATAAGGCTCTTTGCGGGATATCCTTTTTCGAAGTAGAATCCAAGTGTGCATTCGGGGTCTTTGCGCTTTGACATCTTTCTCTTTGTGCCTGTTTCTTCATCTAACTTCATAACCTGAGCTGTGTGGCAGAATCTGGGCATCTTGAAACCGCAGGCTCTCCACAGTTCAACGTGCCAGGGCAGTGTTGAAAGCCATTCTTCTCCTCTTACAACATCAGTTGTTCTCATAAAGTGGTCATCAACAACGTGTGCGAAGTGATATGTGGGAATTCCGTCAGACTTGAGAAGAACAAAGTCCTGGTCGTTTTCGGGGAATGAGAGTTTACCCTTTATCTGGTCCTTGAATTCAACCTTCTTTGAGGGGTCGCCCATTGACTTGAAACGGAGAACAAAACTTTCTCCCTTTTCAATCTTTTCTATTGCTTCCTCTACAGGCATATCTCTGTGCTTTGCCCACTTGCCGTAATATCCGAAGTTTTCTTTTGTTGCTTCCTGTGCTTCGTGAGCCGCCTTCAAGTCGTCCTCTGTGCAGAAGCAGGGGTATGCTCTGCCTTCAAGAAGAAGCTTCTTTGCAACAATGTGATAGTATTTTGCACGCATGCGCTGTCTGTAAGGACCGTATGTTCCTATATCTCCTTCGGCAGATGCACCTTCGTCAAATTCAATTCCGAATGCACCGAGGTACTTGATTATTTTTTCAACAGCACCGGGAACTTCTCTCTTGTCGTCGGTATCTTCAATTCTGAGATAGAATACGCCGTCATCTGTTGCTGTGTGGGCAATGCGCTCATCGGCAAGTGCGCCGTAGAGGTTTCCTATATGCATAGAGCCTGTGGGGCTGGGAGCAATTCTTGTTACCTTTGCGCCCTCTTTAAGTCCTCTTTCGGGGAAAAGCGCCTCAAGGGATTCTACCGTATCGTTTTCAGTAACGTCGGGGAATATAAGCTCTGCAAGTTTAATAAGATTATCCATATCTGACTTTCCTTTCAAAGGTTTCGGGACAACTTTCCAAAACCTAATTATACAGGGTAATTATATCACATATTATTTGTATTTGCAAGACAAAATACAGCGATTTTCCGCTTTTTGGCATAAAAAAGCCGTGACTTTCCGTCACGGCTTTAAATTTGTTTATCCCCCAAGCACAACATCCATAAACAGCATGACGCAAAAACCGATAAGAAGCGAATATGTAGCTCCTCTTTCGCATCCGTGAGCGTGTGTTTCGGGAATCATCTCGTCGCTTACAACGTAAAGCATTGTTCCCCCTGCGAAAGCAAGTGCAAAAGGCAGAACTGCCGTTGAAAAGCTGACTGCAAAATAACCTATCAGAGTTCCAACTACTTCAATAAGTCCTGTTATCACAGCACATACAAAGGTTCTCGCGGGAGATACCCCTGCAAGAAGCATAGGACCTATGATTACCATACCCTCGGGTATGTTCTGTATGGCAATACCTATAGCTATCATAACAGCGTCGGCAACATTCCCTGAGCCAAAGCCCACACCTGCCGCAATTCCTTCGGGCAGATTATGTATTGCAATTGCCATAACAAACAGCAGGATTTTATTGAGATTTGCATTGTTGTGCTGTTCTTCCCCTGTTCCCACAAACTTGTGCAGATGTGGCACCAGCTTGTCTATAAGGTTAAGACAGAAAGCACCTGCAAAAATTCCCAAAACTGTTGTTACAATTCCATACTTGCCCCCGTATTCGACAGACGGGAGTACAAGTCCCAGCACCGCCGCCGACACCATAACACCTGCCGCAAAGGACAGAACAATATCGGAAAACTTATGTGATATATTCTTAAAAACAAAACCGATTATTGCACCGATAATTGTTGCGCCGCCAACACCAAGGGCGGTAAGTAAAACCATTTGCATAATGCGGTTCCTTTCTAAAAGTTGATAAATGTCAGCGGGATTGCCGCAAACATTGACGGAAGCATATCTGCCACATTTATTTCCTTGTCAAACATAAGATTTATTCCAACAAGGAACACAAGCACCGAGCCGACAAAAGACATATTGCCTATAACCGCCGCCGGAAAAACATCTGCAGACAGCACGGCAAGAAGTGTTACACTTCCCTGAAATACCGCAACGGGAATTGCAGAGAACACAGCACCCTTGCCTGTAACAGATGCAAACACCATTATAATCAGCGCATCAAGAACAGCCTTTGCGAAAAGAGTATCGGGGTTTCCGCTCATACCGTCTTCAACAGAGCCAACAATTGCCATTGCTCCCACGCAAACCGTAAGGGATGCCGAAACGAAGCTGTCTATAAACCTAGCATCGTCGGTCGCTCCAGCTTTTTCTTTGAGAAAAGCCCCGAATTTTTCGGTATATTTGCGTATCCCGATAAGATTTCCCACAAGCGTGCCGATTACAAGAGAGAAAATAAGAAGCATTGTGTTTTTTGTATCAAGTCCCTCTCCGTTTACTGTAAACATCCCTTTGAGAGTACCTGAAACACCTATAAATATAACCGCAGCACCCAGTGCCTGCATAAGCAGGTCGCACAAGTCTTTTTTGAGTTTTTTCTTGAATATAAGTCCAAACACACCGCCGATTATTATTGCGGCTGCGTTAGCCAGCGTTCCTATTCCGGGAAACATATTACACCTCAGTCTACAAGGTATGCCATTTCCAGCATAACCTCATCATCTTCTATATCCTCGTTTGAGTAGAAATACACATTTCCTCCGCAAAACTTAAAGCCCTGTGACAGATAGAAGTCTATAGCAGGCACATTGTAGTTCTGTGCTTCAAGGACAATTATGCGGTATTCCCGTTCCTTTGCTATATCCTTTACATAGTTTACCATAAACTTGCCTGCACCTGTTCCCCTTGCTTCGGGCTTTACAAGGAGCTGTGTCATACGCAGTCTGTTGTTCCATTCGTCTGTGGCAATTTCCACATATCCGAGTATCTCATTTGTTTCATCACTACATACTGCATAGGCTTCTGCATTGTCCCAGTATTCCTGATAGAGAGTGTCAACATTGTTTTCTTCTCTCGGCTCACTGTACTGCTCACGGATGTACTTGACGCCCATACTTTCTTTGCTCTGTTCAAGAACAACTCTGTAATGCTCTTTTGTCACATAGCTGTAATGCAATTCAAAATAATCGTATTCTTTTCTGTCGAGAGGGATTATGTGCATGGTATTTTTCTCCTGCTTTTAATCTTACTTTAAATAATCCTTTTTCATTGTGTTGTTGTGAAGAACATACACATATTCAAAGCCTGCATCAATCAATATCTTCTTTGATTCCTCAAAATAATAGTCCAGCGTATCTGCACTGTGGCTGTCGGAGGAAAGGATAACCTTACCATCATTCTTCCTGATAATATGGAGCAATTCCTGCTGAGGATAGGGTGAAGTTCTGTATCCTCTTGAAATTGCACCGGTATTGACTTCAATAACAACATCGGCTATCATTATCTTTTCCATTGCTTTTTCAGCTATCTTAAGATATTCTTTATTGCACATAAGTCCGTTAAACCCCGGAACATCAACCTCGTCAAACTTTGTAAGCAGATCGAAATGTCCCACGATATCGGGCTTTCTTGCAACAATATAATCACAAAAATGTCCGTAGTAGTCCTCTGCCATTTTTACAGCGTCATTATTAAAAGTCTTAAGACATTCTCTGAAATAATCAACTCCCGAGTCAATGGGGTAATACTTGCCGTCTGCACAGATATAGTGGCAGGAACCGAGTATGTAATCATATTCGTTTCTGTTGCTTACAGGTGCAAACATATCTTCCTCTGTGCCGAGGTAAATCTGTATTTTATCCTTGTATTTTTCTTTAAGACGGGTTATCTCCGCCATATAGCCGGGAACATCTTTCATACAGTATCGAAGATCATAAGGAGTATATCCGTGTCCCGAAAAGCCGAGAGAGTCAAACCCTCTGTCTATCGCATAGAGTACAATCTCTTCCGGGGCGTTTTTCCCGTCGCAAAAAGTTGTGTGAGTATGAAAGTTTGCTAACATTAACGTATCTGTCCTTATCTGTGTTTATTTAGTATTTTATCAAGCACAATGTCAATTCCGAAAGCTTCATAACGAGTATCTAAAAAAACTTGCAAAAAATACAGTTCTCTATAGCAAGCCTCCGAAAATTACCATTTAGTAAGTTATTGTAACACGGTTTTCATCAGGATCCCACTTAACATCAGCACCAAGGTTTTCCGAAACAAAGCGTACGGGAACCATGGTTCTTCCGCCAATTATTTCGGGAGCTACGTCAAGTGCCTTGTATTTTCCGTCAACCTCGGCATAGGGCATGTATACAATTACTCTTACAGTATGTTCGCCTAGAGTCATTGTAACGGAATTCTTTGAGCCGTCCCATTCCACAGTTCCGCCCATTGCTTCAACAATGGCACGGATAGGCACGAGAGTTCTTCCGCCTCTGATAATGGGAGCTGTTCCTTCGGCGTCAATTGCCGCTTTTTTGCCGTTAACCTCAAATTCCGAATCGCCAATCCACATATTTACAGTATATGTTTCCTTTTCCCAATGTGCATATACAGTTACGTCAAAGGGAGCATTATAGCGCATATTTTCGTGAATAAGGTTACCGCCTTCTGCCGCGCCGTACCAGCCGGTGAAGGTGTATCCCTTGCGTGTGGGAACAGGCATTTCACCAATAAGTGTGTCAAATTTTATTGATTTATACGAAACATTGCATGTTCCGCCGTTGGAATCAAAAATTAAGTTGTAATAAACGTCTTTGGCTTCTTCCTGTTCCTGCTCTTGTTCAGGCTCTTCCTTGGGTTCTGTCTCAGGTTCTTCTTTGACAGGCTCTTTTCCGGGTGTTGTAGTAAAGGAATAGGTTTCACCGTAATAAGTAGCACCGTCTACAACCGTATAGAAGCGGTATTTATATGTCGTACCTGCGGTAAGAGTGATACCAAGCTCCCCATTGATGTCGTACCATGTATGGAAGTTGGTATTGGCAGCACTGACATTAGAAATGTTTTCTTTGTGGTCCTTTATAAGATTTCCATTTGCATCATAAAGAAGAAGTCCGCAGACAGTTACCTTTGTGCCGGAATTCTTTCTCACGTTTGCGACAACGACGGCATTTGTTTCGCTGACAGATATTTTATTAAGATACGTTGCATCAGTAGGATAAAGCACATATGCTTTAGGAGTGTTTGACGACGGCTTTGTTGTAAATGAATAGGTTTCTCCATAATATGTAGTACCGTCAACAACTGTGTAAAAACGGTATTTATATGTTGTGCCTGCTGAAAGTGTAATACCAAGCTCAGCGTTAATGTCATACCAGGTGTGGAAGTTTGTGTTGGATGCCCCCACGTTTGAGATGTTTTCTCTATGGTCTTTTATGAGATTGCCGTTTGCATCATAGAGGAGGAGTCCGCAGACAGTTACTCTTGAGCCGGAATTTTTTCTTACATTTGCAACAACAACCGCATTTGTTTCACTGACGGAAATTTTATTAAGATATGTTGCATCTGTGGGATAAAGCACAGATGCGGCACTTCCGCTCGGTGCAGGAGCAGAAGGTGACGGAACAATAAGGTCTGCAAGGTCGGAAGCGGAAAGACCGGGTTCTTCATTGCCCGGGTATGCTTCAACAGCCCTTGTCGTATCTGTAACGGTTATCCAGTTACTGTGAGCATATCCAATTGTATTCTTATAGCGTATAGAATACCATTTTCCCACATTTTCACCTGGATAAATGGTAATCGCAGAGTTATTTGAAAGCTCAGCAATCATTTTTGAACCGCTTGTGCCGGATGAAGCTGCCTTGCTGTTAACTGCAAGGGTATCTCCGCTTATTTTTACAAGACCTGATTGCTTGGCGGGATTTAGATAATTAACGAATACCCATCCGCCGTCAGAAAGGCGATACCAGACATTATTATATCCGTTTATAACTTTGCCGGAAACCTTAACGCTGCCCGAACGGTAGAACTTGGGAGATGCTCCGTAGGGGGCAAAATGCACAGGGAAGCTGCCGCTTGCTTTTGCCGCAACAGTGAAATTGTTAAGCTCTACGATATTAAGCTTGTCGGTACAGCGGGTGCAATATCCGTTAACCTTTGTATGCTTGTGAGCACCGAGATATTCTCCGCTTATCCAGTTGCCGTTGGAGAGTTTATACCAAAGGTGCTTGAACCCGTTGGTTGCACTTCCTACAACGTAAACCGTGTCACCTTTTTTGTAGCGTTCATTGTCCTTAATCGTTGCCGCACCGTAGGGTGTAACGTGTGCGGGAGCTGTGTCGGTGCTGTTTACAGCGACCACATCCATATATGCTCCACTGCCGCTTACAACGGGATATGCAAAGTTGTATCCGCAATTTACACAGGGAACAGAGCTGTCACTCACAAAAGTTACCTTGTCGTGAGCGCAGTCTGTTACATTTTTGTAGCGGTAGATAGTTGCCCCTACTACAGAAGTTGTATCGAGATAATCGCTTGTACCGTATACACGTCCGAAGTTAAGACCGCAGGGGTTTTTAGACCATCCGTTTGCCTGGATACAGATAATCTCATCGGCAGAATTCAATCCATAATAAATAAATGAGTGTCCGTTTATTCTGACGTGGTCGCCTATCTGAAGGTCTTTTGCGCTTTTAAGGGTGAATTTTGTGAAATATTCAGTATTGTCAGGATACATTGCCCCGAAAAGATAATATTCGATATAAGTAGCAAATCCATAACACTGTTTCTGTTCGTTGGAACTGATCCAGTTTGAATCACAGCCGTAGCCGTATTTTCCACCCGCAACTTTTTCTGTGTATGAATGTGTTTTGTCCTTTGAATAGCCTGCGCACCTGTCGTTTGTAAGATGTGCTTTTATGTATGAAATATCATTGTATTTTATGTAATTATCAATACCCTGCTTCAGTGTATCGGTACTTCTTATATGAGCATTCCAATACCACTCGTCAACCATTTTGTTGGAACCTTCAACAAGTTTAAGGTCGTCACGCAGTTTTTCGAGTCTTTCTTTTATCAGGCTCTTTGCCACAGGGGGCGCATCGGCGGCAGATACGGTTATTACCGAAACAACCGATACAAACATAATTACCGCAAAAATAAACGCAAAAAGCTTTTTTGTTATTTTCATCGCAAAATCTCCCTTAAAAGTTAAATAATTAATATATAAATAATATATGATTATATCACACTAATTCCAAATATGCAATAAAAAAGACACCGGTTTTTTCCGATGTCTTTGATTTTTTATAAATTACTGCTGGAGCAGTTCAAACTTGTAACCAACGCCCCAAACCGTCTTGATTGTCCACTTGTCGGATACGCCGTCAAGCTTTTCGCGAAGTCTTTTAACGTGAACGTCAACTGTTCTTGAGTCGCCGAGATAATCAAAGCCCCATACCTTGTCAAGAAGCTGGTCACGTGTGAATACTCTGTTGTAGTTCGATGTAAGGAAGTAAAGAAGCTCGAGTTCCTTAGGAGGAATATCCACAGGCTTGCCTGTAAGCTTGAGTTCATACTTCTGAAGACTGATTTCAAGGTTATCAAACTTAATAACTTCGCTGTCATCTGTATCGTGTCCGGAATAACGGCGGAGCACTGCCTTTACTCTTGCAGAAACTTCCTTCATGTCAAAAGGCTTTGTTATAAAATCGTCTGCCCCAAGTTCAAGACCAAGTACCTTATCAAATACTTCGCTCTTAGCTGTTACCATAATGATAGGCTTAGAGGACATTTCTCTGATTTCACGGCAAACCTGCCAGCCGTCTTTTCTGGGCATCATAATGTCGAGGAGAACTAAATCGGGCTCGTAGATTTTGAATGCAGACAGCGCCTTGATTCCGTCATACGCTGTAACTGTTTCATAACCCTCGTTTTCAAGATAAATTTTGAGCAGATCACAGGTATTTGTATCGTCATCTGCTATCAGAATTTTATATCCCATTTTGTTTCCTCCGATGTTATAATTTGTTTAAAGTTTTTTCTTTACCCGTTAATTATATAACATTTCATCGTATATTTAGAGAACAAATGGTAAATTATACTTGAACTAATTGTTAACTACAGAACATTTTTTGAAGAAATCCTTACATTCAGGTGAAGTTTTTAAACTTTTTTCGAACTCAATTACAGAGGCGGCACTCTTGCCGGAAATGTTATAAACAGTAAATCCGATAGCAGGGATCAAAGCTTTCATCAGCCTCACCGCAGTATAAACATCATTGGAAAAATTAAGTATAAGAGCACCGTCGCAGATACCTGCATACGCCCTTGACGGAGGAATTTCCAACGGCTCTTCGCGTTCTTCTTCCGTATATTCCTCTTGCACCGCCATTTCCGTCACGCCGAGAGAGCCGCACAGCACATTTGAAAAGTAAACCGCTTTTTTAGGGCAAATTGCTTCCGTGATATCGGGAATGACATCTCCCGACGCAAAGCCCTCGCACCCGACAGTTATTACCAAGTCATTTGTGATACATAAATAAGAAAGATTTTTTCCCGCCCTGCTCATTCTTTCGGGTGTGGGCATTTCCCACAATTCTGTATAGCAGGAGCCTGTAGAAAAACCCGAAATTTTCAGCTCCTTCATTAATTTCTGCGCACAGTGAACCGACACGGATAGCTCAAGCGGATTTTTTCCGGCGCACAAAAAGCCGGTCTTTGGCATATCTGTCATTTTTTCCTCCAAATACATACATATTGTGTTCTATGAGCCTATTATATACCATATACTGTGGTTTTGGCAAGAAAAAGCATCCGACATCACATCTGTTCTGCAAACATCAAAACGGATAATGCGACAAAATTACTTTATATATTTTAAGAACTTAAGTGTAACTGCGTGCATTTTGGAATAAAAAGACGATAAAAAACATACGGCAAACCAAACGCTCGCCGTATGCTTACAAAAATTATCAAAGATTTTTAATTTCTTTTTTATAAACTTTTCTTAAGAAAATCGCAGAAAGCGTAACAGCCGCAATTTCTGCTATGGGGAAAGCAAACCACATAGCTTCAACAGATCTTGTTGCAAGTGCAATGATAAGAGCAGCCGGAAGAAGTACACCAAGCTGTCTGAGAAGTGACGTGAGTAAGCTGAGTATGCCGTGTCCCAGTGCCTGAAATACAGAAAGAATAACAATGCAGAAGCCTGCGAAAACAAAGCTGAGGCTAATTCTGCGAAGTGCAGGAACTCCGATTGCCATAATTGCAGCCATATCCGCTTCATTACCAGTGTTGAAAATGCTTAGCAGCTGCTCGGGGATAAGCTGGAACAAGGCAAGTCCGATAAACATCATAACACAGGCATAGGTAACGCTGAGCTTGATGGTTTTTGTCATACGCTCTCTGTTTCTTGCTCCAAAGTTGTATGCAATTATAGGAACCATGCCATTGTTAAGACCGAAGACAGGCATAAAAATGAAACTCTGAATTTTGAAGTAAAGACCAAATACAGCCTGAGCAGTTTCTGCTACATCTCCGCAAAGTCTTACTATCTGATTGATACCCGCATTCATTACCGAACCGATAGAGCCCATTGCAATGGACGGAATACCTACGGAATATATTTTTCCTATGATTTTTCTGTCGGGTTTGAAGCCCCCCAGCTTTATCTGAATTTCGGGGTTGAATTTATAATTAAAGAAGATTGCACAGCCAAAAGCAATTATCTGTCCTGCAACTGTTGCAACAGCCGCACCTGCAACTCCCATTGCAGGAAAACCGCAGTATCCGTAAATTAATATGGGGTCCATTATAATGTTGATTATTGCACCTATCAGCTGCGTAGTCATTGAAAACATCGTTCTTCCCGTTGCCTGGAGAAGTCTTTCAAACATTACTTGACCAAAAATGCCCACAGAAAGAGTACAGCATATAGAAAGATATTCAGTACCGTATTTCACAACCTGCTCCGATGCTCCGAACATACGGAAATAAGGTTCTGTAAGAAATATACCGATTAACATAAATACCACAGCACTGCACACAGCGAGGAAAACGCCATTTTCAGCTGCTTTGTTTGCTCTGTCATACTCCTTTGCACCAAGGCTCTTTGAAAGCAGTGCATTTACACCTACACCCGTACCGACTGCAACTGCAATCATAAGATTCTGCAGTGAGAACGCAAGTGAGAGTGCTGTGAGCGCATCCTGACCGAGACTTGACACAAATATAGTATCTACAACGTTATAAAGTGCCTGTACCAGCATTGAAATCATCATAGGGACAGACATTGAAATAAGCAGACGGTTGACAGGCATAACACCCATTTTATTTTCTTTTTTTACTTCTGTCAACATAAACATCCTTTCTTGCACAAAATATTCCTTATATATTATAAAGCCAAATAAATTATATTGCAATACTTATATTATATTTTGCTGTGATTCTTTTTACGGCAAGAGTTGCTGCGAGTAAAAGCCCCCGCTCGGGGTCGAGCGGGGGCTTGTGTGTAATTTATAAGGTTTTATTCAGCAATAGGTCTTATGACTGCTATTCAGCAGAATAAGCATCATATGCAGTTATAATTTCGTTTGCGTATGCCTTTTCAACTGAAGTGCCGGAGTTTACAAGAACCTTAGCTTCATCGTAAAGTGATGTCTTAGTTTCTGCACCGTAAACCACAACTTCATTGCCGTTTGCCATCTTGAACTTAGCATAGGATCTTACTGTTATTTCTGTGTCATAGTACTCAACAGGAACATCTCTGTAGTCGATTACAGCAGAAGCCTGGATGTTACCATCATCAAGAACCTTTGTGAGGTCAGGAGTATTGGCATCGCCCTTCTTGTATGCTGCACGGGATACATAAGGAATGTCCTGTGTTCCGTCTATACGTGAATTGAATGTAAGACCGCTTGTGTACTGCTTGGAAATGAGGCTTGAAACTGCAGCAATGAAACCGTATTCTTCAATGCCGTTCTTGAAGTCTTCAGAAATAGTTGCCTTTGTTCTGAAGCCACTCTTGTGGATGCTTTCATCCTTTGTATTTGTGATGTCAACAAGAGACTGGGATGCATCCTTTGTAACAGCGCTGTCCATCTTCTTCCAGCTAGCGTAAACTGTTGCATCGCCTGTAAGGTCGATAGATTCAACTGTTACACCTGCAGCAGCTGCAGACTTGGAAACAGACCATCCCATAAATGTGTAACCTTCAACTTCAGGTCTTTCGCCCTTGAGGAGATAACCTGTACCTGCGCCTCTGTTCTTATCAGCTGCAACATTCTTAAGAACTGTTGCGCCCTCGGGAGCATTGGTGTTGTATGTTACTGTGAGGATACCGTTTCTGTATACACGCATATAGTCAAGATATGCATCTGTTTTATAGAAGTAGGTGTTGTAAGTAGGGCTACCATCTGCTGTATTTGCAGGATAGCTGAAGTCCCATGCGAAGCCTGCGCCTCTTTCATTCCAGTTAGCTCCGGTAGAAAGGTCGATCTCTCTGATATGGTAATTGTCATCAATGGGAACAACGCCTTTCATGTTAGCATCATCTGCTGCCCCGTTGAATACGTATTCATTTACCTTACCTGCATTTGCATACGCACCATTGAGTTCAAATGAGTAGAGTTTTATCAGAGCTGAATAGCCGTTTTCCTTGCCGTTTACAGGTGTAGCTGATGAAGCAGTCAAATCTGCCCACAAATCCTTGTGCTTGATGTTCAACTGAAGCAAGCTGTACTGAGCGGGATCATACTTCGCTCCTTTGTCAACAGCGATTCGTCCTTCGTTATATTTAATACCGCCAGTACTGTCATATGAAAGTCTGAGAACGGTACGTCCGTCGTCAATTACATCATCTATGGTAGGCATAAAACTAAGAACTTTTGAAATAACGTCTTTATCATTACCTTCGCTAAGAGAAATAACTGCAGGCACATTTGTTGTCTGATAGAATGCTGTAAGAGTCTTCTTTACGAGGTTTGCAACCTCTACTTCGTCGCCCTCATAGTAATGATTACCAGCATCGTCATACCAGCAGATAAAGTTCTGACTGTCAAAACCGTATGCTGAAGGATTCTTGATGAGACCGTCTGTCTTTACTGTAACAGATTCTTCGCCTGAAACGAATGTTACTTCAGCATTTTCTATGCCGCCTACACGTTCGTAGAGGTCTATATCTTTATTTGCAAGAGTTACAGTTTCAACTATTTCGCCGCCTTCCGCTGTGAGAGCAAAGCCTATACTACCTTCTGTAAGCTTTTCTGTATTTGCGTCTACAACGTATACTCCGTCTGCAGGGAGGGCATAAACAGTTTCTGTTGTACCATTTACATAGTGGTAAGTAATTGCATAATAGGGAACTGCTTCCAAATTATCAAGAGATACGGTTGCATCCTTGTCGTCGTTCCAAATAGCAAAGAATATTCTGTAAACATCGCCTTCGGAGTACTGATGGTCGTTAAATACTGATCCTGATGAATATCCTGTATTGTTATCGCCTGTAAAACAGAACTCTTTGCCATTTTCACCGAAGTACTCTTTAAATGTTGTTGTTTTTGATAAACTCAGTGTTTCAACATGTGAACTAGTCTCGGTAGGTGTTGAAGAATCCATTTTCTGGTCCTGATTTCTAAATATTCTGAACCTTCCATACCAAGACACATCTAACATATATTCAAAATTCAACTTAAACGGACGACCTGACTCAATCACAGGATATGTGTTAACAAGGCCAAAGAATGTATAATTACTTTTAATACCATCCAATTGTACATACTTATTATTATTGGCAGAATCTGTTATCAGTTCAAATTGGCCATCAGATCCGGTATAAATTGCTTTTTTAGTGCTATCGCCTCTTTTAATATCATCAGCCGAGAAGGTATCAAATGTATACGGTTCTTCAGTACCGGTCCAAATATTAAGGCCAGGCTTATACTTTGTACCAGTTAAAAGTGTTACTTTTTGGGTAGCTGTTGCTGTAACTACACCGTTCTTTGTATATGTTGCTGTTACATCAACTTCACCGAGGTAACCCTTAGCTGTGAGTCTGTATGTTGTGCCTTCAACGAGAGCTACTGATACAAGAGAATCATCACTTACTGTTACTGTAAGTGTTTCTCCCTCTGCAGGAGTCTTCATTATGAGGTCAAGTGTTCCAACTGAAGTTGCAGAAGCAGGATAGGTAGTGCTAATCTTTGCGGTACCCGCTGCATCTTTGTACTGTTCAGCAAGCTCAATATACTTAGGCTTTGTGCCGTCTGTACCATTCATTTCAAACTTGCCAGTCGCACTTGTAATTACATCTGTGTAAATAGTAAATGTAGCTGTAATTGTAGCAACCTTACCGTATTCGTCAAGAGCAACTGTTGCAGGGAATCCGTTTACGGTAGCTTCAACGTCGCTTCTGAATCTGTAATTTGACGCATCGGCAACTGTAGCTGTAATTGTAGCTATGTATGTCTTGTCGGCTTCAAATGTTGTAACAGCTTCACCTGTTTTGTCTGTCCAAGCAATTGTTGCAGTTGTTTTGCCGTTTGCATCTGTAACTTCTGTTGCAGGTGTTCCTCCAACTGCAGGAGCTCCCAGCTCAAACGCCATGTCTTCTGCGTATTCTTCATATCCTTCAAACTGGATATAGCGGATAGCAAGTTTGTCTCCGCGAGGCCATCCAGGAACATTGGCAGCGGGGTCGATTCTGAGATATGTAAGGTTATGAGTGTCGAGCCACTTGCCTAGCGCAGCATATTCTGATGCGAGTTCTGAAACAAGGAATGTGCTCTTCATGTATTTGTCATCTACAACCCAGGCACGAGCCGCATCTTTAAAAGTACTGTGGTCTTCTCCGTCTACGTTATACTTTGCTCCCTTTATTGTAAGCCAGTTCTCCCAATTTCCGTCATAGCCTACATATATTTCCTTATATGCGTACGCCTGGTCATTAAGCTTTTGTGAGGTTCCAGCTTGAATAACGTCTCTTTCTGCGTATATAACTATATTTTTAAGCTTGTAGTAGGGAATAATTGCATCTTTTTGGTTACCAATTTCAAAATACCAGTCGCCACCACCCGAGCCAATAACTACACCATTTGGATAATCACGTACAATTTTTGAGTTCTCACCATCATTTTTATGATGACTAACTGTTACAAGGTTGGTGTTCGCAGGAATTGCCATATTGAAGTCGTAGTTAACAACTGCATACACTGTCATTTTATTGTTGCCCTGGTTAACTACCTTAACCTTGCCTGTTGTAAGGTCTGCAGTGTTGCCTGTGATAGTCCAACCATTAAATCTCTTGCCATCTTCTGCAGATGTAACATCAAGATAATTACCGAGATCGAGGTATGTGCCTGCAACCAGTTCAAGAGCTTCAGGAAGTTCAGTTACCTTGTCGCCGTCTATGTCATGGGCGAACTCAACGGTAACCATCTTACCTTCAGCTGTTACTGTCTTGGAAACAGCCTTTGTTGCATCGTATACAGGAGTTGCTATAACAACAACAGTGCCTGCCTTCTTTGCTGTAAGAACACCATCCTGGGAAATTGTAGCAACATCTTCCTTATCTACAGACCAGATAATTTCGTCGTTATCAACATCTGTAGAGAATGTTGCCTTATAATATCCTTCAGTGCCTGCATCCACGGTAGCGGGACCGTCAAGTGTAAGTGTGAAATCCTTGGTTGCTTCTGTTGTTTCAAATGTCTTTGTAATAACAAGCTGCTTGCCGTTATCAAACTTATCCTTATCTATTTCTACCTTTACGCCGTTGAGGTAAACTTCTGCACTTTCAGAAATTCTGTGAGTTTCTAAATCCTTGGGAGTAATTGTAAAGGTTGCTGTATATTCTGTATTTTCTTTAAAGGCATCTATTGTCTCGTTTATTTCGTTGAGCTCGGGTTCCCATGCAAACTCGGTGTTTACAAGGTCAGAATCACATGTACCGTCTTTTGCCGCAAAACCTGTTTTGGGAACATCAACAGTGAGGTCTATTCTATCTATCTCTTCATATGTATCAAAGTGGATATAGCGGATAGCAATTCTGCTTGCTGCTTTTGACGAACTACCCGGGTGGATCTCAAATCTTGTAAGTCTGCTAGCATCTGACACTTCTTCAATAGGGAACGTGCTCATCACGTATTGATAATTATCAGCAGAGCCTACAATGGTACCATAAGTTCCTGCACCAGGCCATCCGGTTGAGCCACTGTATCCGCCCACTTGGCGAGTGCCTACACCGTCAGTTCCGTCTTTGCCGAATTCAGCTTTTACATATCGGTATATCCAGCTTCCTTTTCCGAGCGTTGTTGCTGCACCGGCGATTATAGCACTTTTATCTGCGTATATAACGACATTTTTGAGCAAGTAGGAGGGAATAATACCATCTCTACCTTTATTATATCTGTAGTTTAATCCAAGAAACCAGTCTTCTGTACCAGATCCAGCAGAAACAACATCTCCGAACTGGTATGTTTCTTTAGTTGCAGTTCCAACATCCTCTTCTGCAGTTCCCGGTCCAAACATTAAACCATTCGCAGGGACTGCCATATTAAAGTCGTAGTTTATGATAGCATAAACTGTTGTATCTTGTGTAACCTCAATTGAGTCCATAGGCACGTTACTGCCTTCGATTGTTGTCCAACCATTGAATCTCTTAAGCGGAACGTTGGAAGTTACAAATGTACTATTATCAGCTATATTGGGGTTTTCTGTTGTATAGTACTGGGTGAGGTCAAGAGTTCCTTCAGTAACCAAAACCGGGTCGGGAAGATTGGTTACATTACCTACAAACGTAACAGTATGCTGTCCGTCTGCGGCGAGGGTTGCTGCATCATCAGATGCTTCTGTTTCTGTGGATCCAAATTCTTCTGCAGACTCTACGCTGAAATCAAACTCAATCGCCAATGCAGGGAAGCAAAAGGACAGAGATGACACAAGCATAGCCACACAAAGAATAAGGCTGATTGTCTTTCTCATAAGACTGCACTCCTTTAAAAAATTATCATTCACAGGGTTAAAATACACCTTTCTTCTAAAAAAATGTATAACTGTCCCTTATAGAATTACAGCTATATTGTACATCAAAATGTCAAACTTGTCAATAGCTACATTTATAAATATTTCTTGAACTGAGTTAATTATGTAACATTACCAAATTTTAACAAAAGATATTGTGTTTTTGACGAATAAAGGACATATATTACTTCATAAAATTAAATATATGTCTTGAAAACTTGTGCAATATCACCTTTTATTTATAGTATAATCCTCTTTTTACACAAAAATTACACAAATAAGGAGATAGCTATGAAGTACAATCTATTGTTTCAGATACTATTATGCGCACTTATTGTAAGTGCAGCTTTTTACATCCGGTTTCTGTCAGATGCCGAAACAGTTCCTGCTATGTCCGGGGGCGGATACATCCACAGCTCACACAACCGCAACATTACGTTTTCCGATTTGGCGGAAAGTATATTTGATGCAAAAAGCAGGTAGCAGAATGACAAGATTTTTATACACTCGTTTGCCATTTACCAAAATCAAAGTGAGCCTTTCTGCAATAATCGTTGCAGGTGCACTGTTCTATGCCGATTTTTCGGTGTACACACTCCTTGTCCTGCTTTCTGCCGCACTTCACGAAACAGGACATATAATTGCAATGAAAATTTGCGGTGCTGAAATACGAAGTATAACAATTCTCCCCTTCGGCGCAGTCATAGATTCCGATGCCGTCTCCCTTTCCTACGGCAGAGATGCAGTCATTTCTCTTGCCGGTGCGGGCGTAAATCTCATTTGTGCTCTTTGGGGGTGGGTTTTCTTCCTTTTAATTAATAATATATATATAGCATTTTTCTGCATATGCAACCTGTTCCTTGCAGTAGTAAATCTTTTGCCCATAAAAACCCTTGACGGTGGAAGAGCTTTGGAGGCTTTGCTTTATATGCGTGTACCGGTATACAAAGTCCAGAATTGCATTGAAACCGCCTCCTTTATATCATTTGCAGTTCTTGCCGCCGCATCTTTCGCTCTGCTGTCTGTTACGGGATGCAATTTGTCACTGACAATTGTTTTTGTATACCTGTATATTTGTGTATACATAAAAGGCGAAGACGTAACTGCGTAGGCAAGACTACAGTGCATTTTCAATTTTAATAACGCAAACGCTCATATCATCATCCTTTGCATTAATTTCCGATGATTTGTCAAGGATGCTCTTTGCAAGAACTGATGGGTCCTTGGATGTGTCAACACGGATAAGCTCTGAAAGCCACTCGGAGTCCTCGTTGTTCTGCACCACTCCGTCTGACATCATTATGACAACATCCCCCGGCACTACGTCAAACCGTGTGCTTTCAGCCGTAAAGCCTGATATAATCCCCACAGGCGGAGTGGCTGAGAATATTTTATACAGCTTACTGTCACGAAGTATGTAAGTAGGTGCCGCACCTGCTTTTATAAAGGAGCATCTTCCGTCAAGCAGGTCGGCTTCAAACAAATCAACTGTAGAAAAATTTTCTCCGCTTCTTGACATAAGCACATTGTTGAGGAGTTCAAGGATAACCGTCTTTTTTGTCCCTGTCGACAGCATATTTTCAAGAAACAGCGATGCAAGTCTTGATGAAGCCGCCGCATCCCTGCCGCTTCCCATACCATCGCAAATCAAAGAATAAAAATAGTTTTTATCGCTGTGGATAAAGTTCACTGTATCTCCGCACACAACCTCGTCTTCCCTTGCGGCACAAGCCTGGGAATACTTCACGGAAATAACAGGGCTTTTTTCAAAGCTCATAACAATGTCATTTTTCTCGGAGATATCAAAGCTTGGCTCGGAAATTTTTGTTCCGCACTTTGCAAAGATGTATTTTTTCAGTTCTTTTGCGCCAAAGGGAATTTTGTCAATGTTTATTCCGCTAACTCTAGTCTTTTTTTCTCTGCCCGATGTGACAACCACGTCGCAGAACGGCACATCTATATCATTAAGAGCCTTTCTCACATTCTTTTCGAGGGCTGTGTCCCGTTCCCTTTCTGCAGCAATACGCTTTTCCGTATCAATCATAAGGCGCGCCATACCTGCATACTGAGCAGACAGAAGTGACGTGCGGTTGTCTTTTGCAAGGTCAACTGCAATCTGGCGGTATACCGTATTGAGCCTGTCGCAAAGGCTGTCAAGACGGATGCACTTGTCCTTCATATTAACTCCAAAATCCTCAGGAACAGCCACCCTTGAACTAAGTGCGGAAAACAGAGTTTGTTTCATATCTCCTATATCTGTTTTCTTTTTGGCATAGCACATTTCACTGAGGGCACACCCTGAGCAGACTTCCGCAAACACTTTATCGGTGCAAGCACTTACATCATTGTATGACGGATATCTCTGCTTGTCCGCAAGCTTTGAAAATATGTCGGACAGCGAGAAGAAAGCTTCAGACAGTTTCTTTCTGTAATCACCATCCCACACAGTACTAATATTTCCGTCATCTTTTTTGTCAGCCGATACAGTAAGTCTGAGGGAATCGGGAAGAAGTCCGCACAGCGGAAAAAACAGAACACACGCGGCTGCGGCAGACGGTAACAGTGCAAGCACACCCGTAAGTCCTGAGCTGTATGCCCCTGTTACAAAGAAAGACACCCCAAATGCGATGACAGATGCAACTATGCTTTTGGTAACAGTAAATGAGCATATTATTCCGCACACACCGAGGCAGGCTGATATCAGAGGATTCGCACAGGCAATTCCGCACACAAAGCCAACAATGCCTGCGTGGAGAAATCCGTTTACAACAGCATAAGTAAGAGTAATGATGCAAGCCGTAGTAAGCTGAAGGTCAAATCCAAGTAAAAAATATCCGTCAAGAGCGCACACAATTGCACCCATAAGTGCATAACTGCATATACTGAGAGTGCTCATTTTTGCTTTAGTACGCATTTCGGGTGTGAACAGTGTTGTGAAAAAGCAAGTAAATGTGCAGGACAGGCAGGCGAGGGACAGAAAAGCAACATAAGAATACACGGGGGCTTCTGCGCCTGTGCATATTCTTATTATTCCCATAGCCATACTTGTTACTGCGCTTTCAAGCAGTCTTATGTGCAATCCCTCTGAAAAGGAAGAATCGGTAAATGTTTTTCTTGCAGCATAGAGCATAAAATATATAACAAAGGAAGAAAGTGCGCTGTTTCCGTATGTAACACAGGCAAGAGCTGCACCTGCATAGACAAACAGGGCTTTCTTTCTGTCTGAAAAAGATACCATTGCTGCAATTCCGAAAGGGTATATATTCTGAGGAAGCTTTGCCGTTGCAAGAAGAAATCCGAGAACAGACGTCAGTGCAAGAACTGAATATTCTTTCAGCTTTGGGATGTCAACATCCGCATCTTTAACCGCCTTTCTAACCATAAGACTCAGCTTGTCCGTAATAACAGGCAGTTTTTCTTTTGCGGTGTCAGAAATTTTTGCAAGTCCGTTCTTTATGGGTTTAAACACTTTTTCAAAGGGATTGTTTTTGTTTTTTCTTTTATTTTGTCGTGTCTGCTGCAATACCGGCAGCTCCTTTCTCTTTCGGAAATATACTCCGCAATTTATTTGTTTTTTTACATTTTACCATCCCCTATGAGAAAAATCGGTCGAAAAACATATGCGTTATAATATTTTTTCTTGTCACTTTGTGCATCATTCGTTCACAAAATGTTTTCAAAAACCGCTTAAATCCTATTGCAAAACGAAAAATAGTGTGATATAATAATCGTTGCTAACGAAAAAGACTAAGGAATAGGAGTGAATATAAATGCAGCAGGGAATCCATCCTAATTATGTAGAAGCAACAGTTAAGTGTGCTTGCGGCGAAACCTTCAAGACTCGTTCCACAAAGGAAGAGCTTCGTGTTGATATCTGCTCAAAGTGCCATCCGTTCTTTACCGGCAAACAGAAGTTTGTTGACGCAGGCGGACGTGTTGACAAGTTCAAGAAGAAGTTTAATCTTGACTAATAAGACAGTTAAAGCCGGACAGATGTCCGGCTTTATTGTTATACAAATCCCCCGCCCGTACGGAAAGGAGTACGCATATGAAATTCATACACTGTGCCGATATACATTTAGACTCCCCCTTTACGCTTACATCCCCTGAAGAATCAAGACGCCGCAGAACTGAGCTTCGTTCTGTTTTTTCATCTTTGGTTCTCCACGCAAAAACTGCAGGATGTGAGCTGTTTTTTATATCCGGCGACCTCTTTGACGACTCAAATGCCGCAAAGGACACCTTTGAGATGCTGTATCACGAAATGTCATCTTTTCCGAACTGCAGATTTTTCATAGCACCCGGCAATCACGATCCGTACTATGAAAAGTCACCCTATAAGCTTGTAAGCTTTCCCGAAAATGTGCATATTTTCACGTCACCCGATATGGAATATGTGGATATCCCCAATTCCAACGTGCGTGTGTACGGATATGCTTTTACTTCAGACACAAAGACAGATTCTCCCCTTGAAGGCTTCCGTGTACACGATGACAGCAAGATAAATATTCTTGTTGCCCACGGAGATATAAGCTCAGGTCTTTCCAATTACTGTCCCATTTACGAAAAAGATATTGCGTCAAGCGGTTTTGACTATGTTGCCCTGGGACATATCCACAAGGCGTCAGGCGTAAAGTATGCAGGCGAAGTTCCTTATGCATATCCCGGCTGTCTTGAAGGCAGGGGCTTTGACGAAACAGGCTACAAGGGCGCACTTATGGGCGAAATAGAAAAAGGAAAGCTGGATATCAAGTCGGTTAAGTTTTCAAGACGCAGATACGAGATTGTTTCCTGCGATGTAACAGGTGCATCCTCTGTCACCCAGATAGCCGAAAAACTGATTTCCACCTGCTCACAGTACAGCGACGATACGGCACTTCGCCTTGTTCTTGAAGGAGTAACAACTCCCGATTTTACTGTTGATGATGTTACAGTTCGCGGACTTATTGCAAAGCCGTATTATCTTGAAGTCAAAGATAACACCCTCCCCCTTTATAATGCAGAATACTTAAAGAGCGACAACACCGTAATAGGCGAGTTTTACAGAAATATAGAGCCTCAGCTTGTCAGCGACAATCCGGAAACAAGAGAAATTGCAAGGCTTGCTCTCAAATACGGTCTTAAAGCACTGTACGGCAGAGATATTTAAAGGATAAATCTCAAAAAACGTGTTTATATCAGGCCTTTTGCCCGTTTTCCTATTGACACGGCAAAAAGATTACCTTATAATAATTGGTATATTGATTTGTTGCACTTTTTTCATATGATACCCGTCCGGTATCGGAAAGGATGAATATATGGTTACTCTCGACAAAAACGGAGTATTTCTTGCAGACGGTAAAATTTGCAAGGACTTAACCGCAGATATAAATGAAGCAAAGAAAGGCACTATTGCCTACTCTATACTCAAAAAGCATAACAAGTCTGATAATATGGACAAGCTGAACATCAAGTTTGATGCACTTGTTTCCCACGATATTACATACGTAGGAATTATCCAGACTGCAAGAGCCTCGGGACTTGAAGAATTTCCAGTTCCCTATGCTCTCACAAACTGCCACAACAGCCTTTGTGCAGTCGGCGGAACAATCAATGAGGATGACCACGTATTCGGTCTTTCTGCCGCAAAGAAGTACGGCGGTATTTATGTTCCTGCAAATCAGAGCGTTATCCACTCCTATGCAAGAGAAGAGCTCGCAAAGTGTGGCGGTATGATTCTCGGTTCTGACAGCCACACCCCCTACGGTGCTCTCGGTACTATGGGCGTTGGCGAAGGCGGTCCCGAACTTGTTAAACAGCTTCTTTCCAATACATATGATATAAATATGCCGGAAGTTGTGCTTGTATATCTTACAGGTACTCCCAAGCGCGGTATCGGACCTCACGACGTTGCCATTGCTCTCACAAAGGCAGTTTTTGCAAACGGCTTTGTAAAGAACAAGGTACTTGAATTTGTAGGCCCCGGTGTTGCAAATCTTCCCATCGACTTCAGAAACGGCA
>JAZOLW010000088.1:0-5982 GCA_045653405.1 Eubacteriales bacterium | reverse complement strand
CTTCGAGAAGTCTTATCATAAGATAAAGGTTGTCCATCATCATTATGATATGCTTGTTTCCGAGTTCAAGATTTATTTCATCGTCATTATCTTCCATAATTCTGAGCAAATTCTGCTGTGCTTTGCCGGGAATTATAAATCCGATGTCAAGGTCAGGATTATCTATTGTACTCTTTTCTTTTCTTACTGCAAATCTGAAGCCGTCAATGGCACTTACTGTAAGAATATTATCTTTAATCTGGAAAAGAGAACCTTTAAGTACGGGATTTGTGTCGTCCTTGCTGATTGAGAATATTGTCTTATTGATAATATTCTTCATCTGCTTCTTTGTGATGGAAAATGCAGTGTGACCCTTGATTTCAGGCATGGCGGGATAGCTTGATGCATCTCTTCCCATTATCTGGAACTCACTGTCACCGCTGGAAAGTGTTATAACATTGTTATCGTCTGATCTGAAAGTAATTTCTCCCTCAGGCATACTGTGTACAATGGGAACTATCTGTGAGTCTGCAATAATTTTGCCTGCGTTGCTTACATATGCATCAAGTGTTGTCTTGATACCCTTTTCAATATCGTAGCAGTAAAGAGTGAGAGTTTCACCGGAAGCTTCAATATAAATTCCGTTAAGTGATGAATCAGCAGTTTTGCTCTGGGCAATAATACTTACAGGAGTAATTGCCTTTTCAAAATCTGTTTTGTTTACTGTAAAAATCATGGTGCGCCATCCTTTCATTTTCCCGTGTGTATAAAAACATATACATATACATTAACATATAAGATAGTAGTGGTAGTAGGTGCTGTTGAAACTGTTGAAAAGTGCTTTTTTGCTTGAAGTTACCAATTTTTTTATGTTGGTAATTTTGGTATTTTCTGTTGAAAAACTGTTTGTAATATGTTGAGAGTTTTTTAAAAGTTTTCCACAGGGCTGTTGATTGATACCTGTTATGTCTGTGGAAAACTTATTTTGTCATAAGGGAAAGTATATTTGCAACTCTTGCAGAGGTATTTGATGCCATAATATTGTTTATGAATAATACTTCTCCAATATTGTTTTCTCTTATGAAATCAATTGCATTGAATGGGAATGAGCGTATATCTGCAACATAAACCGTTTCATAATGCGGAACAAGGAAGGGTGCAAATGCATTTCCGTAGGATTCCTTGAATACAATTATTTTTCTGCCGTTTGTATTCTGGGTTTTTATTTCCGCAAGGGGAATATCTCCTCCCATAAAGGTAAGATATCCGTTTGTTCTTCCGTTTTTAAATTCGCTGATTAAAGTTCCTTTATACGAGGGCTTTCCGTCTTTTGAATAGTTCTGCTGTTCGTAGGGTAAATCGGTTACATAATATTCGACGGTATCGGGGTTTGCTGCAAGGTTTTTATCCATTGAACTGCTGTAAAGTGTTCCTAAAAATCCTGTTGAAACACGTTTTTCATAGCTTTCAAGTGGAATGGGAGTAAGTGCTGCATTTTCACAGAACTTTTCATATGCTCTGTATGCCCCAAGGCCTGTCCAGTGATGGTCTGTTCTGAAATAAAGGTATTCACCGTTATCGTAATGATCTTTGAGTTTGTTATATATGTCAACAAACACGACGCTGTCACTAAGATTGTCCTTAACCAGATCAATAAAAGGCTTCTGAGGTCTTCCTATTTTGTCTTTGTATTTTTCGGGAAGTCCGTATTCAAAGTGATTTGGTACAATCATATTATATACGGTGACTGTATCACCGAGAGCTTCTGCATATGCGTTGATTACCTCGGCGTAGTCCTTTGAAACTTTTTCGTTTCCGTAGAAAATTTCAAGTGCCGCATCACCCACAACAAAGAGATTTCCCCGCTGTTCTCCCGCAAGTTCATTTTTATCTATATTGAGATAATCGCTGAATTTGTCGCTGAGAGAATCTTTATCAAAAATTTCAAAATGCTTGTTGGGGTCTGTGTAATACGGGTTTGTAAGGTCAATTTTTTCTGATACTTTTCCGGGTTCGGATGCTTTAAGTTCAAGAAGTTTTCCTATACTTACTCTCGTATTGTTTCCGAAAGTCTGCATATCTTCGTATCCGCCCTTGATTTCTGTTCCTTCAGAACCATAAATTCTAATGCTGTCAACACGGATTCCGCGGTTATCTTCAATAGCAAACTGTGCTTTGACTAAGCTGTCACGGTATGCCACATTGTCTGAATAATAGATATTCATTCCGCTTGTGAAATTTCCGTTCCACACATTTTCAATAGAAAACTCCGGCATTTTTGCAAGATTTCTTTGCTCAATTTCGGAGGTTTCTTTTTTAGGAACAACAAAGAACATAATTCCGAAAACTATTATAGCCGTAAATATTATGAGCAGGGAAATAACATCAACCCAAAACTTGAGTTTGCCCAGCTTTTTAAGCTTGTTTTTTCTTACTTTTTCAAGTATTTCCTTATCCGGATTCATTTTTCTTATATTTCCTCTAAATGTTATGTTAAAATTCGTTTCTTCCTGAAATTGCTCTTGAAAGTGTTACTTCGTCTGCATATTCAAGGTCTCCGCCTACGGGAATACCGTAAGCAAGTCTTGTTACCTTAACACCGAAGGGCTTTATAAGTCTTGAAAGATACATAGCTGTTGCATCACCTTCAACGCTGGGATTTGTTGCGAGAATTACTTCGATATCCCCTGCATTTTCGTTTTCCGAAAGAAGATTATTTACTCTTTCAAGCAGTTGTTTTACTGTCAGCTTGTCGGGAGTTTTACCCTCAAGGGGAGAAATAAGTCCGCCAAGAACGTGAAACACTCCTTCGTATTCGTTGATTTTGATTATTGCTGCAACGTCTCTCGGGTCTTCCACAACGCAAATCTGCTTTTTGTTTCTTTTTCTGTCGGAACATACGGGACAAATATCCGAATCTGATATATTACAGCAGATACTGCACTTTGTTATATTCTTTTTTGCCGCAAGAATTGCATCTGAAAATTCCTTTGCCTGTTCTGACGAAAAATCAAGCACTGCAAATGCCATTCTGTATGCAGATTTTTTTCCTATTCCGGGCAGTCTTCTGAACTGGGCTGCCAGATTTTCAAGGGGTGGAATAAAAGAATTGTTATCAGCCAAAATCAACCAGATCCTTCCGATTTTTCAAATAAATATACTACGCCTTTTAATAGTATATATAATCAGACTAATTATATCATAAGAAGGAAATCTTTGCAAGCAATTTTTTTGGATAAAAAAAATAATCACGAAAAAAATAAAAATAAAACATTCTGAGGTAAAAAATGATAAATGTCATAGTCAGAACTTTTATTCTTTATTTTCTTGTGGTTGCTCTGATGCGTCTTACGGGAAAGCGGCAGATAGGTCAGCTTGAGCTTACCGAGCTTGTTACTGCATTTATGATATCCGAGCTTGCGGCAAATCCCATTTCAAACAACTCAATTCCCCTTTTATATGGTGTGCTTCCTGCCATAATTCTTGTTGCTCTTGAGGTTTTTTTGTCTTATCTTTCTCTTAAATCCAGAAGATTCAGAAAACTTATTGCGGGAAGTGCTCTTCCTCTTGTTAAAAAGGGAAAAATTGAAAAAGGACAGATGAACAAATCAAGAATTACCGTTGAGGAGTTAGTCAGTGCAATGAGAAGTGCAGGTGTTTCCTGTATGGGTAATGTGGAATATGCTTTTCTCGAATCAAACGGCACAATTTCTGTAATTCCAAAGGCATCAGAAAGTCCGCCTACGGCAAAGGATATGAAAATTGAGGTTTGCGAGCCGGGAATTGAACATTCTGTGATAATTGACGGAAATATCAACAAAGCAGAGATGCGGGAGCTTGGCATTGATGAAAAATGGATTGATAATAAAATCCGTGAAAACGGCTACGGTAGTGTATCGGAGATATTTTATATGGGAGTAAACGAGCTTAAAGAAATATATATCATCGGGAACCGGGAGTAAAAAATTATGAAGTCACTTTACATTGCAGCTGGTTTGTTTTTATCTGTAATTATATTTCTGACAGTAAATTTTTTCTGTATTAATTCACTGTTAGACTACACTCTGGAGCAGTTTGAAAAAACACCTGAAAGCACAGATGAAATAGAGGCTATGAATGAGGCGGAACTTGATGAAACAAAAAAAATCCTTGATGATATCAAGGAAAAATGGGACAGCAAGGAAAACTATCTATGTATGAGCCTCAACCACGAAACAAGCAGGGAGTTTATGGAACAGCTTATGTCGGCAATTTCCTTTTTCACTTCGGAGGAATATCCCGAATTTCTTTCGGAAAAGGATGCCGCAACAGACAGTCTTGACCATATGAAGTTTGATGAGGGCTTCAAGTTTGGAAATGTATTTTAGAAAATGGTATCACTGATTATCTACCCGTCGATATGCGAGTCACTATTGACGAGCATATCGACAAAAAAAGACCCGTAGGGTCACCGCAGGGTCAAAAAAAGGGCCATAATGGCCAAAAATCCGCCTTGCGGCGGATTTTAGAAACGAATTCGTTATTTAGACTATATTACTTCATAGCGTTGAGCTTGTTTGTGAACTGGCTCTTCTTTCTTGCAGCTGCGTTTGTGTGAAGAACACCCTTTGCAACAGCCTTATCGAGCTTGCTTACTGCAGCCTTGTAGCATTCTGTAGCTACAGCCTTGTCACCTGCTTCAACTGCCTTTTCAAACTTCTTGATTGTTGTCTTGAAATTTGTCTTGAACATCTGATTCTGAAGTGTCTTTGCTTCGATAACCTTTACACGTTTCTTAGCGGACTTAATGTTAGGCAAAACATTCACCTCCCTGTAAATTGTGTACAATAATACACTTTGCATTATTATTCTTTAGTATTCTAACACGCTTTTTTAAAAAATACAAGAGCAAATTCAAATTTTTAACAAGTTTTCATAAATATTTTTCAATTAAGGAGCTTTATATGAGAGATTTTGACTATGATTTTACTCAAAGAACTGATCTTGCCGACGAAACAGAGGAGTATTTAAGGGAAAAATGTCGGGGAGAACTGCCCGGAATATATGTAAAAAAAGAAAAAATCAAAGGTTTTGACGTTCACAGGATGTCAGTTTTAAACAGTGAGGGGGAAAAGGCTTCGGGAAAACCCATCGGTGACTATGTGACGGTAAACACCGGAAAAATATGGCTGTCGGACAAGCAGAGATTTGCCGATGCCTGCTCGGTTATTGCCGATGCCATACGGGAGTTTATTCCCGACAGCTCGTCCTCCTGTATGCTTGCGGCACTTGGAAACAAGAACATTATTGCTGATGCAACGGGTCCTTTAACTGCTGAAAACTTCATTGTCACACGTCATATAAAGGAATCGAATCCAGAAATGTTTAAAGAGCTTTCAATGAGGGAAACGCTGTGCATTTGCCCAGGAGTTCTTGGAAATACGGGAATTGAGGCGGCACAGATAATAAAGGGGGCATCGGAAAGTGCTGGAGCAGGTTTTATAATTGCGGTTGATTCACTTGCGTCCCGCAGGCTTTCACGACTTGCCACTACTGTTCAGATATGTAATACAGGTATTTCACCCGGCTCGGGGATTAACAATGCAAGAAAGGAAATAAGCAGTAAGACCTTCGGTATTCCTGTTATTGCAATAGGTGTTCCCACGGTTGTTGAGGTAACGACACTTGCATCGGATATTGTGAGGAGTGCGGCGGAAAAAAGCGACAGCGATAGTATAAAGACTTCGGTTTATGAAATTATAGAGGAGATTTCTGCAAACGAGGGTGAGGGCTTTTTTGTAACCCCAAAGGAAACTGACCATATTATAAAGGACACATCAAAGCTTATCGGGTATGCAATTAACCTTGCACTTCACGAAAACATTTCGCTTTCGGAAATTGATGAGTTTGTATCATAGAGGCTGCGCCGTTTTTAATGTTACTTTCCGTTTGTGCGAAAAGTAACCAAAAGAACCCGAGGGCTTCGCCCTTCGAACCCACGACGGTCAAAAGAAATTATCGCCA
>JAZOLW010000087.1:0-10477 GCA_045653405.1 Eubacteriales bacterium | reverse complement strand
CTGTTTGCAACTTCATTTATGACAGTCCTCCGTTTTCGCTATGTATTATTTCAACACGGTTAACCTTGTATAAGTATTATTTTATACAAATTACGACATATTGTCAACCTGTTTATATATTAAGAAATCTCCTTCATATCTCCGTCAATGGCATCAAGCCAATGCATCTTGGAAAGAATCAATTCCATACCTTTGTTGGGCTTGGACTCATCGATTTTAAACAGAACAACCATAAGTTTGTTGTCTACTGCACGAAGAATCTCGTTGTTAACGTGAACGGAATCGTTTGAACTATGGCTGAAAATGAGTACCATAATTTTACTTTCATCTATAGCTTCAGCTATACTTGTAGGCCAGTCGCTTCCCGGCAAAATGTCTCTTGGAGCAATCCAGCATCTTATACCTGCATTCTCAAGAGTAGAGCAGACAGCATCCGCCGTGTGCTTATCTTCTGATGAGTAATTTATAAACACATCGTTCTTCATTTATTTCACATCCTAAAAATGTCTTTAAATGTTTTATATACTTTATTGCCGATTTGTCAATAATCCGGTCGGATAATCACGCATTCCGTACATATATGCTGTACCTTAATTTTTTAGTTGCAAATTCCGAGAAAATACGATATAATTTCAATAAAGGCATATACTAACCACAACAAGGAGGATTATTATGAAACCGACAGTATATTTCACAAGACAGATAACACCCGAAAAGGTAGTTGAATTATATAAACTTATAAACAAAGAGCTTCCCGGAAATGTTGCAATCAAGCTTCATTCCGGCGAACCCGGAAATCAGAACTTTCTGCGTCCTGAATTTTGGAAGCCGGTAATTGAACTTTGCGGCGGAACTGTATGCGAATGTAACACTGCGTACGAGGGTGGCAGAGATACAACCGAAAAGCACAAAATTACACTTGAAAAACACGGCTGGAGCAAATACTTCAAGGTTGATTTGCTTGACGAAGAAGGCCCCGACCTTGAACTTGATATGCCCTACGGACAGGCTATAAAAAACAACTATGTAGGTAAAAATATCAGAAACTATTCATCAACCCTTGTTCTTTCACACTTCAAAGGACATCCCATGGGCGGTTATGGTGGAGCACTCAAACAGCTTTCAATCGGTTTTGCATCTTCATACGGCAAGAAATACATTCACGGAGTGGGAGATATAAATGATTTCTGGAATTCCGACCACGATAAATTCCTTGAGGCAATGGCTGATGCCGCAAAATCCGTTATAGAATTTTTCGGCGGAAACGCAGTATATATCAACGTAATGAAAAATATGTCGGTTGACTGTGACTGCTGTGCCGTTGCAAAGGACCCCTGTATGAAAGATATCGGAATACTCGCATCCACTGACCCTGTTGCTATCGACCAGGCTTGTGTTGACCTCGTATATGCATCAAACGACATCGGCAAGGAACATCTCATAAAGAGAATTGAAACAAGAAACGGAATACACACAATTGAAGCAGCAAACAAAATTGGCTGCGGCTCAAGAGAGTACGAACTTGTGGAGATAGAATAATTGACACCCGGTTATTTGCTTCGGAGGTGCTTTATGAAAAGAAAAATCAGGTATTTTGTCCTGATATCAGCAATTTTGTCGCTGACGCTTACACTCTTTGCAGGTGCTAATGTAATATGGCCGGCGGTATACGTTTCCGCCCGGCTGTACAGCGCGTACATAATTATTGCAGGACTTGTAATTGAATTTCTGTTTATTAAATTTGCCGCAAAACAGACTTTCGCTATATCAGCACTGATTTCAATAGTGATGAATGCTATTTCTGCACTGATAGGCTGTTTTTCATTGCCGCTTATCGGTTTTGCAGTTGAAATTCTTTTGTCTGTTATGTCAACAGCCACATTCCACCCGACGCACTGGGCGGTTGCATACATACTCGGGCTTGCTTTCAATGTTCTCATTGAGGGGGCGGCAATAAAGCTGATTTTCAAGATGCCATTTAAGGAAAATCGTTTATGGCTCACGGTTGCAAATGCAATAAGCGTTATAATTTGCATAGTTTCAATGGCAATCGTTTCGCCGTACTAAATTAACAAAAAAAAGCTGCAGTTAAACTGCAGCTTTTTGTTATTTACAGAAATTTTCTATCTCTTTTGCAATGCTTTCGGCATCAAGTCCGCACATCTTACGCACATAATCTACACTTCCGTGTTCGGGATACATTCCGTCAATAGCTCTTATAAAAGTCTTGCCGTTTATTGCACCTGCTTCTGAAAGCGTACTGAGGAGCTTTTGCGAAACACCTCCGTTTTTAATTCCTTCCTCTGCAAAGTACACATATTTTGCGTTCTTTACAAATTCAGCAAGCTTTTCTGTGTAATCTTTCACGGGATGAACCTTGAACAGCTTTACTATTCTCGCGTTTACGCCTTTTTCTGACAGTGCTTTTACCGATTCATATACACATCCCGTAAGTCCGCCGTATGTTATAACAATCGTTTCGGGATTTACCCCTGCAAAGCTGTCGCATACGCTGAATTCGCCGTATGAAACAAAGCTGTTTCTGTCGTAGTTGGCAGGCTTTCCTTTGGGATATCTTACAGTACTTATATAATCTGATTTTACAGCAAGGTCAAATGCCGTTGTCATTTCTTCAAAGCTGTCGGGAGAATATATTTCTGTGTTAGGGATACTTGATACAAAAGCACAGTCAAATATTCCCTGATGTGTTTCTCCGTCACCCGGAACAATTCCTGCTCTGTCAAGGGCAAGGACTATATGCAGTTTCTGAAGTGAAATGTCGTGTATGAGCTGGTCATAAACCCTCTGTGCAAAGGTTGAATACAGTGCACATACGGGAACATACCCTGATACTGCAAGACCGCCTGCAAACGCTATTTCATGTTCTTCGGCAATGCCTACGTCAAAAAATCTGTCGGGATATTTTCCCGAAAATTCAGCAAGTCCTGTTCCGTCACGCATTGCAGATGTAATCGCACAGATGCGTTCATCTTTTTTGGCATATTCGCTGACTATTCTTCCGAATTCCGATGAAAAATCGTTTCCGCTTCCCTCTCCCACACCCGAATCGGGGTCGAAGGCACTTACGGAATGATAGTTTTCAGGCTTGTCCTCTGCGTACTTATATCCACAGCCTTTTTTTGTCTTTATATGTACAAGACAACAGCTCTTCACCCTCTTTGCTTCATTAAGGACAATCTGCAGTCTTTCCATATCATTTCCGTCTACAGGACCGAGATATTTAACTCCGAGAGGCTCGAAAAACGGCTGTTTGTAGAACACTCTCTTGATACCGTTCTTGATATGTCTTGTAAGCTTTATTGTTCCCTGTCCGATATAAGGAACTTTTGCAAAAACCTTCTGGAAGCTTCTCTTGAAGGTATAATATCTTCCGCTTGTTCTGATTTTTGAAAGATAATCGGCAAGGCTTCCAACATTTGGAGAGATAGACATCTCATTGTCATTGAGAATTATAATTAGATTTACCGACTTATTGTTACAGTTATTCAGTGCCTCATAAATCATTCCGTTGGTAAATGAGCCGTCACCTACAATTGCAACGGTATAGTTGTCTTTCCCCTGCAGTTTATTGGCAGTTGCAATTCCGAGAGCCGCCGAAACAGACGAGCCGCTGTGTCCTGCGGTAAGTATGTCGTATTCACTTTCAAATCTGTTGGTAAATCCCGAAATTCCGCCGTCTTTACGAAGTGTGTCAAAGCGGTCATACCGTCCCGTAAGCAGTTTATGTGTGTAGCACTGGTGTCCCACATCAAAGATAATCTTGTCATTCGGAACATCAAACAGCTTGTGCAGCACAAGTGTTGTTTCCACAAGTCCGAGATTTGAGCCGAGATGTCCCCCGTTTTCCGAAACTGTGGATATTATTTTTTCACGCAGTTCGCCCGCAAGTGTTTCAAGCTCTTTTTCGGAAAAATTCTTTATATCCGCAGGCTTTTTTATGTTTTCAAGCATTTTTTCACGACCAATCATTTCCGGTTACTGTTTGTTATACCGGGATATTTTAAGATAATTCTGTCGGTGAGTTTTACGGCAACATATGCAAAAAGCAGACCGAGTATTATACTTGTTATTACATCTGTAGGGAAATGAACATACAGATAAAGTCTTGAATATGCAATAATAATCGCAAGTATAAGTGCAGGTATTCCGATTTTCTTATTAGTCATCATCATAGCCCCTGCCCCTTCAAAAGATGCAAGCGTATGTCCCGACGGGAAAGAATAATCATCAAGCTTTGGAACAAGAAGCTCAAAACCCGTTAAGTCGTAGGGTCTTATTCTTGCTATAGTCGGCTTGAGTATTATGTTCCCGATTATAAGCCCGAATATAAGGGCAAAGGCTGTTGCCATTCCCGTACGTCTTGTCTTTGCAAAGCACAGCATAACAAGTGCCGCTGCTATCCATATTTCTCCGTGACTGCAAAGGGAACTTACAAAAGGCATAAATGCATCAAACACGGGATTTGTAAAGTGCTCTGCTATAAAATCAAGCACAGACAGTTCTGCGTTTGTCAGCACTGTAAAAAAATCGTTCATTGAGAATACCTCGTAAAATTATAAAAGCTCTATTTCGTACCCCGCTGTGAATACAGCATCCGCTTCAAGAGTATTTGAATGTTCTCTGTCTTTCAGTTCACCGCAGAAATCACTTCTGTCGCATCTTCCGTACCAGGGTTCAATGCACACAAAAGGAGCATTCTTCTTTGCAGGAGACCAAAGTCCCAACAGCGGTGCATCAAATCTCACGGTCACATAAGGCTTCCTGTCCTTATCGCACAGTGACACTTCCCTTGTCTGACTGTTTTCAAAGATGAGAGCATCATTGTCAAACATACTGTTTTCAATCTTCACAAATCCGTCGTTTGAAAGCGTATATCTGTCGCTTGGGGCATAAAGTCCTTCGCTATTGATAAGGTTATAAACCATATCGTTTTTGCAGTCAAATCCGAAGTAGTTATCCCCATCTTTGAGGTTAAAAGCAGGATGAGCCCCTATGGAAAAGTGCATAGGCTCGCTTCCCTTGTTTTCAACTGTCCATTTTATCTTTATTGTTGAATTTTCAAGTGTATATTCGATTATCAGAACAAAATCGAAGGGATATTTTGCAAAAGTCTGCTCATCCGCTTTGAGCACATACTTTGCATAGCTTTCGGTGCTTTCTTCAAGGGTAAACTCCATATCTCTTGCAAAGCCGTGCTGTCCCATTCCGTAAGTGCTTCCGTTATGAGTATACTTCTTGTCTTTCAGAGAACCGACAAACGGGAAAAGCACGGGGGATGTTCTTGCCCAGTATGCGCCGTCACCGCACCACATATATTCTCTTTCGTTTTTTACGGCAGATTTGATTTCTGCTCCATGACTGTCAATTCTTGCCGAAATTATTCCATTATCCAGTTTCATTTTCGCACCTCCAAAAATATGTTTTAAAGAATGTTTCCTATGTAGTCAACAAATGCGGGAAGCGCTGTTGACAGTGCATAGTTTATAAAAATAATATCGTCAATTTCGTAGACCTCGCAAAGCTGTGTTACAGTGCTGTCAAAGCTTCTCGGGTCAATCACAAGTATCTTTTCGTAGTGGTTTGTAAGGAACGGAATCACTGTGTTTGCATATGAATCCTTTATTATCAGGGCTGTTTCTCCGTTCTTTACGTTTGTATCTATTTCCGCAAAGGCATAGTCTCCGCCCATAAAGATGCCGTATGACGGAGCGTGTTCATCACCTGTGTTCAGGTATGTTGCCGCCTGATAGGACACCATATTACCGTCGCCGCCTCTGCTTCTTACCATAAAGGGATATACTTTGCCGAAATCAAACCATTCGATTTCGTCTGCGTACTCACGGTATTCCTCGACATTTGCCTGATTGAAGAGATATCCTAAGAATCCGCTCTTTTTGTTTGCCTTCATATCTTCAAGAGCAAGGGGTGTTTCGCCCTTTTTCTCCATAATTGCCTGATATCCGTAATAAGCACCCCTCTGTGTCCAGTGGTGGTCTGTTCTGAAATAGATATATTCGCCGATATGTGCTTCCAGTTTATCATACACATTTACCTTTTTGAATCCGTTTACGGAATCATAAACCTTGTTAATTGCATTTTTCTGGCTGTCTGCAAGCAGTCTGTACTCGGATGTGTCAAATTCGAGCTGTGTAGGAACAAGCATAACATACATATCTGATTTTTCGGAGAATTTCTCCGAATACATATTCAGTGTATCAATATACTTTTGAAGCGACTCGGAATTTTCCTTGAACACTTCCATAATCTTACCGTCGTTGAGAACAAGTCTGTTTCCGCCGGGAATGTCAACTACTCTGCCTGTACTCTTTCTCTGTATTCCCCGCATATTTTCAAGTTTTGTGCCGAGACGCACAAAGGTACTGCGGAATCCCACATTATCTGTAAGATATGTTTCGTAAACAGTCGTGAACTTACCTTCAAAAAGTGATTCTGTAGTTAATTCAGGCATTTCTGCAAGAGGTCTGTTTTCCTGTATGGATGCCTGCTCATCCTTGGGAAGTATCATTACAAGCGCAAAGAACGCTGCAAGAATTGCAACAAAAACAATTGATGTAATTTTTTCTCTCACTTCAAATACCTCCTAAAATCTGAAATAAAGGAACGGGTTGTATGACTGCTTTACAAGAAGTGCAAAACAGCAAACCATTATTACCGTTACCGTGGCAGGAAGTGCTATTGCATAAAGCACACCGCACTTTTCTCTTATCTTTTTTGCAGTAATCTTCACAAGAGGTGTACTGCACACAAACATCAGCGGTATAATCCAGATATGCGACTCTGCCTGAATACGCACCATAAGGTTGTTTGCATTTTCATTCTGACCAAATGCACAAAGCAGATATGTTTTAAGCTGTCCCAGGTCTGTAAAGTAGAATAACATCCATCCGCCAAGGACAATTATATTGCTGTATATAAGACGGATAAAAGCAGGTATACGGTCTATAAATTTAAAAATCAGTTTCTTTTCTATAATCAGCCACGCGCCGTAGTAAACTCCCCAGAAAATGAAGTTCCAGCTTGCGCCGTGCCAGAAACCTGTAAGAAACCACACGATGGTTATATTGAGAAGCTGGTGCTTTCTGTTTCCGCCGAGAGGGATATATACATAATCTCTGAAAAATGAACCGAGGGACATATGCCATCTTCTCCAGAACTCGGTAATGCTCTTTGACATATAAGGGTAGTCGAAGTTTTCCTTGAACTTGAATCCAAAGAAGCTTCCAAGACCTATTGCCATATCGGAATAAGCGGAAAAATCAAAGAATATCTGGAAGGCATACATTATTATACCGAACCACGCACCGAGCGCCGAAAGAGTTGCCATATCTCCTCCCATAAGGTTTGTCACAATACTTCCCGCACAGTTTGCAAGAACAACTTTCTTGAACACACCCTGTGTAAAGCGGATAACGCCGTATTCAAATCCTGCGGCAGTGGTTTTTCTGTGGTTTATCTGCTTTTCAATATCAACATATCTTACTATAGGCCCTGCAACAAGCTGGGGAAACATAGAAACGTAAAGCAGGAACTTGTAAAAAGATTTCTGCACAGGCACTTCCCCTCTGTACACATCGATTACATATGACAGAATCTGGAAAGTATAGAAAGAAATTCCGAGAGGCAGTGCAAATCCCGAGAATTCAATACTTGTTCCAAACAAAGCGTTTATGTTTGAAACAAAAAAGCCTGCATATTTATAAAGTCCGAGAGCTCCTATGTCAACAACAAGCGCAACAATGAGGGATGCTGTACCAAGCTTTGTTCCACGCCACTTGCCTATTCCGTAAGAGGAAATGTAGCCGACAAATGCGCTCATCAGCATAACCGCTATCAGCACAGGCTCTCCCCATGCATAGAAGAAAAGCGAGGCAATCAGAAGTATGATGTTTTTGTATGTAATGTTTTTGCTTAAGTTATACAAAAGCAATGTAACGGGCAGAAACAGCCCGAGAAAAATCAAGCTTGAAAAAACCAAATTTATTCTCCTTTCGCCATAAGCTTCTCTTTATCTGCAGGGATTATTTTTTCACCCTTTACAAAGAAGCTGTTTTGTGCCATAAGCATAAACGGCAGGTCGTTTTTTGAGTCGGTATAAAAATTATCTATCTCAGCATCGGGAAACATCTCTTTGAAGCATCCCGGCTTGTTTTCTCTGAAACACAGTTTTGTAACCTTTCCCGTTTCAAGGTCAGCCTCAGAGCAGATAAGATGCTTTATTCCAAGTCTTCTGCAAGCAGGCTTGAGAAGATAGTCAAAAGATGCACTTATAATAACATCGTCATCTTTTTTCTGTTCTAAATAAAACTTTTTAATTTTATTTATGCTCTTTTCCCAGAATTCTTCGGTAAGCTCCGTGTAATCGGGACATACGGCAAGAATATCCGAAATGTTTTCCTCAACAAGTCTTGTCATTTGCTCTCTGTTTATAAGACACAGCTTGTACTTCACAATGTTTGAACAAAACTTGTACAAAAATTTTATAAGCCTCGGTCTTTTTCTAAGACAGAACACAAAAAAGTCAAAGGTCGACTCGCCATCATATATTGTATTGTCAAAATCGTATACATTCATATCTTTAATTCCTCATAATTACTCAATTTTATATTATACTCCCTTTATCCCCAAAAGTCAATATTGACGCACAACATAAAAGGGTACGGCTTTCACCGCACCCTTTCCGTTATTAATTTCTTTGGAGATTTACTGTCTGCCATTTACCATTTTCACAAACCCATGCAAATCCGTCATACGCCGTTTCTGCGTCATCATAAATAAAGCCTGTCATTTCTTCGCCGTATTCATCAAGATAACCGTATTTTCCGTCACGCATAAAAGCGATATATCCGTTCGTGAAGCTGTGAGGCACATTACTGCACACTCCGAGAGAAGCAGGATTTCCTCTTACATCGGTAAACTCAAATTCAAAGCCTTCTCCACCCCAGAAACGCTCATCAAAATATTGCATAAATTCTTCCGATGCATTGCCGTTTCCGTCATCAATTGTAAGCTCTCCTCTGTACACAATATAGGGGGAAAGATCGGGGAAACTTTCGGTTTCCGTCACAAACATACTTCCCTCGCCGTACCCTGTAAGGTATCGCTTTTCCGTATTCACATTGTATATACCAACCGACGGAACACTTCCTCCGTGTCCGCACTGACCGAACGTATATCCGTCAAGCTCGGGAAGATCCTCAGTATTTGAAGCAGTACTTATCCAGCCGTGATAATCACACCATACAAAATATGAGTTTTCTTCGGCACACAGAATGTTTCCGTCAATATCAATTATTCCGCTGACGGGTGTTCCGTCTGCTTTGAACAGTTCAAACACGGAATATTTACTTCCATCAAAGGTTCTGATATCCGTGATATCCGAAACACTGTACTGTATTGCCGGCTGAACAGGGTTTTCCTGCTGTTGTGTTTCATCCTCTTTTTCGGGCACCTGGACATCTGGAATGTCGGGAAGCTCTGTGATTTCCTGATTTTGTTCTTCCCCGACATCGGAAACATCTGTATTTTCGGTTATCTCCGTATTATCGGGCGGAAGTTCGGGAGGCAAAGTGTTATCCCTGCAAGACACACATACAAATACTGCTGAAACTGCAACAGCAAGTAATACTGCAATCTTATTTTTCAACATATAAATCCTCCCTTTTTGTTTGTAATTTTCAATTAAAGTCTTTCCTGACGCTGTCTTGAGATATTTATAATTCCCTCGGGAAGAACCTGCATATTGTCAAGCGAACGACCTGTTCCGATAACCACGCAGGTTGTGGGATTTTCAGCAAGAAAAGTTTTAATTCCGCAGGCATTTTCTATAAGTCTGTCCAGACCGTAGATAAGACTGCCTCCCCCTGTCATTACAATTCCGTTTGCCGCAATATCTCCCACAAGTTCGGGAGGTGTTCTTTCAAGAACGTGGCATACAGCATCCGCAATGGCCTTAGCAACAGGAGTTACCGCTTCCCTTACCTCATCGGAATTGATGGTAACCATTTTGGGAAGACCTTCTTTAAGACATCTGCCCTTTACATTCAGCACATACTGATTTTCAAAAGGCCAGGCTGCACCAAGCTTCATCTTTATTTCTTCGGCTGTTACTTCTCCGATGAGAACATTGTGCTTGCGGCGTATGTATTTTATGATAGCTTCGTCAATTTTGTTACCTGCAAGCTTCAAAGATTCCGAAACAACTATAGAGCCAAGTGAAATAACGGCAACATCGGTTGTTCCTCCGCCTATATCAACAATCATATGTCCCTCAGGCTTTGAAATATCAATTCCCGTTCCTATTGCCGCCGCAACGGGTTCTTCTATAAGATATACTTTCTTTGCACCTGCTGCAATTGCGGCATCATAAACCGCACGTTCCTCAACTTCGGTTATACCACTGGGCACACACACCATTACTCTCGGCTTGAAAAGGCTG
>JAZOLW010000086.1:0-11369 GCA_045653405.1 Eubacteriales bacterium | reverse complement strand
CAGACTGGGGGACTTTTATGAAATGTTTTTCGACGATGCCAAGTGTGCATCCCGTGAGCTTGAACTGACTCTTACGGGTCGAGACTGCGGTATGCCGGAAAGAGCACCTATGTGCGGAGTTCCGTACCACAGTGCCGATTCCTATATTGCAAAGCTTGTGGCAAAGCGCTATAAAGTGGCAATATGTGAGCAGACAGAAGACCCTGCAACTGCAAAAGGTATCGTAAAAAGGGAAGTAATAAGAGTTATAACTCCGGGTACTGTTACAGAAAGCCAGATGCTTAATGAAGGCAAGAACAACTACCTTTGTGCTGTATATATATCAGGCGCAAGCGCAGGTGTTTGCTTTGCGGACATTTCCACAGCGGCTCTTTATGCAACACAGCTTTCAGACGGAGATGTTACCCAAAAGCTTATAAACGAGCTTGCAGTTTTTTCTCCCAAAGAGATAATTATAAATATCGAGAGGGATGAGTGTCCCGAAGTATATCAGTTTGCAAAGGAAAGACTTGGTGCATATTTCGGAGACAACCTTGCTGATTATTTTGACGACAGTACCTACGAAGCTTTGACAAAGCGTTTCGGAATGGATGTGTTCAAGAATAATTCGGTACACAAAGGAAGTCCTGCGGCAGTGGCTCTGGGTGCGCTGATGGAGTACATTAATGCAACACAGAAAATAGAGCTTGCATATATTGATAAGCTTGAGTATTATACAAACGAAAAGTTTTTGAGTATTGACGTAAATTCAAGAAGAAGCCTTGAACTTACCGAAACAATGCGTACAAAGGAAAAGCGCGGAACTCTCCTCTGGGTGCTTGACAGAACAAAGACGGCAATGGGTGCAAGACTTCTTCGCAAATGGATTGAACAGCCCCTTGTGGATGTAAATGCCATAATGAGAAGACAGCAGGCGGTAGCCGAGCTGTACGATGCGTATATCGAAAAAGAGGAAATGCAGAATCTTCTCTCACAGGTAAACGATATCGAGCGTCTTATAACAAAGATTGTCTATAATACTGCAGGCGGCAGGGATTTAAGAGCACTGTGGCAGACAATTTCCGTGCTTGAACCCTTAAAGGTACAGCTTGAAAATATGAAGTGTCCCGAACTCAAAGAGCTTTATGACGGACTTGATACGCTTTCCGATATCGGAGAGTTAATTGACAAAGCTATTGTGGAAGACCCTCCGTTTTCAATAAGAGAGGGCGGATTTATAAAAGCGGGATTTTCTGCGGAAGTAGACGAGCTTAATGAGATAAAAAATAACGGAACAGCGTGGCTTGTAAGCATCGAGCAGAGAGAACGTGAAGCAACAGGTATAAAAAATCTGAAAATCAGTTATAACAGAGTTTTCGGATATTATATCGAGGTTACAAACTCATATAAGGACCTTGTTCCCGAAACATATATCAGAAAGCAGACCCTTACGGGCAGTGAAAGATACATAAACGAAGAACTCAAGGAAATGGAAGCAAAGATACTCGGTGCAAAGGATAAGGTTTGCGCCCTTGAATATGAGTGCTTCCAGCAGTTGAGAGAATATATTTCAGCAAATGTTCACAGAATACAGAAAGCTGCGGATATTATATCAAAAACAGACGTTTATGTTTCACTTGCAGATGTTGCAAAGAGAAACAACTACTGCTGTCCCGAGGTTGATAATTCAGACGTTATTGAAATCAAGGACGGCAGACATCCTGTAGTTGAAAAATTCCTCAAAAACGAGATGTTTGTGCCCAATGATGTAAAGCTTGACACAAACGAAAGACTTATGCTCATAACAGGTCCCAATATGGCGGGTAAGTCGACATATATGCGTCAGACAGCACTTATTATTATAATGGCGCAGACAGGATCTTTTGTGCCTGCAAAAAGTGCAAGAATAGGTATTGTAGATAAGCTGTTCACAAGAATAGGCGCATCTGATGACCTTGCCGCAGGACAGTCAACCTTTATGCTGGAAATGACAGAGTGTGCATATATTCTTGCCAATGCCACATCAAAGAGCTTCATCATATACGATGAAATCGGCAGAGGTACGTCAACCTATGACGGTATGAGCATAGCAAGAGCAATTGTTGAGTATACAGTCAGCAAAAAACTGTACGCAAAGACAATGTTTGCAACACATTACCACGAGCTTACCGAGCTTGAAGAGCTTTGCAAGGGTGTTGTAAATTACAACATTGTTGCCAAAAAACGCGGCGATACACTTATATTCTTAAGAAAGATAGTGCGCGGTGCGGCAGACGAAAGCTACGGCATTGAGGTTGCAAAGCTTGCAGGCGTGCCTGACGAAATAGTAAAGCGTGCCGACAAAATACTTGCAAGCATTGACGAACATACAGCAGTTGCACCGCAAAAGAGCCTTATGCCAAAGGCAGGGCACAGCGACAATATGACTATGAGCTTAGAAGAAATCTCAAATGACAGAGTTTGTGATATGGTTAAAAAGCTTGATGTCAATACACTGACACCAATTGAAGCTCTTACCAAACTGTATGAAATGAAAAAAATCTTAAGCGGTCAGGAATAGAGCGTTTGGGTTTTTATAAAAATAAACCAATAAGGAGGAACAACAAGTGGACTTACCCGGGCGAAGTAAAAACGGAATTACAGTAATTGCATACAGAAGCTTGTTGTTTCTTTATGCTTAGTGCATCACTGTAAAAGACGGATTGCTTTCCTAAAACAAACTAAGAATAGGAAAGGATTTGTGTTTTATGACAAATGAAATCACAGTAACAGAAATCAAGGAGCAGCTTTTGGAGCTTCTTGAGGTGAAGAACTACAGAGAAATGAAGCAGTTGCTTTCTGAAATGGCAGAGGCGGACGTTGCGGAATTTCTCGACGAACTGAATGCCGATAATGCAATGCGTGTGTTCAGACTGCTTCAAAAACAAATGGCGGCGGATGTATTCAGCTATTCCCGGCCGGAAACCCAAGAGCAGATAATCAGCTCCATAAGTGACGAAGAAATCAAAAACATCATTGAAGAACTGAGTGTGGACGATGCTGTTGACATGCTGGAGGAGTTGCCGGCAAGCATCGTAAAAAGAGTACTTAAGAACGCAAGTGCGGATACCAGAAATACTATTAACCGATTCCTTAATTATCCCGAAAATTCAGTCGGAAGCATAATGACGGCGGAATTTACGGACATTAAGGGAAGTATGACGGTTGGAGAAGTTATAAGCTATCTCCGACGTGTTGCCGAAAATAAGGAAACGGTATACACTTGCTATATTGTAGGCCCGTCAAGAATACTTGAAGGTGTTATAGAGCTTTCTGAAATTCTTGCCTGCAGAGATGATGGTACACTGATTTCTGAAATAATGGAAACCAATGTCATCAAGGCATTTACAACAGAGGACAGAGAAGCAGTGGTCGGAATGTTCTCTAAGTATGACCTTAATACACTTCCCGTTGTTGACAACGAAAACAGACTTGTTGGAATTGTCACCGTCGACGATATCGTGGACGTCATTGAAGAAGAAACCACCAAGGACATCGAACAGATGGCGGCTATTGTTCCTATGGACGATACCTATCTGAAAACGGGTGTGCTTACCATAGTAAACAAGCGAATTGTATGGCTGTTTGTCCTTATGATAACAGGAATTCTTACAGGCTCAATACTTGGCTCATTTGAGGAAGCTATAGCATCAGTTCCCGTACTTGTTACCTTTATGCCTATGATACTCAATACAGGCGGTAATTCAGGCTCTCAGGCAAGTATCACCGTAATCAGAGGTCTTACAACAGGGGAGCTTGAAGTAGGGGATGCGTTCAGAATTCTCTGGAAAGAACTGAGAGTTGCACTGGTTGTAGGTGTGCTGTTTGCGGCAGTAAACTTCGGAATGGTTTACTTTATGGCAGACGGCGGAAACAGAGTGCTTATAGCTCTTGTTGTGTCCCTTGCTATGCTGTTTACAATAGTTCTTGCGAAGTGTATAGGAGCGGTGCTTCCCATACTTGCAAAGAAACTGAGACTTGACCCGACGGTTATGGCAACCCCGCTTATTACAACAGCGGTTGACGTGTGTGCTATGCTTGTATACTTCGGACTTGCCGTAAAACTTCTCAATTTTTAAAATCTCCAAAAGGAACTGTGCATAACAGTTCCTTTTACTTTTGCATATTATGTAAAAAGGAAATTTTTTTGCTTTAAAAATGTCAAAAAAAGGCATTTAATTGAAGTAAAACTATTGACAAAACATAAATGTAAATTATATAATATATACAATTGGCGGAGTGTGGTCGAAAAGGCGCAAAACTGCTTTAAATTAAATTCTATTTGTAATATATACAGAAATGAGGCGTTCCCTTTGTTGAAAGTTACAAAATTCGGCGGCAGCTCTCTTGCAAGCGCCGAACAGTTTAAAAAAGTAGCCGATATAGTAAGAGCAGATAAAAACAGAAGATATGTTGTACCCTCTGCTCCAGGTAAAAGATTCAAGGATGATACCAAGGTTACAGATATGCTGTATACCTGCTATGAAGAAACCTTGAAAAGAGGAGAAATTTCTCCCGTTTTTGAACAGATAAAGGAAAGATACAATTCTATCATTGAGGGTCTCGGTCTTACACTCAGCCTTGAAAAGGAATTTGAAATAATCAAGAGCAGCTTCCTTGCAAGGGCAGGTAAAGACTATGCCGCAAGCCGTGGTGAATATCTTAACGGTATCATTATGGCAAACTACCTCGGCTTTAAGTTCATTGATGCAGCAGATGTTATCTTCTTCAATAACGACGGTACATTTGATGCTGAAAAGACAAATAATATTCTCGCTGAAAAGCTCAAGGATATCGAATATGCCGTAATCCCCGGTTTCTACGGTGTAATGCCTAACGATACAATCAAGACATTCTCAAGAGGCGGCTCTGATATCACAGGCGCTATTGTTGCAAGAGCAGCTGGAGCCGATGAGTATGAAAACTGGACAGACGTATCCGGCTTTATGATTGCAGACCCCAGAATAATTGAAAACGCAAAGACAATCTCAATAATAACATACAGAGAACTTAGAGAGTTGTCTTATATGGGTGCAACAGTTCTTCACGAAGACGCTATCTTCCCCGTAAAGAAGGCAGGTATTCCGATTCACATAAAGAATACAAACGCTCCCGAAGATGAAGGAACTCTTATTGTAACACATACAAACAAGCTCAATGAGCTCAGCGTTCTCACCGGTATCGCAGGTAAGAAGGGCTTTACCGTTCTCACTCTTGAAAAGGATATGATGAACGAAGAAATGGGCTTTGGCAGAAAACTTCTTCAGGTACTTGAAAAGCACGGTATGAGCTTTGAACATCTTCCTTCAGGTATCGACACAATGAGTGTTGTTGTAAATGAAAAGGAACTTGAAGGTAAAGAAGATGTAATCATTTCAGAACTTATGGCGGCAACATCTCCCGACAGCATCAGCATTGAAAAGAACATCGCACTTGTTGCGGTTGTTGGACGCGGTATGAAGAACGTAAAGGGAACTGCGGCATCTGTATTTATGGCTCTTGCTGAAAATGATATCAACATCAGAATGATTGACCAGGGTTCAAGTGAGCTTAATATCATCATCGGTGTTGACAACGTGGATTTTGAAAAGTCCATCAAAACAATCTACAACAGATTTGTAAAATAATCCAAAGGACGCCTTGAGCGTCCTTTTGCAGTTTCAATTTAGAAATTTGTTTACAATTTCAACAAGAAATTTACGATTTTGGGTACTATAATTTTCTCAATAAAGGCGATGACCGAAAAGAAGTAAGACGAATTATCTTTCCAGAGAGCTGTCGGTAGGTGTGAGACAGCAAGACTTTTGTCCGAAATACATTTCGTGAGCTGTGCACTGAAAGGATTATTCTCAGTAGACTGCACCGGGTCCTCCCGTTAAAGAGGTCGGAGTTTTAAATCGTTATGAGTCGAACTCTATAAGGTCTGTTCCGTGAGAAACAGATAAATTGAGGTGGTACCACGACAAGTGTAATATGTCGTCCTCTGTGTATTAAAATGCACAGAGGATTTTTTATACCATTCTTTCCTCTGTGGAAAGAAAGGATGATGAAAATGGTATTCACAGTAATTCTTATGGTAGTATTTTTTGCCGCAATGATTGGTGTGGGACTGTACTGCCGCAAAAACTCAACAGATGTAAACGGATTTGTTCTCGGCGGACGCTCGGTAGGTCCTTGGCTTACTGCATTTGCATACGGAACAAGCTACTTTTCAGCCGTTATCTTTGTGGGATATGCAGGTCAGTTCGGTTGGAACTTCGGTATGGCATCTACCTGGATTGGTCTTGGAAATGCCTTTATCGGATCACTGCTCCCTTGGGTGATTTTAGGCAGAAGAACAAGAGTTATGACCCAGCACCTTGAAAGTAAGACGATGCCTGATTTCTTCGGCAAAAGATTTGATTCCGAAGGATTAAAAATTGCCGCTTCCTTTATAGTATTTGTGTTCCTTATTCCTTACACAGCATCTCTGTACAACGGACTTTCAAGTCTTTTCGGTATCGCTTTTGATATCCCGTACTGGGCAGTAATTATCGCAATGGCAGCGCTTACCTGTCTGTATGTAATATTTGGCGGATACATGGCAACCGCAATCAATGACTTTATTCAGGGAATTATAATGCTTGTTGGCATTATCGCAGTTGTTGGTGCTGTAATTGCTGATAACGGCGGATTTATGGCGGCATACAACGGACTTGCAAACATTGAACACGAGTCGATGACAGGTGCATTTGCTTCGTTTCTAGGTCCGAACCCGGTGTTCCTGTTCTTTGTAGTAATGCTTACATCTCTCGGCACTTGGGGCCTTCCTCAGATGATAGGAAAGTTTTACTCCATAAAGAATGAGGAATCCATTAAAAAGGGAACTATAATTTCAACAGCGTTTGCGGTTATTGTTGCAGGAGGATGTTACTTCCTCGGCGGATTCGGAAGACTTTACAGCGATTCCGTTGTAAGAACTGCAAATGGCTCTGTATTGTTTGACAGTGTGATTCCCTCAATGCTTGCCGCACTTAATAACGATGTTATTGTTGGAATTGTTATTGTACTTGTGCTTGCTGCATCAATGTCAACACTCTCCTCCCTTGTTCTTACATCAAGTTCAACTCTTACACTTGACTTCATTGCCGTAAAGGTAAAGGAGAATATGAGTGAAAAGTCAAAGCTTCTTACTCTCAGAATATTTATAGCTTTCTTTGTTGCAATTTCTGCAGTTATTGCAATAGTAAAGGATGCGTTCCCCGGCTTTACATTTATTGCACAGATGATGGGCGTGTCCTGGGGCGCACTTGCAGGAGCCTTCCTTGCACCGTTCCTCTACGGCTTGTACTGGAAAAAAGTTACAAAACCCGCTGTTGCAGTATGCTTTGTATACGGTACTGTAATTGAAATAATACAGCTTCTCATTTCACTTGGCGTTATGAAAGTAGGCGGGGGATTCCTTGGCTTTGTGTTTACAAACTCACTGTACTCAGGTGTGTTTGCAATGTTAGGAGGACTTATACTTGTACCCATAATCAGTGTGCTCACACCTAAGATGTCAAAGGATAAGGTAGATACAATGTTTGAATGCTACAACAAGGATGTAACAGTTCCTTCAACACAGAATCTCGGTAAATAAAAATACAGAAGAAGCAGGGAAAATACCTGCTTCTTCTTTGTCGAAAAAATATAAGAATATTTGAGAAAAAAATGGCAAAAACTATTGACAAATAAGATTTGGTATGATATCATATATAGCGTTGTGAGAAACACCAACAGAATATTGCGGAATTGTGTAAAGGTAGCACGACAGACTCTGACTCTGTTTGTCTGGGTTCGAATCCTAGTTCCGCAGCCAGAAAAAACGACAGGTTACGACCTGTCGTTTTTTCAACGAAATTTGCTCTTCGGGCAAGTGAAATAGCTTTGCTGTGAAATATTTGCTTCGCAAATGTGAAATGTTCGCTTGCGCGAACGTGGGCAAACTTCATTTCACATCGAACGAAGTGAGATATTTCACAATTTCCCTAAGGAAATTATTTCACATTTGCCATAAGGCGAATATTTCACTAAAAACGCAAGGGTTCAAACCTCTAACACCAAAATGCCAAAATATCTTTTATAGCCCATACACAGAAAAAAGCACTTCTTCGGAAGTGCTTTTACAAAAATATCACTCCAACAAAGTTGGAATAACACTGAAAAGATAAAACCTTAAATCTCATCACCCGATGGGATTTTTTGCTTGAACATAAAAATCAACAATTAATTGACACTCACGACAAAATGTGATAAAATAACAGTATATTAAAGATGGAAAAAGGAGAGAACAGCGTGGAAAAGTACGATATCTTTATAAGTTATCGACGCGAGGGCGGAGATACCACTGCAATGCTCATATCAAACAAACTTCAAGCCAAAGGCTATAAAGTGTTTTTTGATCTTGAGTCAATGCGTTCGGGCGACTTCAACGATCAGATTTACGATACTATAGATATATGTACAGATGTGATTCTTGTACTGCCTCCCAACGGACTTGACAGATGTGTAAACGAGGATGACTGGGTGAGACGTGAATTATCCCACGCTATAAAAAAGAATAAAAATATTATTCCCGTACTGATGAGAAATTTTGAATTTCCGGAGGTTCTCCCGGACTGCATAGATAAAATCAGACGTCTTGAGGGTGTTACTGCCTCTGTTGAGTATTTTGATGCAGTTATTTCCCGAATTGAAAAACTGCTTGTGTGCTGTCATAAGGAAGAATTGCCGGATAATAGAATAGTATGCGATACAAAAATTAAGATTCCAATGTTTCTTCGTACTCCTGTGTGGGAGGAAATGTACCATGATATGTATTGGGATATTTTCACCGTTACAGCTGATCGCTATTGGTGGAATATTATAAATTCAGATGAACTTCCCGAAGAAGAATCGGCCCTGAGCGATTATCTGTTTGATGCTGTTAAGAAAAAAGACAACAGTATTCCGGGACGTTACTTTATTCCGTACTTCATTGAATTTGGCAGGATGCAGAAAGATGCCCCTGTTGTTTTGAATTACGGCAAATTCAGAGAGTGGAAGAACTCCTACGATAAGATTAACGACATATATCTCATTCCCAAAAGATATAGAGATGACAGTATAAACACACAAGAACTTATGCACGAAGTGTCAGACCTTACCCAGACCTGTTTTTACAATGAGAAGCTGAGAGATTCAGTTGATTTTGTGTGTGAATTGGTGTTACAGGGAAAATCGCTTATAGGAGGCTATTCGAGAAAGGAAGGTTTTTCCTTTGAGCCTGTAATAGATTTCTGTATGAAATGCTTTGCTCAACGTCAGATGCTTTTAGGTTATCCTGATTGGGACCACGCAAAATACCACGGTAAAAATCTGTTTAAGAAAGTTTCTTTGATGATAGAGGACTGCACAAATCAGTACGGTGTGTATGAAGATGCAGCGCAGATATTAAATACAAGAGTAAAACTGTTTCTGAAGTATTTTCAACTCATATCTTATTATCTTTCTCCCGGATGGGACGGTAAAAAGATCGGGAAGTATCTTATGATAAACTATAAGTACATGAAAAAGCACAAGGTTGTACTGACAAAAGAAAACGAGGAGCTTTTTGAAAGACTTATAAATGTTTATTCCAAATTGAAATTGCAAAAATCAAAAATATAAATATAAATATAAATCCAAAGGAGGACAATATTAATGATGGATTCAAAAGTGAGAGAATTGCTCAATCAGCAGATTAACAAGGAGCTTTATTCAGCCTATTTGTACCTCGATTTTTCAAACTATTTTGAGGACAGAGGTCTTACAGGCTTTGCAAACTGGTATTACATACAGGCACAGGAAGAAAGAGACCACGCAATGCTGTTCTACCGCTATCTGCAGAACAACAACGAAAAGGTAACACTTGAAGCGATTTCAAAACCCGACAAGGTGCTTGACAGCGATATGACGGTTCTCAAAGCAGGTCTTGAACACGAGGAATATGTTACATCCCTTATTAATACCATTTATGCAGCAGCATATGAAGTTAAGGATTTCCGCACAATGCAGTTCCTTGACTGGTTTGTAAAGGAACAAGGTGAAGAAGAAACAAACGCAAACGACCTTATTACAAAGATGGAGCTTTTCGGTTCAGACCCCAAGAGCCTCTATATGCTTAACAGCGAACTTGCTGCCCGCGTATATTCAGCTCCCTCGCTTGTTCTTTAGTTCATCAGAAAGCCCGTTGATTTTCAACGGGCATTTTGTTTTTATTTAAAACAAAATGCAGTATATGATTATGGGACAATTAATGAATGGTAATTTGCACTGCTTTGATATTTTGCGTTGTCAATTTCGCTTATTAAGTCTGTCAAGATTTTTGTTTCTGAAATAAATGCAGATGTCAACAGTTACCATTGTGATATTTAAGAAGTAAAAGAACAGCACATACCAATTGCTTCCGAAATCAGCCATATAGGCTTCATTTGTAAACTTGGCTGCGATACCTGCTATGTATCCGATAAATATGAGGAAAAGGAAGGAAATGCTTTTTCCCTTAGCAGTTCTTGCCTTGTAGGACTTTATTACATTCATCGGCCAGGAAAATCCGAAACAGATTATCATTATAATTTCTAAAATTTCCGACATTGTTATTGCTCCTTCAAAATTTTTTTGTTTATAATACCATATTTTCGGAAATTTGTAAATACAGTTTGAAACAAAAGTGGAGAATGTTAAGCGGTCACAGCCGATCAACTGAAACTTTGTCCAACAATCAAGCTGTGCCTGCGGACAACCTCCGTTCTTTTGTCAAAGCTCCTCCAAAGGGAGTCGCTACTGACGAAGGTAGGGACACATATGTATATTGTCCTCTTAGGCTTCAAGTCCCTTTTACAAGGCTTGAAAAAAGCATCACTGTTCCACAAATGACAAAACCGCAGTCCCGTTGGACTGCGGTTTTTGTCAAATAAACAGGCTGTGCCTGGGCGGGACACGCGCACTTTTGTGCGCTGATTGCTCGGCGCGGACTATGTCCGTTCTTTTGTCAAAAGCTCCTCCAAATGGAGTTGCTTTTGACGAGGGTAGGAACACCTGTGTATTTTGCCCTCTTAGGGTTCAAGTCCCACCGCACACAGATAAACAAATAAGAAACAGAGTTACCTTGATAGGTTCCTTGATACATTTTTTTGATTTACATCATATGTGCAAAAATAAAACCGAAGTCCCGTTGGACTTCGGTTTTATCTAAAAACAGGCTATGCCTGTGGTCTGAGTGGCGGGACTTGAACCCACGGCCTCTACCACCCCAAGGTAGCGCGCTACCAAACTGCGCCACACCCAGAACTTGTATTTGTTGCACTCAT
>JAZOLW010000085.1:0-2701 GCA_045653405.1 Eubacteriales bacterium | reverse complement strand
AAGGACTATAAATGCCTTTCGGCAGGGGGATATATGATACAGCTTCTCCCGGGGACTGAGGATTCATTTATAGATAAGCTTGAAGAAAGAATTTCTGTTGTTCCTCCCGTGTCAACACTGTTTTCAACAGGCAAACCCAATGTGGAATATATAAAGGATATCCTTGGGGACATTGAATTTGATGTGTTTGATGAAGCTGATGTGTCATACCACTGCGACTGCACAAAGCAGAGGGTGGAAAATGCACTTATAAGTATGGGCGAAAAGGATATGACGGAAATTATCGAAGAAGGCAAGGATATTGATGTAAGCTGTCAGTTCTGCGATAAGATATATACCTTTACACCCGAAGATATGAAGAAACTCTTGAAAAGGGCAAAAAACAAATGATAAACAAGACCAACAAACTGGGTGAGGACACCGCAAATATAGAAAATCAGAAAAAATATGCCGACAGAGTAAAGGCGATACTTTGTGAAAAAGAACTTCGCCTCGGAAGAAAGTTTAAGGTGTTTGTACAGACTTTCGGATGCCAGCAGAATGAAGCAGACAGTGAAAGACTTACGGGAACAGCTATGTCCCTCGGATATGAGAAAGTTACAGCTATTGAGGACGCAGACCTTGTAATATACAATACCTGTGCAGTGCGTGAACACGCAGAACTTAAAGCGCTTTCAAAAACAGGACAGTTAAAGCACCTCAAGGCAAAGAATCCCGAAATGCTAGTGGGACTCTGGGGCTGTATGGTAAATCAGGAGCACAGAGTTGACGATATAAAGAATAAATATCCTTATGTGGATTTTGTTGCAGGTACAAATATGCTCCACAGACTTCCCGAAATACTTTGCGATGTGATGGAGCACGACAGAAGAAGATACTATGTTGACGACAGCGACTATTCTATAGTCGAAGGCGTTCCCGTGTCAAGAGAAAGCGATATCAAAGCATGGCTTTCCATAATGTACGGATGTAATAACTTCTGTACATACTGCGTTGTGCCGTATGTAAGAGGCAGAGAAAGAAGCAGGGAAGCGGATGCTGTCTTTTCTGAAGCAAAAGAGCTTGTTTCAAAGGGATATAAGGAAATAACACTGCTTGGACAGAATGTCAATTCCTACGGAAAGAGCCTTGACAACGGAATGAGCTTTGCAGAACTTCTTAAAAGCATTGCAGAGCTTGACGGAGATTTCTGGGTTAGATTTATGACTTCTCACCCTAAAGATGTGTCCGACGAGCTTATTGAAGTTATAAAATCAAGCGACAGAGTGGCAAAGCATTTCCACCTGCCTGTTCAGTCGGGAAGTAACAGAATACTTTCTCTAATGAACAGAAAGTATACAAGAGAAGCATATCTTGAGGTCGTGAGAAAGCTCAGAGAAGCAGTGCCGGATATAACACTTACAACCGATATAATTGTAGGTTTTCCCGGTGAAACGGAAGAAGATTTTGCCGAAACTCTAAGTATAGTTGATGAAGTGGGCTTTGATTCCATATATTCATTTATATATTCTCCGAGAAAGGGAACTCCCGCTGAAAAAATGGAAGACCCTGTGACATATGAGCAGAAAACGGAGCGCTTTGCAAGACTTATGGACTTGCATCACGGCAAAATTTCTGCAATAAATAAAGGATATGTGGGCAAAACAATAAAGGTGCTGTGTGAAACTCCCGACAGCGTGGAAACTGAAGAATACAGCGGAAGATGTACGGGAAATAAGCTGATTAAGTTTGCAGCATCAAAGGGAAGCAAACTTTACGGAAAGTTTGTTGATGTGAAAATAACTAGAGCAGGCGACGTTCAGCTTTTCGGAGAAATTGTTTCTGAATAAGACACATGGGAAAGGAAATAAAAATGGAATACAGCAATAATATAATAGCTATCGCAAGACAGCTTGGCGAAGCACTTAAGGAAAGTGCAGAATACAAGGCATTCTGCGATACAAGAGATGAAATGAAAAAGAATCAGGCACTCAAAGTAAAGCTGGATGAATTTAAGGTTCAGAAAGCAATTCTTGAAGTTGAAAAGGAAAAGGAAAATGTCGACGAACATCTTCTCGACGTACTTTCATCAAGAGTTGAAGTGCTTTATAAAGAAATCACCGATGCTCCCGAAATGAAAGCATATTCAAAAGCGGAAGAAGACCTCAATATTCTTATGACTGCAGTAAATATGACAATATCATCATATATCGGTGCCGAGGATTACGGCACAGGTGCAGGTGAGAGTGAAGACGATGACGAAGAAGGCGGATGCACACATAACTGTGCAACCTGCAAAGGATGTCACTGATTATAGATTTAGGAAGGGGAGATGATTCGAGTGCCTTATACACCGATGATGCTCCAGTATTTTGAAATAAAAGAGCAATATAAAGACCACCTTGTCTTTTACAGACTGGGGGACTTTTATGAAATGTTTTTCGACGATGCCAAGTGTGCATCCCGCGAGCTTGAACTGACTCTTACGGGGAGAGAATGCGGTATGCCGGAAAGAGCACCCATGTGCGGAGTTCCGTACCACAGTGCCGATTCCTATATTGCAAAGCTTGTGGCAAAGGGCTATAAAGTGGCAATATGCGAACAGACAGAAGACCCTGCAACAGCAAAAGGTATCGTAAATAGGGAAGTAATAAGAGTTATAACTCCGGGTACTGTTACCGAAAGCCAGATGCTTAACGAAGGAAAAAACAACTACCTTTGC
>JAZOLW010000084.1:0-17866 GCA_045653405.1 Eubacteriales bacterium | reverse complement strand
TATTTAAAAATCAAAGGGAGCTGCAAGTTGCAACTCCCTTTCTCATTAATTATTCTTCAGAAAACTGATCTTTGCCAACTCCGCAGAGAGGGCATTCAAAATCTTCGGGAACATCCTCCCATTTTGTACCGGGAGCGATACCGCCGTCGGGATAACCCTCCTCAACATTGTATTCCCATCCGCATACATCGCATACATATTTCATAATAAAAATCTCCTTTCAAAAAATAGTTTTTATACGCTAAATTAAAGCTTTTCAAAGTCTTCGGCGCCGTGTTTGCACAACGGGCATATAAAGTCTGCCGGAAGTTCTTCGCCTTCGTAAACATATCCGCAAATCTTGCACACATAACCCTTTTTGTCTTCGGCAGGAGCCTCGGGCTTGGGCTTTACATTTGCAAAATAGTATTCATATGTCATACTCGGTGTTGCTGAAAGAACTGTTGCTTCGGTAACATCGGCGATGAACAGCGTGTGTGTACCACAGTCAACTTCCGAAATTACTTTACCTGACATAACGGCATTTGTGTTTTCGGGAACATATGAAATTTCGTTTGAAGTGCGGACAATATCCGCGCCTGCAAATTTGTCTGTATCTTTTCCGCTTGTGAAACCGAAATGCTCAAACACTTTAAACGGTGCATCTGTTGAGAGAACAGATATGTTGAACACACCTGTGTTTTTTATCATATCGTGGGTGAAATTAGCTTTGTTGACTGTAACGGAAATCCTCTTGGGTGAATCTGTTACCTGCTGAACTGTATTGATTATGCATCCGTTATCTTTTTCGCCGTCTTTGGCGGTAAGAACGAATAAACCGTACTGTAACTTGAACATCGCGGTTTTATCTATGAGCAGTTCGCTCTGTTCGGTTAATGTTTCAAGAGGCATCGGAATTGAGCTTACAATTTCCTTTGCAAGTTCTTTAAGCTGTTCGTTCTGGCTGAGGTCAACAGATGATTTTATAGATACAGTGTTCTCAAGTATGGTAACGTTCTTGCATTTTGAGAGAAGTTCACGCATAAGATTGCCGCTTGTGGGCGCCCATGAGCCGTTTTCAATAAGAGCAATGTGCCTGTTCTGAATGTTGTGGGCAACAAGGTCGTGAAGCAACGCTTCCATAGAAACGAATATTCCTGCATTGTAGGTTGCAGATGCAAATACAAGATGGCTGTACTTGAAGGCTGCTGAAATAATGTCGGAAGCAGGCGTTACAGACACATCATACATAACAACAGGTATACCCAATTCACGTATTTCACTTGCAAGTATCTCTGCGGCATTTTCTGTATTTCCGTATATAGAAGCATATGCAATCATTACACCGCTTACTTCAGGGGTATAAGTGCTCCAAAGCTGATACTTGGAAATAAAATAGTTAAGATTTTTTCTCCACACAAAACCGTGCAGGGGACAAATCATATCTATTTCAAGAGCAGAGGCCTTTTTGAGAAGCGCCTGCACCTGTGTGCCGTATTTTCCGACTATATTGGTGTAGTAACGGCGAGCTTCATCAAGACAGTCTCTTTCGAAATCCACTTCATCAGCAAATATTGCTCCGTTAAGAGCGCCGAATGAACCGAATGCGTCTGCCGAAAACAAAATTTTATCTGTTATATCATAGGAAATCATTACTTCAGGCCAATGTACCATAGGAGCCATCACAAATGTGAGGGTATGCTTGCCTACGGGGAGCTTGTCACCTTCACGTACAATAATTGCACGGTCTTCAATCATTTCAGCTTCGCTGTTGAAAAACTGTTTTGCCATTGTGAGAATTTTTGCGTTGCACACAATGCGCATATCAGGATACTTTTTCATCAGCTCAAGCAGAGTTGCAGAGTGGTCAGGCTCCATATGATGAATTACAAGATAGTTAAGCTTTCTGCCGCCAAGTGCTGCTTCTATATTTTCAAAAAAGCGGCTTGAAACAGCCTTGTCAACTGTATCAAAAAGCACAGTTTCATCGTCCAGCAGTAAATACGAATTATATGACACCCCGTCAGGAACGGAATATACGCCTTCAAACATTGCAAGACGTCTGTCATTGGCACCTACCCAGAACAAATCGTCTTTTATCTTTTTTATGCAATGCATTTATTTCACCTCATAGTTTTAAGTTATAAATTTATAAGTCTATTATACCCCTTTTTTTATAAAAAACTGTTGCATTTGTAACAGTTTTTATATATAATTTCTATTAATGGTATTTATATTTAACATTTCAAAAAAGCAGGTAGAATTTTTATGATTAATTCGATTTTTTCAGGTATCAGCGAACAGGAAAAAAACACTATTTACAGTTGTTTCGGTGCTGTTAAAAAAACTTTTGAAAAGGGCACAACAATTGCGAGAATGTCAGAAAAAATAGACCGAATAGGTATTATCGAGAGCGGCAAGGCACACATATTCTGTGTTGATTTTGACGGAAGAAAGTGTGTTATGGAACACCTTGAAAAAGGCGGTGTTTTCGGCGAAATTTTTTCTTTGCCGATGGAGCAGTTTGCTTATTATATCGAGGCTGATTCACAGTGTACGGTGAGTTATATAGATTATAGCAGGATAATCCACCCTTGTTCCAATGCCTGCACACATCACTGTAATCTGCTGAATAATCTGTTTCATATGGCTGCAGAGAAGTCGAGAGGATTGTCGCTTCATATCAATATTCTCAGCCAGCGTACCACACGTCAGAAACTTCTCACATATTTTGAAACACAGTGTATTAAGACGGGAACCCGTGATTTTGTTATGACTATTTCTTATACCGCACTTGCTGATTATATCAGTTCAGACAGAAGTGCTATGATGAGAGAACTCGGCAAAATGAAAGAAGAGGGAATTGTCAGCACAAAAGGCAGACAGGTTCATTTATTTGCATAAATGAAGACAATTTATTAATTTTTTTTAGTTTGCAAAAATCTCTTTACAAACACTTTATTTTGTGTTACAATACAGTAGATAAATACTATATGTAGAATATTCCTTTAATTTTTTGGGGGTACTATGGGCGAATACAGCGCGAAAGACAGAAATAAAAATAGCTTTTATAAAAACAACAAACGCGGCAATTTTCAGAAAAACAATGACCGTAATGGCAAGCAGGGAAGACCTTACAGAGGCGAAAACCAGGAAGAGCCTTTGAACAATGGTTCTGTTCCCGGAAGAAATGCGGTAAGAGAACTTCTTAAGTCAGGAAGAGATATAGAGAAAATATTTATCCAAAAGGGTGAAAGAGAAGGCTCTGTAACCGTTCTTGCGGCAGAAGCTCTGTCAAGAGGAATTCCGCTTATCGAAGTTGAAAGAGCGAAGCTTGATGCGCTTTGCGGATATGAACAGCATCAAGGAATTGTTGCAATTGCTTCGGAAAAAGAATATGTTGAAATTGAAGATATTATACAGATTGCGGAAAGCAGAGGAGAAAAACCTCTTGTTGTTATTGCAGACGGGGTATCTGATCCGCATAATCTCGGTGCTATAATCAGATGTGCAGAGGGAGCAGGTGCTCACGGAATAATAATACCTAAGCGCAGAGCTGCTTGCATCACACCTGCTGTTGTAAAGTCTTCTGCAGGTGCAGTTGAGCATCTTGCAGCGGTTAAATGTTCTAATATTACGCAGACAATTAACAAGCTGAAGGACCTTGGTTTCTGGATATTTGCAGCAGAAGCTGATGGAGTGAGCTATGAAAAGGCTGATTTTACAGTACCTTGTGCAATAGTGCTGGGAAGTGAAGAAAACGGGGTTTCTGACCTTGTAAGAAAGAATTGTGACTATGTTGTTTCAATTCCTATGAGAGGAAAGGTAAACTCTCTTAATGTTTCTACTGCAGCGGCGGTTTTACTCTATGAAGCGGTCAAGCAGAGAATGGCAAATACAGAAATATAGTTTGTTGAAAGGCGGGAAGTAAAATGGCTGAAAACAATACAGATATCAAGTTAAATTCATCTGATGCATTTGATTCTGAAAATGCAGATGTTCAGAATGTGAGTTCTGACGAAATAAAAACAGAAGAACTTACCGTTTCCGATGTCAATGTGTCGGCGGAATCTTCGGGAGAAGTTGTTGAGCCTCTTTCTTTTGAAGAAAAAATACGCAGTATACGTGAAAATGCAATGAATACATATGCTAAGGAAGTTGAGCCGGAAACAGAAGTTGGTGCTGCTGAAGAAAATACTGTTGAAGAAAATGTTTCGACAGAAGTAACTTCGGTTGAAGTTGTTGATGATGTATCCAACAACGGAAATGACGTATCGGATGTGTGTGGCAAGACAAGAGATTATAATATGAGCGAACTCATTAAAGTTCTTCAAGGCGGCGAAAAAACTTCTAATGATGCGGATGAGCAAACATACGATGAAGAAGAGGAAGAAAAACCGAAGAAAAGGAAGAATAAGTTTTTCGGTGTAGAAACACCTGATGACGAAGATTTTGTTCCTTTGGACTCTGAAATGTATGATGATGTCAATGAGTATTATCACGACTTTGAGTATACCGAAAAGTCACAGGGTGAAGATTTGTTTGATTCTTTCAGAAAATCTGCTGTTATTTCCACTTTTTCAATGATTCTCTCCTTGATAGCAACAGTACTTTGTGTTTGGTTTGAAATCGGTCACGCAGCAGGACTGCCGTTTGCAAATGTTATGAATGCCGGCAGATACGGTAGAGTATTTGCTATGGTTTGTCTTGAAATGCTTGCCCTTTGTGCGTTTTTCAACCTTGACGGTCTTGCGAGAGGTATAAGAAAACTGTCGGTTAAACATTCTGCGCCTGAGGCATTGGCTGTTGTTTCAACTATTGTATGTACAATCCATACAGTTATAACGGCAATTTTTGCGTTTGAATCTACTGAATACAGAACATTCTGCTTTATCGGATGTGTAATTTTGTTTATGCTTTCCGTAAACACCTTTATAAAGAGCTTTACGCGTTTCAGAGCTTTTGCTATGGTATTGGCTAAGAAACCTAAACTTACTACCAAAAAACTTGAAAACTGTTCTGAGGAACATAATGTTTTTGCTAAATATCTTAACGATGACTCTGACGTTCTTTCTGTTTCCAAAACAGATTTCGTATCTGATTTTGTAAAGCAGAGCTATACAGTTCCTTCAGCGACATCTGTATGTAATACAGTGATGTATATCATCCTTGTAATCAGTGTGGCAATAGGAATTGTCAGTGCAGTTCTTCTTGACGCATCTCCTTATGCCGCAATTACAAACGCAGCAATTGTGTTTTTATTGTCGGCTCCTGTCAGCTGTCTTGCAGTTACATCTATCCCGTACTTTGTTACAAGTCTCAAAGTTAATAAGATGCATTCTGCCATTATTGGTGAAGCGGCTTGTGATTATTATGAAAACGCAGGTGTTTTGTCCTTTGATGATACTGAAGTTTTCCCGCCTAAGTCAGTAAAGGTTACCAGCATAAAGACATACAACGATAACAGAATTGACAAGGTAATTGTATATATGGCTAAGATCTTTGAAAAGCTGGGCGGACCGCTTTCATATGTTTTTGCCAGCTCTTTACAGAATGCAACCGAAGAAAAGTCTGAGATTATGGTTGTTGAAACTTCACCTGACGGATTGCATATTAAAATAGACGATGACGATGTTCTTGTTGGAACAGGTAAGTACCTCAGACTTTATGATATAGAAGCACCGGTTGACCTTGCTGATGAAACCGAAATGCGTTCCCTCACAAGTATTGTTTATCTTGTTTGCAATAATCAATTGGCGGCGAAGTTTTACATCCGATACGCTCTTAACAGAGGTTTTGAAACTGTGCTGAGAGGATTGTACGATGCCGGTATTTGCTGCGGTGTTAAGACTGCTGACCCCGGCGTTGATAACCAGCTTGTTTCCGGCAATCTCAAGGGAACAAATTATCCCATCAGCGTTATAGGAAAACAGGCATCTGAAATTGGCAAAACCGAAGAAACTGTTGCAGGCGGCATTATCGGTCTTTCCGGAATACATAGCTTTTTAAAGAGCTTTATTTTACTTGATAAGCTTAGAGCTGTCTATAAAAATAACAGCGTATTCTATATTCTCGGCGCAGTTGTTGGCCTTGCTGTTTCAATCGGACTGATATTTATGAATATGACAGTTCTCCCATCTGTTATGTTAATGTTCCAGCTTGTATGGTTGATTCCTATGATTCTTGTATCAATTTTTAGCAAATAGTATATAAAACTGCGTAATAAATTACCTCTGTAATTCACTTTACAGGGGTAATTATTTTTTAAATGTAAATTAACATAAATTTTTATAAAAAACTATTTTCAAAATAATTATATTGTGTTATAATTATATATATTTTATTATGGGGTGGAATGTATATGGACTATATTGCAGACGTTTTTCAGTATTTGATTAATCGTATAACGTCAATTTCTTTTTTTGACATAATTGATATTGCGATAGTTTCCGTTGTTTTCTACTACATTTTCAAATTTGTCAGAGACAGGCGCGCAGGAAAACTTGCAATAGGAATTCTGTTTATTATCGTGCTTTTGCTTGTAAGCGACATTTTCAATATGTACGCCTTGAACTTCTTGCTCAGCAATGTTGTTCAGGTAGGAATTATCGGTTTGATGATCGTATTCCAGTCTGAGTTGAGATTCTTTCTTGAAAAAGTCGGAGGAAATTCTTTCATAAACAGCATAAACATAAATAAGAAAAACGACAAAAGAACTTTTTCAGATGTTATAAAATGTATAGATGCCGTAGTTGAGGCATGCTCTACATTTTCCAATGAAATGGTTGGAGCCCTTATTGTTTTTGAAAGATCAACCAAGATTGGCGATGTTATAAAAACAGGTACTGTTATTGACTCAGAGCCAACTGAATATCTGATAAGAAATATTTTCTTTAACAAAGCCCCGCTTCACGATGGAGCCCTTGTCATAAGAAACAGCAGACTGTACTCAGCAGGTTGTTTTCTTCCGTTAAGTGCCAGTGAAGGAATTAATAAAGATTTAGGCACAAGACATAGAGCTGCTGTGGGAATGAGTGAAAATTCAGACGCGGTAGTTGTTGTTGTATCTGAAGAAACAGGTCATATATCTCTTGCGGTTGAAGGAAGACTTATAAGAGATTATACTCCTGCAAAACTGCGAGAAGAACTTATTGCGCGTATTGTTGGTACAACTGAGGAAAAAAAGATAAACGTGCTTAAAAAGACTTTTCACCGTTAATGACGTGTACATATTATCGAAACGAAAGGATGGTTGCAGTGACACCCGATTCTTTGAATGATAACAGAAATTCTTTAAAAGAGATAGAGGCTACTTTTGATAGTGACGGAAACGTAAAAACACCCAAAAAGAAGGGGAGTTTTCTTCCGAAATTGTTCTCGGTACTTGCAGCTATTGCGTTATGGTTGTATGTGTTTCAGGCTGTTGAGTACGAAAGCGTAATCAAAGGTATCCCTATTATTCTGGAAAACTTTGACAACAGTCACGAGCTGAATATAGTAAGCGGTTACGAAAGCACTGTTGATGTTACTCTCAGCGGCACAAAAAGCGTGATCAGCGAAATATCTGCCGGTGATATTACAGCATCGGTTAATCTTAGCGGTATAACTCAAAAAGGTACGCACATTGTTGATGTGGAGATCAATGTTCCGAGCTCATCAAAAATAGTAAATGTGAGTGCATCACAGATAAAAATTGTTGTTGATAAGACAGTCAGTAAGCAGATTGAGCTAGAACATGCTGTAAATTATAATATTCAATACCCGTATGAGCTTGGCAGCACTCAATTGTCACATTCATATGTAACACTGGAGGGGCCGGAAGCAGATATAAACTCAGTAGAAAAAGCAGTTGTTGATCTTAATCTCGGAAATGTAAGAAACAATATAGTTTCCAGTGCCGGCGTTACTCTATATGATGCGGATAATTATGAAATTCAGTCAAAGTACATCAAAATCCAGCCTTCTATCATACAGGTTGATATTCCTGTGTATAAAACATCAATGATGAATGTCAAAGCAGATCTGGTTATTGATGAGAATAAATATGAATATCGCATTGAGCCTTCCGTTTTATATGTGAAAGGCGAGGTTAACGCTGTTGATGCATTTGCACAGTTAAAAACATTAAAAGCATATGTTGAATCAGCCGGAGAACTGACACTTCCGCTTATACTTGACGAGAAGATTTCTGCATACAGCAGTTACGATGCCAATCCCGATGAAATAGTTAACGACGTTAAAATAATTATTACAGAAAAACCTGTAGTATTGACGAAAGAGACAGAAATTACAGATGACTCAAATAACTCAGGAACCGAAAAAACTGATACTTTGCCGTAATGTAAAAATTCCGGTGTGCTTTGAACCCAAAGAAGTGCACGACAGAAAAGCTATAGGAATTGTAAAAAGTAAATATCTGAATTTTTTAAAAAAGAAATTCGGAGATGTAAGCTTTTTTGTATACAAAAAGTCGGTTGATGCACGAAACAGAGATAAAATCCTGTTTATTTATACCATTGCTGTTTCGGTTGGGCAGGATTTGAGCGAGACTTATATAAAAAAGACATTGCCGAGAGAACTTGAACTTGTTACAACTGAGACCCCTTGCTTTGAAAATATGGTTTTATCATCAAAAAAGCATTGTCCGATTGTTGCAGGTTTTGGTCCTGCCGGAATGTTCTGCGCATATGCTCTTGCCAAAGCAGGTCTTGCACCTGTTGTGTTGGAACGCGGAAGTGACGTTGATGCCAGAACAGAAAAGGTGAATACATACTGGCAGACAGGTGAACTTGATACAGAAACCAATGTACAGTTCGGTGAGGGCGGAGCAGGAACGTTTTCTGACGGAAAATTGCTTACAAGAATAAGTGACCCTCTTTCCGGTTTCGTATTACAGAAACTTAATGAGTGCGGCGCACCGGACGAAATTCTTTATCTTGCAAAACCTCACGTCGGTACCGATTTGCTTAAAAAGGTAGTTAAAAACATACGCGAAGAAATTATTAATCTTGGCGGACAAGTGCTGTTCAATTCCAAGCTTACGGGTATTAATCAGAGTTCAGACGGTAAAGTTATTTCTGTAACAGTTAACAACAAGTATGACATTGAATGTTCAGCTTTATTTCTGTGTATAGGACACAGTGCAAGGGATACTTTTTCCTTGCTTATGGATAAGAATATAAATATCTCTCCCAAGCCTTTTTCTGTGGGAGTAAGAGCTGAGCATCTGCAGAGCAGTATAAGCGAAACTTTGTACGGAAAATATGCCGATTGCGAAGCGCTTGAGAAGGCGCAGTATACTTTGTCAGCTAAAGACGGCAAACGTGGAGTTTATTCATTCTGTATGTGTCCCGGCGGAGTAGTTGTAGCATCTGCTTCTGACAAGGATGAGATTGTAACCAACGGTATGAGCTATTTCAAACGTGACGGTATGAATGCAAATTCAGCGATTGCTGTTTCTGTTGAGCTTTCCGATTTTGGCGGAACTGTACGCGGTGCTATTGATTTTCAGAAGAATATAGAAAAAGCAGCTTTTGATTTAACAGGTAAAACAGGGGCAGCTCCAATTCAGTTGCTTGGTGACTTTTTGGACGGAGAAGGAAAGTTAACAGCTCCCTCTAAGATTCAGCCTACCTATACAGGAAAAACAGAAGTATGTGATATTTCAAAAGTATTTCCTGCTATTATTACCGATACACTTAAATTCGGTTTTAACAGCTTTGAGAAAAATATAAAGGGATTTGCTGACAGAAAAACTGTGCTGACAGCACCCGAAACCCGTACTTCAAGTCCTGTACGCATTGACAGAACGGATGAATATTTATCTGTTTCAAGCCGCAACATTTACCCGTGCGGCGAAGGCGCAGGGTATGCAGGCGGCATTACAAGTGCCGCTGTTGACGGACTTAAATGTGCAATAGCTTATCTTAACAGAATTAAGGAGTTATAACTTGAACACAAGAGCAACTGTTTTGCATACAGACGGAAAGACTGCAATTGTCAAGGCATTTAAGCAAAGTGCGTGTTCCGGATGTACCGGATGCGGTGACGGAAAAGAAAAATGCCACGTTGAACTTGTGCTTGCCGAACTGCCTGAAAGCTTTGAATTGAGTGTCAAAAATGATATTGGGGCAAAAGCCGGAGATATTGTTGAAATATGCAATGACAGTAAAATATCATTGTTTCTTGCTTTTATAGCATTTATAGCTCCTGTTTTTGTTGCAATTATTGCTTATATGATAGCTGATGTTATAACAGACGGTTTATTTCCTGTTTTAGCAACAGGTGTTGCTTTTTTACTTATGTTTTTTGTCTGCGCTTTTGTTGCAAACAGATTGTCGGCGAAACTTTCCGAAACATCAATTTGTAAAATTATTAAGGAGAACGGCGAACAACAGCCGTAAATACTTATGCATATAAAAAATATCAAAAACACGGTTTGGAATATCGGCAAACCCGATATACAGTCCATTACAAATTTAACAGATACTTTAGGTGTATCTGAATTTCTTGCAAAGCTTATAGTATCAAAGGGGTTTTCTGAAACGCAGGATGCTGACGCTTTCATAAACGGCGGCAGTGAGTTGTTTTATGACCCGTTTCTTATGCCTGATATGGATAAGGCTGTAGAGCGTATCAACCGAGCTGTAAGCAACAATGAAAAAATACTTATATACGGTGATTATGATGTTGACGGGGTAACCTCCGTTGCTCTTTTGTTGCTCTATTTAAGAGGCAGAGGGGCAGAAGTTGACTATTATATCCCTGAAAGAGTTAACGAAGGCTACGGCTTGAATAATACGGCAATAGACAGATTTAAGGAATGCGGTATCGGCCTTATTATTACTGTTGACAGTGGAATTACTGCCGGTGAGGAAGTAAATTATGCATCCGAAAACGGTATAGATGTTGTTATCACTGACCACCACGAATGCAGAGAAAAGCTTCCTGATGCTGTTGCTGTAGTAAACCCTCACCGACCTGACAGTGAGTATCCTTTTGAAGAGCTTGCAGGTGTTGGAGTTGTCTTTAAAGTTGTCTGTGCATTGGAAGGTAATAAAAACATTGCAAGACTTTGCTCAAAATACAGCGACATTGTTGCACTTGGTACTGTTGCGGATGTTATGCCAATTATCGGTGAGAATAGGGTTATTGTTAAACTCGGTCTTGAACAGCTTGAAAAAACAGCCAATAACGGACTTAAAGCTCTCATAGCGGCTGCATTTTCCGAAAAGCGTTCATCAAAAAATAAAAAGCTTAACTCTGCGTCAATCAGTTTCGGACTTGCACCAAGAATCAATGCGGCAGGAAGAATCGGTGACGTAAACAGAGCAGTAAAACTTCTTATAACAGAGAACAAGCAGGAGGCAGAAAACATTGCTGACTATCTCTGTGCTGTCAACAGAGAAAGACAGCTTATCGAAAACGAAATTTTTGAGCAGGCTGTTGAGCAGATAGAATCAACCGCAGATTTTGATAACGATAAAGTTATAGTGCTGACTTCCGATAAATGGCATATAGGTGTAATCGGAATTGTTGCTTCTAAAATTACAGACAGATACGGCCTTCCCTCAATTCTTATATCTTTTGACGGTGATACAGGCAAGGGTTCGGGAAGAAGTGTGAAGGGTTTCAATATCAACGAAGCCATATCACAGTGTAAAGAGCATCTTATAAAGTACGGCGGGCACGAGCTTGCGGCAGGTCTTACTATTTCAAGAGAAAATGTAGACGTGTTCAGAAAAATGATTAATGAATATGCGGCGAAAAACTTTGATTTTGATAACGTATGTACTTATGTCAATGCTGATTTTGAACTTGAAGCAAAAGAAGTTACTCTGGAGTATGCTCTTGAAATCACAAAACTTGAGCCGTATGGACTTAGAAACCCTGAGCCGATGTTCTATATGTCCGATGTTTGTATAAGAGAGATATATTCTATTGGTGAAGGCAAGCATTTAAAGCTTATTCTTGAAAAAGACGGGGTAGTAATGACCGCAGTGTACTTTGGTATGCCAAAGGAGAACTTTCCTTACTTTGAAGGAATGTATGCGGACTTTATGTTTGCTCTCGGCTATAACGATTTCAGAGGTTGTATGACAGTGCAGCTTGTAATCAAGGATGTAAGACCTGAAAACAGGGAATATATGCAGAAGATATCCGAGGAACAGCTTTTTGAAGATATTCTTGCAGGAAAAACATTATGTCCTGCTGAGCATATTCCGGATCTTATGAATTTCAGAACTATTTTTATGTTTCTGAAAAACATCATTAAGACATTTGGCAGAAGTGAGAGATATTCCGTGTTTAAACTTACTGCAAAAATAAATTCCGACTATAAGGCAAATGTTACATCTTGTATGTTCAATATAGCACTTGAGGTTTTCCACGAAATGGGACTTATTGTGCTTGGCAGAAATGCCGATATTGATGCAGTTGATATAGAACTTATCAAAACCACACGAAAAGTTGATCTGAATAATTCAGAATTTCTGCATTCAATTAAAGAATAATGCATTTTAAGGAATGGTGAAGTAATGTCAGTTACATTTGAAGAGCTTGAAAAACGGCTGCTTTCATCTAAACATACATTTAATATGGAAAAGGTCAGAAAGGCTTATGAATATGCTGCGTCAATGCACGAAGGGCAGTTCAGAAAGTCCGGTGACCCGTATATTACACATCCGCTGTCGGTAGCAGTAATAGTATCCGAACTGGAACTTGATACGGACTCCATTTGTGCAGCTCTCTTGCATGATACCATAGAAGATTGTAAGGATAAAACAAATTTTGATGCAATAAAGAAAAACTTTGGTTCTGAAGTTGCAGAGCTTGTTGACGGTCTTACAAAACTTACCGACATACAGTTTGAAAACAAAGCGGACGAAAGCATAGAAAATCTGCGTAAGATGTTCCTTGCAATGTCAAAGGACATCCGCGTAATCTTCATAAAACTCGCAGACAGACTGCATAATATGCGTACACTCAACGCAAAGAGCGAACACAGACAGCGTTCAATTGCTCTTGAAACTATGCACGTTTATGCACCCCTTGCTCACAGACTCGGTATTCAGAAAATCAAGAGTGAGCTTGAAACACTTGCGCTTCGCTATCTTGACCCAATCGGTTATGAAGAAGTAAATAAAGAAGTTGAGCACAGATACGGTGAGAACAAGGATTTTCTTATAAACTCCAAAAAGCAGGTTTCTGATAAACTTACCGAAATGGGAGTTAAATTTACCATTCAGGGTAGAGTTAAGTCAACATACAGCATCTATAAAAAGATGTATAACCAGAATAAGAGCTTTGATGAAATATTCGACTTTTACGCTATAAGAATTATTGTTGATACAGAACTTGAATGTTATACAGTTCTTGGCGTTATCCACGAAATGTTCAACCTTATTCCGGGAAGATTCAAGGACTATATTTCAACCCCGAAACCCAATATGTACCGCTCGCTCCATACAACGGTTATAGGCAGACAGGGTATACCTGTTGAAGTGCAGATAAGAACCTGGGAAATGCACGAGGTAGCTGAATACGGTATCGCGGCGCACTGGAAGTATAAATCAGGAGATGTTGATAAAGAAAACATTTCCGAAAAGCTTAAGTGGATTAAAACTCTTGTTGAAAACGAGGGTGCTGACGGTGACGAAGATGAATTCTTGCGTCCCCTCAAAATTGACCTGTTTGAAGATGAAACCTTTATATTTACTCCCAAGGGCGATGTTATCAGCCTGCCTTACGGATCAAATACCATCGACTATGCTTACTCCATACATTCACAGGTTGGTAATAAGATGGTAGGAGCTAAGGTCAACGGTGTAATTGTGCCTATTGACACAGTTCTCCAGACGGGACAGATTTGTGAAATCATAACCTCCTCATCAACAAAGGGACCGAGCCGTGACTGGCTGAAGATTGTTAAAACAAGTGAAGCCAAAAACAAGATTAGACAGTGGTTTAAGAAAGAAAAGCGCGAAGAAAACATAATCATCGGTAAGGGAGAAATCGAATACGAATTCAGAAGATACGGCAGACCCTATACTGATGCACAGCGAAATGAAATTGTTGAAAATGTCGCAAAGCGTAACGGCTTTAACGACGTTGACGATTTTTACAACAACATTGGTTACGGCGGTATGTCTGTTTCCAAGTTCTCAGGAAAACTGAGGGACGAATTTGACAGAGTTGTAAAAGACGAAAATGCTGAAGTTGTCAATCCTATGGATGCACTTGTTACCAAGCCCAAGAATCCCACATCTGAGGCAAAGAGAGAAAAAGCCAAGGAAGCAGGAGCAATTCAGAGCGTTATCGTTGACAGTATCGATAACTGTCAGGTGCGTTTCGCGAAATGCTGTAATCCGCTTCCGGGTGACAGTATCATTGGTTTTGTAACAAGAGGATTTGGTGTTTCCGTTCATAAATACGATTGTCCCAATGTAACTGCAGGCCTTAAGAAAGAGGATGAAAAAGACAGATGGCTTACTGTAAGATGGTCTAATGAATCCCTGGAACAGGGCGATAATGTTTCAGGTGCTTTTGAAACACTGTTACAGATTTATGCTAACAATTCCTTGAGCATGTTTGCTGATATCTCTGCTGTTTTTGCGGATATGAGAGTGCCTGTTCATTCTATGAACTCCAAAACAACTGCCGGCGACGGTATGATTATTAATCTTACAATTACCTGCAGAAATACAGCGCATGTTAACAGCATTGTTGCACGTCTCAAGAACATCAAGGATATAATTGACGTTACAAGAGGATTTTCATAATTTAAGAGGTATAAACTACTATGATAGCACTTATACAGCGCGTCAGCAGTGCAAGTGTCACTGTTGACGGCAAATGCATTTCCGAAATTGGCAAGGGATTTCTTGTTTTGCTTGGTGTTTATGAAAATGACACCGAAAAGCAGGTTGAACTCCTTGCGAAAAAGACTGCAAATCTTCGTATTTTCACTGATGAAAACGATAAAATGAATTTGTCTCCCGTTCAGCTTAAGGAAAGAGGAGAAGATTGTAAAATTTTAGTTGTTTCTCAGTTTACACTTTGCGCTGAATGTAAAGGACAGAACCGACCATCGTTTATTCACGCGGGCGCACCTGACAAAGCGAATGCTTTATATGAAAAGTACGTTGAATTACTGCGTACACAGTACGGATTTGAAGTCGGCACAGGTGAGTTTGGTGCGGATATGAAAGTAAGCCTTTTAAATGACGGACCTGTAACAATAATTCTTGACAGCGATAAATTGTAAAATGATTATTGACTTTATTGATAAAACAAACAGTGTCAGAGAAAACTTTCTTCAGTCTCTTGTGCTGTTATATTTGCCTTGTGAGACGTTTTCACAGAGTGACAGCGGAGAAAACAGACTTAAAGTAAGAGCTGACGCACAGAATGGCAAGTTTTATGCGGATGTTTTTCTTGCTATAGCTCATAAAGAGGCAGAATGTCACTGTGAATGTGATGCTGAAGATAATATAAAACTCCGTATGAAAAACCTTATCGGAGAAGCTTTTCTTAAATCGGCGGAAGAAATATTCGGTTATAAATCTCCCTGGGGGATTGTTACAGGGATAAGACCTGCAAAACTTGCGGCGGACTATCTCAAAAGATGTACTGAACATGAAACTGAAAGAATTTTGCAGGATGAATACTTTGTTCTTCCCGATAAAGCAAAAATATGCGTACGAACAGCTAAAAATGAAATTGAACTTACAGAAAAGCTTGAGGATAATACCTGCAGTTTGTATGTGTCAATTCCTTTCTGCCCATCAAAGTGCAGATACTGTTCCTTTGTTTCTTCAACAACTCCAAGACTTTTGTCACTGATACCTGAATATACCGATGCTCTTTGTAAAGAACTTCCTGTTATTGCAAATACAATATCTGAGCTTGGATTAAAGCTTAAAACAGTGTATTTCGGCGGAGGAACTCCCGCAATTTTTGAAGCTGACCAGATACAGAAAATACTTTACTGTATAAACAGTAATTTTGATATGTCAGACGTTGAAGAGTTTACTTTTGAAGCAGGCAGACCTGATTGTATTACAAAAGAAAAACTGACGGCAATCAAAAACGGCGGAGTTGACAGAATAAGCATAAATACGCAGACTGCTAATAATGAAATTCTTGCGGCTGTGGGAAGAAAACATACCTTCGAAGATTACCTTGAATGTATGAATATGGCAAGAACTGTTGGAATAAAATGCATTAATACCGACCTTATTGCAGGACTGCCAGGTGAATCTGCTGAGAGCTTTGCACACAGTGTAAATAAAGTTCTTGAGGCAGGTCCTGAAAATATTACAGTACATTCTTTTACGCTTAAACGCTCGTCTGAGTATAAGACTGCACATACAGCAGATATTGATGCAAATTCAAGGTCAGCAAACACAATGGTGTCATATGCCTCCCAAAAGCTTCTTGCATCTGAATATGAGCCGTATTATATGTACAGACAGAAGAACACTGTGGGCAACCTTGATAATACAGGATATGCAAAGAAAGGCACAGCTTGTCTTTACAATGTGTATATGATGGGTGAGTATCATACCGTATTCTCAGCAGGAGCAGGAGCTGTTTCTAAATATGTTTCAAGAGACAGAACAAGAATTGAACGAGTATTTTCTCCCAAATATCCTTACGAATATCTGGATAAAGAAAAATACTTTGGTTTTGATAAAGCTTTTGCTTTGGATTTCTATAAAAATTTATATAACTAAGGGTGATATAATTGGCAAAGCACAATAGCCAGACATTTGTTTTCGGTGCTATAATCCTTATGATTTCAAACATACTTGTTAAGGTAATAGGAATGTTTTTCCGCATACCTCTTACCAACACAATCGGTGTTGAAGGTATGGCATACTACAATGCGGCATACAGTATCTATGTTGCGTTTTATATGATATCAACTGCAGGTATTCCTGTTGCCGTATCAAGAATGATTGCGGCAAGTAATTCAAAGGGGAATGTAGCTGAAGTTAAGAAGATATTTAAAATTGCATATACAGTGTTCTTTGTAGTTGGTGCTGTCGGAACAGTTGTAATGATTGCTTTTTCCAAACAGTTCGCTTCATTTGCAAATATGCCCGACGCATATCTTGCTATGATTGCCATTGCACCCACTCTGTTTTTTATCTGCCTGTCTTCAGCATACAGAGGATATTTTCAGGGACTTCAGAATATGGTTCCGTCTGCTGTATCACAGGTCATTGAGGCTGTAGGGAAAATTGGAATAGGTCTTTTTGCGGCATGGTATTTCTATGTTGTTAAGGGATACGAGTTACACATTGTTGCGGCTTTCGTTATTGCAGGTGTTACTATCGGTGTTGTTGCGGCAACTTTGTATATCTATGTAATAAAGCTGATGTATAATTCATCGGCGGAGTATAAACACTCTGTTCAGGGATGTTCTGATATGTCGGTTCGTCCCACAAAGAACCTTCTTTATGAGCTTGTTATCACATCGTTGCCTATCGCCCTTGCTTCTTCAATAATGGGGCTTACAAACACTGTTGATACAATGCTTCTTGCACGCAGACTTACTGTTGCAGGTTTGACACAGGAAGCGGCAACCGCTTTCTATGGGACTTACAGTTCAATGGTAGTGCCGTTGTTTAATCTTGCACCACCATTTATATATCCCTTTGCCATAAGCGTAATTCCTGCACTTTCTGCATCAATTGCAAACAACAAAAAGGATGAATGTGTTGCTCATATGCAGTCTGCATTCAGAATGGCGGCACTTATTTCAATTCCTTGTACAATCGGTATGGGTGTTTTGTCAAAAGGCATTATTTCTTTGCTTTTCAAATCAGAAGAAATTAATACAGGTTCAGGATTTGTAGATGCCATTGACATTGCAGCTCCG
>JAZOLW010000083.1:0-4058 GCA_045653405.1 Eubacteriales bacterium | reverse complement strand
TATAACTTCAACTCTGTCCTCGGGGATGTCAAAAAGACGAACAGCCTCTATCATTTCAAGCCCCTTGTTTACAAGTGTTGAGCTGTAAACGGTAATTCCCTTGCCCATACTCCAGTTGGGGTGCTTGAGTGCCTGTTCGGGGGTTACATTCTCAAGCTGTTCTCTTGTGTAGCCGAAAAACGGACCTCCCGAGCCTGTGATTATAAGCTTGTTTACAAAGTCCTTGGGAGTTCCCGAAATACACTGGTGAATCGCACAGTGTTCACTGTCAACAGGGAGAATTTCCACGCCGTATTCCTTTGCAAGAGGCATAACTATTTCCCCCGCCGCAACAAGTGTTTCCTTGTTGGCAATGGCTATGTTTTTACGGCTCTTGATTGCTTCTGTAGTGGGAACAAGTCCCGAAAATCCGATAATTGCATTGAGAAGCGTGTCAGACGGCGACTCTGCCGCAAGCTCTGCCGCCGCAGTTTCTCCTGCAAGTATTTTTATATCAAGGTCTTTTACCGAGTCTTTCAGGTTTTTTGCCGCATCCTCATCTGTAACGGCACACATTTTTGCACCCGTAAGACGGAGTTGTTCTTCAAGAAGCTTTACATTTGAATGTACAGAGAGGGCGTCAATCTGGAGTCCTAAGTGCATCGCAGATTGAATCGCCTGCGTACCTATTGAACCTGTTGAGCCGAGAATTGTCAAAGTGTTGTTTTTCATAATCCGTTCCTTTAGAAATTGCTATTCTGCTTTTTCAAGAGTAATTCTTCCGATTCTGCCGTCTCTGAACTCGTCAATGAGCATTCTTGCACATCTTAGAGTATCAACCTCTCCACCGGAGATGAGAAGACCTCTGTTTCTGCCAATTGTTTCAAAAATCTCAAATGGCTGTCTGTCCTCAATGTCCTCAGGCTTCAGCTTATAACGCATCATCATAAGGTTGGGGTACTTTTCTATAAGCTCACGGCAGAGAATTACCGCAATTTCTTCTATATCAAGAATTTCATCCTTTATAGCACCCGTAAATGCAAGGTGAAGTCCTACGGTTTCGTCGTCAAACTTCGGCCAGAGAATACCGGGGGTATCAAGAAGCTCAATACTTCCCTCAACCGTTACCCACTGCTGAATACGGGTAACACCTGCTCTGTCCTCTGCCTTTGTTTTCTTGGCACCGTACAGCTTGTTGATAAGGGTGGATTTTCCCGAGTTTGTAACACCTAAAATCATCGCCTTGGGAAGCTTTCTCATTCCCTTTTTCTCATAAGCCGCAAGTTTTTCCTTGAGAACCTCTCTTATTGTGGGTACAATTTCACATATACCCGTTCCCGTGTGGCAGTCGGTGAAAATTACCGTCTTGCCCTGCTCTGCAAAATACTTTTTCCACTCTGCAATTCTGTTCGGGTCTGCAAGAGAAGACTTATTCATAAGAGTGATATAAGGCTTTGAGCCGAGAATCTTTTCAATATTGGGGTTTCTGCTTGACACGGGGATTCTTGCGTCGCAAAGTTCTATTGCAATATCCACCATTGAAAGACTTTCGTTTATTTCTCGTATTGCCTTTGTCATATGTCCGGGAAACCACTGGATTGCCCTTGCAAGCTCTCCGCCGGTTGCGGCTTTGCGCTCGGAATCGTTTTTCTTGGGGCGTTTGGGACGCTTGCTTACGTCCAGCTTTTCACCTGTTGCGCTGTCTGTGATATACTTGGGCTTTTTGGCGAACTTTACTTCTCCGCTCTTTGAAGATTGCTTCTGTGTCCCGCCCTTACTGTATGACGGTTTGCGGGAATCAGCATATCTGCCCTGTCCGTTTTTACCTGTGCTTTTATTTGTGCCTTTGTTTGCACTTTTAGGCTTTTTTGTGCCTGTAACTTTCTTTTTCTTTTCCAAAATTATGTCCTCTTGTTATTCAAACATATTGCCGCTCTGAACTTTTCCCTGCTTTTCTTCCTTTTCGGGATATGCAAGTCCGAGATGCTCATATGCTCCTCTCGTTGCACATCTTCCTCTGGGGGTGCGGTTCAAGAAACCGAGCTGCAGGAGATACGGCTCATATACGTCTTCAAGTGTTATTGCTTCTTCTCCTATTGTTGATGCAAGTGTTTCAAGTCCCACAGGACCTCCGTCAAAGAACTTGATTATGGCGGAAAGCATCTTTCTGTCAGTCATATCAAGTCCCAGCTCGTCAACTTCGAGCATTCCCAGTGCTTCGGAAGCAACCTTCTTTGTTATAACTCCGTCAGCCTTCACCTGTGCATAGTCGCGCACACGTTTAAGCATACGGTTTGCAATACGGGGTGTTCCCCTTGAACGGCGTGCAATTTCGTAAGCTCCGTCGGGATTTGCTGTTACGCCGAGAATGTCGGCACTTCGGCAGACAATGTCTGTAAGCTCCTCATCGGTATACAGTTCAAGTCTGTAAAGGTTTCCGAATCTGTCACGCAGAGGCGAGGAAAGCTGTCCTGCTCTTGTAGTCGCACCGATAAGAGTAAAGGGCGGCAGAGGTAGTCTTATATTTCTTGCAGACGGGCCTTTGCCCATAATAATATCCAAATTATAGTCCTCCATAGCAGGATAGAGGATTTCTTCAACCTGTCTTGGAAGTCTGTGGATTTCATCTATAAACAAAATGTCATTTTCTTTGAGATTGGTAAGCAAAGCAGCAAGAACTCCCTGCTTTTCTATGGCAGGACCTGAGGTTATACGGATATTTACGCCCATTTCTGCCGCAATAATTGTGGCAAGAGTAGTTTTTCCAAGACCTGGTGGTCCGTGAAGCAGAATGTGGTCAAGTGCTTCGCCTCGCATTTTTGCCGCTTCCATAGAAATGCTCAGTTTTTCCTTTACCTTCACCTGACCAACATAGTCGGCAAGTGTTTTGGGACGCAGAGAGAGTTCCTGCTCGTGGTCCTCGAAGGTTTCTGCGGAAGAAACTATTCTGTTTTCAAAGTCGATTTCCTGTTCGGGAAAATCGCCCGTATTTCTGTTACTTTTTATCATTTCATTTACCTGCTGTATTTATTCTACATAAGCTGTGAAAGTGCGGAACGGATAATATCTTCAAGGGTTGCTCCCTTTGCGGCTTTTACCGCCTTTGTTGCTTCCTGTCTTGTGTATCCAAGCACTGTAAGGGCGTTGACTGCTTCCTTGATGACATCGGAATCTGCTTCGGGTTCTCTTTCGGGAGCCGTAAGTCCGTCATAGGAAACGTCCCAGCCTGCCAGCTTGTCTTTAAGCTCAAGAATTATTTTCTGTGCTGATTTAAGACCTATTCCCTGGGCTGCTGATATTGCTTTTGCATCCTGGGATGCAACTGCGGTTATAAAAGCATCAACCGAGAGGGTTGAGAGTATAGAAATTGCAGCTTTTGGTCCGACACCTGAGATAGAAATGAGCATTTTAAAGAGTGTACACTCATTTTCCGTGAAAAAACCGTACAGTTCCGCAGCATCTTCTCTTACGTGGTAGTGTGTAAAGAGCTTTGCCACAACACCCGTAGTATTTCCGTCGGGGCCGATTGCTCCTTCGTGCACCAATTCATCATATGTTTTTCTTGTTATTGAGAGCAGATACCCAACTCCTGAGCAGTCGATAACTGCTTTATCTGGGTCGAGGTATGCCACCATACCGTTCATATAATAAAACATAGTTTTCTCCGTTCAGCCTTGCGGCTTTTAAGTATATATAAATATTTTAACTTAAATATACAAAAAAGTCAATGAAATTCGATGAACTTCATCAGTGGGAGGGGATGTTACTTTTCCCTTGTAGGAAAAGTAACCAAAAGTACCCGAGGGCTCTGCCCTTCGAACCCGCGCGGGTCAATTAAATTTTCTTTGATATTATATCTGAAATTATACCATACGAGAAAATTTTGAGATTGACACGCGTATATAAATGCAACTGCACTGCCACAAAGATGTTTTAGAGGAATATCAATAGTTTATTAGTGGCACATAGCTTTGAATTGGCACAAACAAAACTATCGGAACGAGCAGTTGACAAAGGTGTACATCAGACAGGCAGCAGGAATTTCACAAAGCAGTCACGCCTGAAGTAAATTTCACTTA
>JAZOLW010000082.1:0-24106 GCA_045653405.1 Eubacteriales bacterium | reverse complement strand
GGAATATCAATAGTTTATTAGTGGCACATAGCTTTGAATTGGCACAAACAAAACTATCGGAACGAGCAGTTGACAAAGGTGTACATCAGACAGGCAGCAGGAATTTCACAAAGCAGTCACGCCTGAAGTAAATTTCACTTAATGTAAAAGTTTTTCTTGCGTTACTGTGCAATATCACTCCGCACCGACGGTCAATCTTAAAATTCACTCATTTGGCGTATGTTAAGATTAAATTTCACAGTGAATTTTTTTGACCGTCGTGGGTCAAGGGAACTCCCTTGCAATTTTGGTTCCTTTGTTTGCACAAATGAACCCGCCGGAGGCAAAACCTCAATTTTTCTGTTGACTAATCTGTCAAAAAATACTATAATATCAGTGAAAAAGTCAGAGGAAGGAAGATGTTTATGAGAAAACCCCGTATACTCGTTACAGGCAGTACAAATATGGACTTTGTATGTGCCGTAGACCGCATCCCTCAGGCAGGCGAGACAATAATCTCAAATGGCGAATATTTCACCAATCCCGGCGGCAAAGGAGCAAACTGTGCAGTAAGTGCCGCAAGACTTGGCGCAGATGTGGTGTTCTGCACCTGTGTCGGCGATGACGAATACGGCAGACAGCTCTTTGACGTCTACAGAAAAGAGGGTATGGACTGCAGATTTGTATTCTTTGACGATGAAGAAAAAACAGGTCTTGCACACATATTCCGCGAACAAAACGGGCAGAACAGAATAACCGTATATCCCGGTGCAAACAGCAAGCTTTCAACCGGGCATATCGAGGAAGCCTTCACCTGCTACCCCGATGCCCTGCTTCTCCAGTGCGAAACAGAACCGGAATCGGTTGCATTTGCCATAGACACCGCAAAAAGACATAAAATACCCGTATTTTTCGATATGGCTCCCGTAAGAGAAGACCTTAAATTTATACAGATTAACCAGTGTGAAGTCCTTTCTCCCAACGAAACGGAAACAGAATTCTACACAGGCATTTATCCCGATACCGAAGGCAACTGTCTGCGTGCATCAATCAAGCTTTCCTCGATGATAAAGACAAAATATGTTGTTATAAAGCTTGGCGGCAGAGGCTGCTACATATATGACGGAATGCATCAGGAGTTTATTCCCTCTCTTGACGTAAATGTGACAGACACAACAGGTGCAGGTGACGCGTTTACAGCAGCTCTCACCGTGAGATATCTGCAGAATGGCGGAAATATCACCGATGCCGCACGATTTGCCAACTGCGTAGGAGCTTATACTGTTATGGGAAGCGGAGCTTTCGGCTCTTTCCCCACCCTTAAACAGCTGGAAAATTTTATAAATAATTACAATAATCGGTGATATTAACAAATAGTTCTTGCATTTGCCAAATTAAATTGCTATAATTATAATGATAGGGACATATCATATATGTCACGGTATTTTTCGACATAAAACATATTGTGTCGGACAGGAGGAAGAATATGCCAAAGTATAAAAGAGTTTTGCTTAAGCTGTCAGGCGAAGCACTGAAAAACAACTCAGAAAGCGGAATTATTGATTTTGAATTTACTGCAAAAGTAGCCAAGCAGATTAAAAGATGCACAGACGAAGGTGTTACTTTCGGAATTGTTATCGGCGGCGGAAACATCTGGAGAGGTGCAGGAAAAGCAATAGACAGAACAAGAGCAGACCATATGGGTATGCTTGCTACTGTTATCAATTCCCTTGCAGTTCAGACCGTTCTTGAAGACAACGGCGTTCCTACAAGAGTTATGACAGCCCTTCAGATGAACCAGATTACCGAGCCTTACATAAGAAACAAAGCCGTTTCACACCTTGAAAAAGGAAGAGCTGTAATCATTGCCTGCGGAACAGGTAACCCCTACTTCTCCACAGACACAGCAGCAGTACTGAGAGCTGCTGAAATAGATGCAGACGTTGTTCTTTTTGCAAAGAACATTGACGGCGTTTACACAGCAGACCCCAAGAAGGACCCCACAGCAACTAAGATTGATGAAATGACATATGACGATATCATTCATCACGACCTTGCTGTTATTGACAGTACCGCTTCCTCTTTCGGACGCGACAACAATTTGCCCATCATCATTTTCGGACTTAACGAACCCGAAAACATTTACAAGGCTGTTTGCGGTGAAAAGATAGGTACAATAGTTAAAAAGTAATTTTTTTGAATATAATATACACACGGAGGAAAATATTATGAAAATTGAAGTAAGAGAATACGAAGACAAAATGAAAAAGTCCGTTGCAGGACTTGAAAATGAATACAAGACAATCAGTGCAGGCAGAGCAAGTGCATCTGTTCTTGACAGAGTTCAGGTTGAGTATTTCGGAAGCAATATGCCTGTAAATCAGGTTGCTGAAATCAAGATGCCCGACCCCAGAACACTTGTTATCTCTCCCTGGGATGCATCCTGCCTCAAGAACATCGAAAAGGCTATCCTTGCATCTGACCTCGGCATCAATCCCCAGAACGACGGTAAGGTAATCAGACTTGCATTCCCCCAGCCTACAGAAGAAAGACGTAAGGAACTTGCAAAGAAGGTTGAAAAACTTGCTGAAGACTGCAAGGTTGCAGTAAGAAATATCCGCCGTGATGCAAACGACAAGGCAAAGGATATGAAGAAGAACGGCGAAATGACAGAAGACGAACTCAAGGCTTCTGAAAAGCTCATCCAGGATGTAACAGACAAGTACATCAAAAACATTGACGAAGTTTGCGATACAAAGAAGAAAGAGATAATGAGCCTCTGATGCTTTGGTTTGGCAAAAAGAAGTCTAAAGAGCTTGAAGTTCCCGAAAATGTTCCTCAGCACGTTGCATTTGTTCTTGACGGAAACGGAAGATGGGCAACAAAGCGAGCCCTCCCCAGAACCGCAGGACACAAGGCAGGCGCTGAAACATTTGAGGCTATTACCGAAAACTGCCACGAGGCAGGGGTGAAAACAATCACTGCCTATGCGTTCTCAACAGAGAACTGGAAGCGTTCCGACGAGGAAATAAAAGGCATTATCGGTATTCTTGACAAGTATCTTGACGACCTTATTGAAATAAAGTACAAAAAGAACATCCGTCTTAGAGTTATCGGCGACAACTCAAGATTTCCCGACTATATTCAGGAAAAAATCAGAATTGCCGAGGAAAAGACAAAGAATAATGAGTACAATCTCAATCTTTGTCTGAATTACGGCGGAAGAGCAGAAATCTGCCGGGCTTTTAATGTTCTGTATGAAAAGGGATACACAAAAGTTACAGAAGAAGACATATCTTCCGCTATGTACACCGTCGAAACAGGCGACCCAGACATTATTATCAGAACAGGCGGAGACACAAGACTTTCAAACTTCCTTTTGTGGCAGGCATCCTATGCAGAGTTGTATTTTACACCAACGCTTTGGCCTGACTTCACAAAAGAAGAACTGTTTGGCATATTCAGAAAATTCTCGGGAACAAAAAGACGTTTCGGAGGATACAACAAGGAAGAACCCGCTAAAAGCGGTAAATAATGATTTTTATTTGAGGAAGGAGTGATTGACCGTGAAACAACGTATAATAACAGGAGCGTGTCTCGTGCTCTTTTCCCTTGCGGTAATCTTTCTTTCCCACACTCTCGTATATCCCATAGTCCTGACTCTGCTTTGTGTTGTGGGAGTGCGTGAAATGCTTAAATGCACTACTTCGTGGCAAAGTCCCGAACTTGCAATCCCTTCTATGCTGTTTGCACTTGTTTGTCCCTTGCTTGCATACGGATACAGATACGGCGTACTTATTGCAATAACATTGGGATATATGTTTTTACTGTTGATTATGCTGGTTTTAGCAAACGAAAAACTGAGTCTTGACAAGGTTTGCACGACTTTTGTAACGGTTGCTTATATAACAATATGCTTCTCGTGTCTTATCAGACTCAGGTATGTAACAACAGTTCCCGGCACAAATTCGGGAGAAATCATAGGACAGTATTTCTACCTGCTTGTTTTTGTTGCCGCATGGGTTACAGATACATTTGCATACTTCACGGGGGTTTTCTTCGGAAAGCACAAGCTCTGTCCGAAAATCAGCCCTAAAAAGACTATTGAAGGTTCAATCGGCGGAACTGCTTTTTGTGTGATTGGATTTATGATTTATGGCTTGGCTGTATCAAAAATCAATCCCGACTTTGTTCCCAATTATGCAGGTCTTGCACTTGTAGGACTTCTTATGTCGGTGCTTTCACAGCTAGGCGACCTTCTCGCTTCCGTAATCAAGCGCACATATGGGTTAAAGGACTACGGAAAGCTTTTCCCGGGGCATGGCGGAGTACTTGACAGATTTGACAGTGTTCTCATTACAGCACCGCTTCTTCTTTTGCTGGTTGAGGATGCACAGTTCTTGCAGTTGATTTTTAAATTATAAAACAAAATGTAGGGGCAACCTGCATTGCCCAAAACGGGCTGATGTGGGCATCAGCCCCTACTTTAATTATATTTTAAACAGGATGAGTAAAATAATGATTAAACTTATTGTTTGTGACATTGACGGCACATTACTCGGCAAAAATGAAAACGAACTGAATAAAGATGTAGTCCGTGAGATAGACAGACTTGCGGCATCAGGCAAAAAGATTGCTCTTGCTTCGGGAAGGTCATACTACGGTATGAGAAAAATTGCATCCGCATTCAGTTGCGCTGATGACATATACTATATCTGTGACGACGGTGCACTGTGCATATACAAAGATAAAGTGCTGTATCACAAACAGATTTCCATTGAAAATATGCTGAGATTTTCAAGAAATCCCGAATATTCCGATTTGCCCATAATGTATTTTTCGGACAAGTTCTCCTATGTAACGGGAAGCACACCCGAATTTCTTGACAAGCTGGAAAATAACGGCATAGACAGGCTTGATCCCATTTCGGGCATATATGATGTAAAGTCCCCTATATACAAAATCGGAGTTTACGGTTTTAATAAAAGACCGGAAAAGCTTGTTCCCTCTCCTTTTGATTTGAGAATTTGCTATGATTCCGACAACTGGCTTGAATACACGTCAAGATTTGCCAACAAGGGACTTGCCCTTTCTGATTTGCAGATGCGTCTGTATCTTTCAAAGCTTGATACTGCGGCTTTTGGCGATGGTGACAATGACGTTGAGATGTTTTCAAAGGCAAAGTACACCTATGCAAGACGGGGCGGCAGTGAAAAGCTGTGTGCCTGTGCGAGCGAACAGTTTGACAGCATCGCAGATGTTTTAGAAAATATTATATAACCCGTAGGGGACGATGCCCACATCGTCCCATTTGATTATCCGAATAAAAGAGGGATTTAAAATGAAAAAACTTCTTATTGTAGACGGCAACAGCATACTCAACCGTGCGTTTTACGGGGTACGTCCCCTTACCACCCGTGACGGAAGAAACACAAATGCCATTTTTGGATTTATAAATATGCTTCACAAGCAGATGACCGAGCTTAACCCCGATTATGCGGCGATAGCTTTTGACCTCAAAGCTCCAACATTCCGTCACAAGAAGTGCGATTATTACAAGGCAAACCGCAAGGGTATGCCCGAAGAACTGGCAGAACAGCTATCCCCTGCAAAGCACATTGCACAGCTTATGGGCTTTCGTATGCTTACACTTGAAGGCTATGAAGCAGACGACATTCTCGGCACACTCTCCACCCTTTCGGGAGAAGATGTACAGGCTTACATTATGACAGGTGACAGAGATTCATTCCAGCTTGTAACCGACTCAGCTTTTGTGCTATACGTTTCTACAAAGGAGACAGTAATATACGATAAAGAAAAAATCAGTGAAAACTACGGCGGACTTACCCCCGAAAAGCTCATTGATGTAAAGGCTCTTATGGGCGACACCTCCGACAACATCCCCGGTGTTGCGGGAATTGGCGAGAAAACCGCGGTGGGACTTATTGCGACCTACGGAAGTCTTGACGGAGTTTATGCGGCACTTGAAAACGGCGTTCCCGAAATCAAGGGCGCAACAAAAACCAAGCTTGAAAACGGTAAAGATTCTGCCTATGAAAGCAGATTCCTTGCGGAAATCTGCAAAACTGCGCCTGTGGGAGTTACCCTTGAAGATATGCAGTTTAACGGAATGGATAAACCCGCACTGCTTGAAGTCTGCACCGACCTTGAGCTGAAAAGCATCATATCAAGACTTGAACTTGACACGGCTGTAAGTTCATCCGGTTCACAGACTATGTCAATGTTTGATATACAGATAAAGACACTTGACTGCACAGATACCGACAAACTTCCCGATGCAGACGGCAAACCGCTTTATATTTATACCGACACAGACAGCAAAAAGTTATATTATTTGCACGGTGAAGACGAAACCGTTTGCCGTACAGATATTTCAGCAGAGCTTCTTAAAGAGCTTTTTGAAAACAGGGACAGAAAGACAGTTCTTCACAACCTTAAAGATATGTGCATTTTCTGTTCGGAATATGATGTTGAAATTGAAAACTGCGTGTTTGATGTTATGTTGGGTTCATATGTTGCAGACCCGTCAAAGGTAATAACAGTTGACAATCTGTATTCATATTCGGGAATTACGGGAGTTGATGTTGCAGTACCCAGCCAAAAAGCAATTCTCTCGGTAATGTCGGTTAAAAAAGCATACGGCGATTTGTTTGAAACAATAAAGGAAAACGGACAGGAAAATCTGCTGTACAACATAGAGATGCCTGTATCGAAGGTTCTTGCACAGATGGAAGTTACGGGGTTCAAGCTCAATTCCGAGGGACTTGCCGAGTTTTCAGAGAAGCTGGAAAAGCGTCTTAATGTGCGCCGTGACAACATTTACGCTTTAGCTGACTGCGAGTTCAATATAAATTCAACAAAACAGCTTGCAGAGGTTCTTTTTGAAAAGCTTGAGCTTCCTGCACTCAAAAAGACCAAGAGCGGATATTCAACAGACGCGGAAACTCTTGAAAAGCTCCGTCCCTATCATCCCATTATCAATGAAATTCTGGAATACAGACTTGTAGCAAAGCTCAAGTCAACATATACCGACGCACTTATAAATGCGGCTGACAAAAACGGACGAATTCACACAGTTTTCAAGCAAGCATTCACTCTTACGGGCAGACTTTCCTCTGCCGAGCCGAATCTGCAAAATATTCCCATAAAGACAGATGAGGGCAGAGAGCTTCGCAGATTTTTCGAAGCTGAAAACAGTGATTATGTACTCATAGATGCCGACTATTCCCAGATTGAGCTTCGTCTTATGGCGGCAATGTCGGGGGATGAAAATATGATTGAGACATACAAACAGGGCAAGGACATTCACACATCCACTGCAGCTCAGGTATTCGGAGTTCCCGAAGATGCAGTGACATCCGACCTGCGTAAAAAGGCAAAGGCAGTAAATTTCGGTATCATATACGGAATTTCCGACTTCTCTCTTGCAGGAGATATGAAAGTCACCCGCAAAGAAGCGGCTGAATATATAAGCAACTACTTTGCAAAGTATCCAAAAGTAAAGGAATATCTCGACAATGCAAAGGAATTTGCACGCCAGAAGGGATATTCGCAAACACTTTATGCAAGAAGACGCTACATTCCCGAACTTGCGGCAAAGAACAAAAACCTGCAGGGATTTGGTGAGCGTGTAGCTATGAATGCACCCATTCAGGGAACAGCGGCAGACATTATCAAGATTGCAATGGTGAATGTATCAAAAAGACTTAAAGAAGAATGTCCCAAGTCAAGACTTGTTCTTCAGGTACACGACGAACTTATTGTTGAAGCTCACATAGACGAAAAGGACAAGGCGGCAGTTGTTCTTCGCGAGGAAATGGAAAATGCGGCAAAGCTTGCAGTTCCTCTTGAAGTAGCTGCAGGAATCGGAGACAACTGGTACGAGGCGCATGACTAATAAAGGAAAAAGAGGCGAAAGCCTCTTTTTCCTATGCTAATCATTAAGCCTCCCTTGCCCAAAGGGATTTGCCTCGGCTTTTCCTTCCCCGTTTCGGGGAAGGGGGACCACGCCTTGCGTGGTGGATGAGGTTATACCGAGGCAAAGCCTCTTTCTTATGTTACTTTTCCCTTGTAGGAAAAGTAACCAAAAGTACCCGAGGGCTCTGCCCTTCGACCGGCGAAGCGCCGGAGCAGATTTGTCAATATGCGCGCACAAAGGTGCTTGCATATTGAAGGGAGCATCATTGTTGCTCGTCCGTCAATTAAAATCACTACCAACTATTTCTAAACTTTAAGCAAATGAGTGATTTTTGAGATTGACACGCGGTGCGAAGTGCGGTTGTACATAAACGCACCCCCACCTTAACCTAAAGTGTAATTTTCATCAGGCGTTGTGCTTTGTGCAATTCTTATTGCCTGTCTGGTGTACATCTCTGTCAGTTACACGTTCCGATAGTTTTGTTAGTGCTACTTTTTGCAAAGTGGCACTAATAAACTATTGATATAATCTTATTGATATAATCTAATATTTTGCTAAAACATCTTTGTGACAGTGCAGTTGCACATATATACGCGTGTCAATCTTAAAATTTTCTCACTTGGTTGAAATTTAGATATAGTATCACAGAAAATTTTTTTGACACGCAAGGAGTCGAGGGGATTCCCCCTCGTGACTTTGGTTACTTTGCTCACGCAAAGTAACTTGCTGTCGCAACAGCGAAACAATCCCCTTTTGCTTCTTTTTAAAAAGAGTTCCGTATAATTTCATCCTCCTTGAAATATATATTAAATATAAAAATCAAGGAGGAATAATATGTGACCTATTCCAAAATATGCGTGCCGTACTCCGAGCCGGCTCCAAAGGAACACCAAGAAAAAAGACACCGCCCCGAAATAGTAATCACCGAAAGCACAGAAAACTACAACTATACAGCCCAAACACCCCGCCGTAAAAACCACCGCATCACCCTGCCCTCTCTCGGTTCAGTTCTCGCTGTATGTGCTCTTTGTCTTGCCTCGTTCATCATAGGCTGTTCCGTAACCGACAACGCTCTCAGCTCAGCTATTATCAGTATTGCTTCTGCAACCTACGGCAAAGTCCCTGAAACAACTGAACAAATCAACACAACCGAAACAATCTCAGACGAAACCTTTTACAGCAAATATATGACCGAAGAAAGCTCTGACAACAAAATTACCGTTGATTATCTTTCCACTCCTATTCCCGCCAATAACGAAATAACTGTGTCGGAAATACCTGTGGAAAACTCAACTGCAGGAAAAATCGGTGCTGACGGAGAAATACTGTACCCCGTTATCGCAAAAGACCTGTCAACACCCGATGTTCTTTCCCTTTCCAACCAGACAAGCTACAAGCCCGATACTGAGGCACTTATGTCAGTTACCCCAAAAAGCCTGCAATCGCTTACTGTCAATCCTAATGAACCTCTTGTACTCATCCTCCACACTCACGGCACCGAAAGCTATAACGCCTGTCAGACTGACGGATACTACAGCTCCGCTCTCCCTGTGAGAAGCGAGGATATATCCCAAAACGTGGTCAGTATGGGCGAAAAAATTGTATCTGTCCTGGAGGGTTTCGGAATACCTGCCATTCACAGCACGAAAATGTGCGATAAAGATTCCTTTGTCCGCGCTTATGAGGTGTCTGCGTCGGAAGTAAAGACATATCTTGAAAAATATCCGTCCATAAGATTTGTCATAGACCTCCACCGTGACTCCATTGAAGCTCCCGACAAAACAAAGACTAAGCCTGTGTACACCTTTGCCGGCAAAAATACTGCACAGCTTATGTTTGTAGTAGGTACCAATGCCGCAGGTGCTTCCCATCCGAATTGGAAAGATAACCTCTCCCTTGCGTTAAAGCTACAGTCAGAAATCTCGGCAGACCATCCAAAGTTATTCAGACGAATAAATCTGCGTACCGCAAGCTTCAATCAACAGTTATCCCCCGGATATATGCTTCTTGAGTGCGGTTCCTGTGCAAATTCCTATGAGGAGGCAGAGGCAGCAGCGGAAATTTTCGCAACCGGTCTTGCCCGTGTAATAAAAAAATATTCTGCGTGACATAATATAGCATATAACCGCCAAATCTTTACATACCGGTGTTCCCTGTTACATATCTGCCTGCTTTCAGCAAATATATGCAGATATTTAAGAGGATTTATGGGACACGGACAAATCAGGAACAAGCAGTACTTAGGTTTTGCAGAATATATATTTGTTTTTCTCGCGGGTGCGTGTATTTATTACTGCATAGAAATATTGTGGCGTGGGTACAGCCATCTCACAATGTTCTTCGCAGGAGGAGTCTGTTTCTCCCTCATATACTTTTTTGAAAACCGGCTGTCGCAGCTAAGGCTTGTTTACCGATGCATAATATATTCGCTGGTTATAACTTCAGTTGAATTTATATTCGGTGTGGTTTTCAATCTTTTGCTGCATATGAATGTGTGGGACTATTCCAACCGAGCTTTTAATATTCTCGGTCAGGTGTGTCCCCTGTTTGCTGTGCTGTGGGCAGTTTTGTCGGTTCCTGCAATACTGTTATGTTCTTCTATAAGACGAATTTTTGGAAAGAAAAACGAACAGACCGCTTGATTCTACAAGGGTTTTGGGGTATTTTTCATAAAAATTGCAAAAAAGTAATTTTTTTGGATAAATCCCTTGACAAACATTTAAAAGTATGCTATCATATATGAGCGTCAAACGAGGAGCGCTTATATGCGGGTGTAGTTCAATGGTAGAATCCCAGCCTTCCAAGCTGGTCGTGAGGGTTCGATTCCCTTCACCCGCTCCATACGGGGCAACCCGTTTTATGATAGCAAACATAAGACACGTTGCCGGACGGTCTGTTTTTTTATGTGCCTTTAGCTCAGCTGGATAGAGCAACTGCCTTCTAAGCAGTAGGTCGGGGGTTCGAGTCCCTCAAGGCACGCCACCAAACATTCCCGAAGGCTTGTGTCGTGTTTGTAGTTGAGTCCCGCAAGACGGGATATTATAATTTTATGGTGGGATTAGCTCAGTTGGTTAGAGCGCCAGGTTGTGGCCCTGGAGGTCGTCGGTTCGAACCCGATATCTCACCCCAAACTTAAGACCATCCGCATAGCGGATGGTCTTTCATTTTCTGGCACAGCTCTAAACAACACTTACAACGCACAAGTGAGTCTTTTATTGACCTGGCAACCATGTAATTTATAGGATATTTGTTGTTTTCACATTATTTATGGTATATATTCAGTGTCTCTTTTGGACTAGGGAGATGCCAGTCAAAAGTTTGCTTAGAAAGAGGTCTTTCCGGTTGTCTTTTACCGTACTTTATTTAAGCTCGTTGTTCGCTCGAAAGTCAAATCTATATTGGGATGGCGTTTTGGAAAAGTGTTTTTTAAAACAACGGCAAAAAGTATTCAAAGAATCATATCCGCAATCATGAGCTATCTCGGTAAGACTTTTTGTTGTTGTGCAAATCATATTTGCGGCGTATTCAGAACGCACTGCGCCCAAATATGTTCTAAAAGGAATTTTAAGCTGATCGTAAAACACATGTGCAATGTAAGATGAACTATAGCCGAATTCTTTCCCAAGGTATTTAATTGTCAGCGGCTTTTGAAAGTTGACATTTATATATGTAATTAAACTGGGTGCCAAATTAAGCCCGTTCGACATTTTTAAAGGAATCAAATCTAAATTTTTAATCAGACCGGATATTGCAATGAATGTCCAGCCAACAAGCTCAGATTCGTCTTTTGTTTCTATCATCTTCTCAAAAGCAAGAGCAGAGTTATCTGGAACAAGATCGGATTTTATAAACGGTATTCTGGGATTTTTGTATAATAAATCCGGAAATCCTCCTCTTAGATAGTCTGTTTCGCAAATAATAGAAATACTCTTTGTTTCCAAATCGGGTTTTGTTTCATTTTTAATATATTCATGAACAACATTTGGAAATATAATAACAGCATCGCCCTTTTGCAGTGTATATACAGTATTCCCTACTTTAACATCTTGAAAACCAGAAAAGCAATATGCAATTTCTGTCTTGCTGTGGAAATGAGAATCGTAATTATATGATTTTTTATTGTAGCTTATATAAATCTTAGAATTTCTGTTTTCAAAATAAGCAGACATAATTGTCACCTCTTACTTTTATTATAGCATAAAAAATGTAAAATTCAATCAAAATAGCATATTTTGATGAAATATTGTTTTGTAATAACTTGTGTTTGATAAATGGTTTGGTATAATTAAGGTGTAATTTATAAATTAAAGGAGGATTTTAATATGGATAAGTGGGCAAGAATTAACTATCAACCTTGTTTGCCGTTAGGGGATAAGGAATCAAGATTAACTGGCTGTGAAAAGCACATACAGCTTTCAAGAGAAGCCGCATGTGAAGGAACAGTATTACTTAAAAACAACGATAATGTTTTGCCTCTGAAAAAAGGAACAAAGGTTGCAATATTTGGAAAAGCACAGATAGACTATGTTAAAGGCGGCGGTGGCTCAGGCGACGTTTTTACTAAATATTTTCGTAATGTTTACCAAGGCTTAAAACTGAAACGTGATATAGAAGTATTTGATGATTTGTCGCTTTATTATCAAGATTATGTCTATGCACAATATAAAAACAATGGTGCAAAGGGTAGACTCGCAGAAATAGAGATTCCTGAAGAATTATTAAAATCAGCAATAGAATTCACTGATACAGCAATTATTACTATCAGCCGTTTTTCTGAAGAAGGTGCCGATAGAAAAGGCGACGGTACAGATGCTTACTTTGAACTTAGTGTTGAAGAAAAAGCTATGGTGAATACTGTATGCAATAATTTTGATAAGATTATTGTCCTTTTAAATACAGGTGCCATGATAGACACATCTTGGTTCGCACAAAACGAAAAAATTCAGTCTGCACTGATGATTTGGCAGGGAGGCATGGAAGGCGGTCTTGCTGCTGCAGATATTTTGGTAGGTGACGTAACTCCCTCCGGAAAACTGGTTGATACCTGCGCAGTTTCTTTAGCTGACTATCCGTCTTCATCGGGATTCCATGAATCTGATGATTATGTCAAGTATACTGAAGATATTTTTGTTGGATACAGATATTTTGAAACAATTCCCGGAATGAAAGAACGAGTTGTTTATCCATTTGGGCACGGCCTTTCATATACAAAATTTGAAATAAAGAATATAAATGTAAATACTGTTGATACCCAGATTGTTGTAAGCGCAGACGTTGAGAACATTGGTGAATGCAGCGGTAAAGAGGTTGTTCAGGTTTATTACAGCGCTCCCGGTATTAAAATCACACAGCCAGCTCGTGAACTTTGCGCTTTTGCAAAAACAAAGCTGCTCAATCCCGGAGAAAGCGAAACCCTGACTATGAGCTTTGAAATTAATGATATGGCTTCTTATGATGATATGGGAGATATAGAAAAATCTGCTTATGTAATGGAAGCAGGTCAATATAAGATATACGTAGGCAACAATGTGCGGGATGCAAAAGAAACAGAATATAAATACGAATTAAAAGAAAACAAAGTTTGTCAGAAGCTTACAGAGTACTGCAAACCTACAATGCTTGGAAAGAGATTAACCGCAACCGGTGAATATATTGAAGTTCCCGACCAGGAATATACACCCAAAACATTTGACTGTACGTATGAATGTGATATCAAGATTCCTGCTGAAAAAGAGGATAAGAAAACACTTTTAGATGTAGAAAACGGAAAAATAACTATTGACGATTTTATTTCTCAACTTAGTGATTCCGAGCTTCAGGGATTGTTAATGGGACAGAAAAATACCGGTGTTGCCAACACTGACGGTATGGGCGGTTTACAAGAATACGGCATACCCAGACCAATGACAGTAGACGGACCTGCGGGAGTACGTATTAGCCCACGCACCGGCGTTAGAACAACTGCCTTTCCTGTGGCAACAATGCTTGCTTGTACATGGAATACAGATATCCTTGAAAGAATTGGTGTTGCAGGAGCTCTTGAAACCAAGGAAAATAATCTCTCTATCTGGCTGACTCCCGCTCTTAACATCCACCGCAGTCCGTTATGCGGAAGAAACTTTGAATACTATTCTGAAGATCCTTTTGTTTCAGGTAAAATGGCAGCAGCAATGGTAAAAGGAATTCAGTCCCAGAAAATCGTTGCAACTCCTAAGCATTTTGCATGTAATAATAAAGAAACCAACAGACAGGAATCAAATTCAGTTTTATCTGAAAGAGCATTACGCGAGATTTATCTTAAAGGTTTTGAGATTTGTGTAAAAGAAAGTGATCCTAAGCTTATTATGACGGCATACAACATTGTTAACAATGTGCGTGCATCTGAAAACGCAGAGTTGATTACAGGAATTCTAAGAGGTGAATGGGGATATAAAGGACTTGTAACAACAGACTGGTGGAATACCGCCAAAAAAAGTGTTGAGATTAAAGCCGGCAATGATATCCGTATGCCTTCTACTGCAAGTATAGACACAGATTATGCAAATAGCAACAGAAATGAGCTTGCTGTATGCGTAAAAAGACTCCTTGAGATGATTTTGTGGCTTGAATAAAACTTAAATATATATTATAATTTACAGAAATAAGCAACATATATTTTGTGTTGCTTATTTCTATTGTATATTTCATTCTGTTCCGTCTTTCAAAGGATATGCCTGCGGCATAAGAAGGAACGGATATTATAACATATTTCCCGAAAGAAAAATATATCATACGGCTTTCCATATATCATATCGCCTTACGGCGACATATCATTGGAATTGTAAAAGCACTTGCAAATGCAAGTGCTTTTGTTTTTTAAGTTTCCCTTTATTCTGCAAGATATTTCGCAGTTTTTACAAGTCCGGACAGATAATGTTCTTTTATTCCGTCTGTTTCAGGAATTGCATATGCTGATGTTTCAAGCGACAGCACAACAGACTCGTCAAGTCCCTTTAATGCATCCTTAAAATCCTCCCAGTCAATAACACCGTGAAACGGATATGTGTGTAAATCATTGACGCCGTCATTGTCGTGAACATGGAGCGCCTTGATAATACCCCCGAATTTTCTTAAAGCATCTGCCGGTGAGTCTTTCCAGAAAGTGCAGTGTCCTGTATCAAGACACATTGCCATATTTTCGCTGTTAATATCCTTTACGAAGTTGTAAGTTTGCTCTGCGTTTGAAATTGCGTGCATCAGAAACGGCATATTTTCAAGGCAAATGGTCACTCCTGCCTGTTCTGCCACCGGTAAAAGGTTGTTGAAGAATTCGTAATTCAACTCATAAAAGCCTTTTGCATCCTGGTCGGGCGCTTTTCCGTAGGGCATAATGGGATGCACAACAAAATGCTTGCATCCGAGTGCTCCGGAAAACTCTATTCCCTGCTTCATATATGCGGACCACTCGGCTCTGTCTTCCACAGTTGCGTCCCTCATAGGGCTTCTCCAAGGACCATGTATCTGATATATTTCAATTCCCATTGCCTCTGATGCTCTGCGCAGTTCAGTAATGATTCTTTTTTATTCTGCTTTGTCTTTATGATACAGGCTTGTATCATTTTCCCCTGTATTTGCAAGACCAAAGTCCACACAGTCAAAGCCGTGTGTTTTCATCCTTGTGAAAGCTTCCTCAAAATTACTGTTAATATTAAAGTATACACCGGATTGTATGCCTATTTTTCTCACTTGCCACCGCTCTCCCTAATCTAAAACTCAAGCCTCCGCACAAACGGAGGCTTTTTTGTATTAATACTCTGCGTTTCCTACCGTTCTGGGATAAGGAATTACGTCTCTGATATTTGAAACACCTGTGAGGTACATAATAATTCTTTCAAATCCGAGTCCGTAGCCGGCGTGCTTTGTTCCACCGTATCTGCGAAGATTTACATACCACCAGTAGTCTTCTTCGTTAAGGTTGCATTCTTTCATTCTTTCAAGAAGAACATCAAGTCTTTCTTCACGCTGGCTTCCGCCGATGATTTCGCCAACACCGGGAACAAGAAGGTCCATAGCCGCAACTGTCTTTCCGTCATCGTTCATTCTCATATAGAATGCCTTGATTTCCTTGGGATAGTCAATTACGAATACAGGCTTGCCGAATACCTGCTCTGTGAGGTATCTTTCGTGTTCTGTCTGCAGGTCGCATCCCCATTCAACAGGGTACTTGAAGTCTGCACCGCTCTTCTTAAGCAGTTCGATAGCTTCTGTATATGTTACCTTGCAGTAGTCGCTATTTGCAAGTGTGTTAAGTCTGTCAAGGAGAGTCTTGTCAACAAAGCTGTTGAAGAATTCAAGTTCCTGAGCACAGTTCTTGAGAACGTGGTTGATAATATACTTTATCATATCCCAAGCAAGCTGCATATTGTCGTTAAGGTCAGCAAATGCAATTTCAGGCTCAATCATCCAGAACTCTGCAGCGTGACGGGCTGTATTTGAGTTTTCTGCACGGAATGTAGGTCCGAATGTATAGATATTACCGAAAGCAAGTGCATAAGTTTCGCCGTTAAGCTGACCGGAAACAGTAAGGTTTGCGCTCTTGCCGAAGAAATCCTGTGAAAAATCAATTTCGCCGTCTTCTGTAAGAGGAGGATTCTTCATATCAAGAGTTGTAACTCTGAACATTTCCCCTGCACCCTCACAGTCGGATGCAGTAATAAGAGGAGTGTGAACATACACAAAGCCTCTTTCATTAAAGAAAGAATGAATTGCATATGCAACTTCGCTTCTTACTCTGAAAACTGCTGAAAACAGATTTGTTCTCGGACGCAGATAAGCCTGTTCGCGGAGGTATTCAACAGTGTGGCGCTTTTTCTGGAGAGGATAGTCGGGTGTAGATTCACCTTCAACCTCAACGCTTTCTGCCTTAACTTCAAAGGGCTGTTTGTTTTCGGGAGTGAGCACCAGCTTTCCCTTGATAACAAGTGCCGCACCTACGTTCTGCTTTGCTATTTCGTCATAGTTTGCAATCTTTTCTCTTTCAAAGACAACCTGTATGCCCTTGAAACAGCTTCCGTCGTTAAGGTCGATAAAACCGAAAGCCTTGCTGTCACGGATACTGCGTGCCCAGCCACCCAGCACAACATCTTTGTTGTCGTATGCGGCATAGTCGAGATAAATATCTTTAATCAAATCTCTTTTCATTGTTATATGCTTCCTTTGTGTTTGTATAGTGTTACCTTAATTAGTTTTCCTTGCGTTTGCCAAGATATGCTTCTTTTATTCTGTCATCAGCAAGCAAATCGCTTCCCTTACCGGTCATAGTGATATCTCCTGTTTCAAGAACATATGCAGTATGTGCTGCCTGAAGTGCCATATTAGCATTCTGCTCAATAAGAAGAACAGTTATTCCCTGCTCATTGATTGTCTTGATAATATCAAAGATACTCTTAACAACAAGAGGTGCAAGACCGAGGGAGGGTTCGTCCATCATTATGAGCTTAGGCTTTGCCATAAGTGCACGGCCAACCGCAAGCATCTGCTGTTCACCGCCGGAAAGAGTACCTGCAAACTGCCATTCACGTTCTTTAAGTCTTGGGAACAGGCTGTATACATATTCAATATCCTTGTGGATATCGTCTTTTCTTAAGTATGCACCGATTTTGAGGTTTTCAAGAACTGTAAGGTCTGTGAAAACGCGTCTTCCTTCGGGAACAAGGGTTACGCCCTTTGACACGATATAGTCGGGGTTCTTTCCGAGAATTTCTTCTCCGTTATACTTAACAGAGCCGTTCTTTGTCTTTACAAGACCGCTGATTGTACGAAGAATTGTACTCTTACCCGCACCGTTTGCACCGATAAGTGTAACAATCTGTCCTTCGGGAACATCAAGGTCGATATTCTTAACAGCATTGATGCCGCCGTAGCTGACGCTAAGGTTTCTTATTTCAAGCAGATTACTCATCTTCAGCCACCCCCAGATATGCCTTGATTACAACTTCATCGTTCTGTACAACCTCCGGTACACCGCTTGAAATCAGCTTACCGAAGTCGATAACATATATTCTGTCGGAAATATCCATAACCAGATTCATATGATGTTCGATGAGAAGTATTGTAAGGTCGAATTTTTTGCGTATATCGTTGATGAACTCTGTAAGTTCAAGTGTTTCCTGCGGGTTCATACCTGCCGCCGGCTCATCAAGGAGCAGAAGCTTAGGGTTTGTCGCAAGAGCACGAGCTATTTCAAGGTATCTCTGTTTACCGTAAGGAAGAGATGTTGCAAGCTCGTCCTTTACATCCGCAAGACCGAGAAGCTCAAGCAGTTCAAGGGTTTCCTTTCTCATACGCTGTTCTTCCTTGTAGTTGAAGCGGAAGGTTGAAGAAAGGAGGTTGCTTGTCTTAAGCATATGCTTTGCAACAAGAACGTTATCAAATACAGTCATAGACTTGAAAAGTCTGATGTTCTGGAAAGTTCTTGCAACTCCGAGACTTGTAATCTTGTCGGGAGTTTTGGAAATTACCTTTGTGAACTTTCCGTTGTTTGTTCCGGCGTACATTTTCTTCATCTTGCCCTGAGGCTTATTGGAGATTATCATTTCGCCGTTATAGTAAACCGCACCGTTTGTAGGTTCATAAACACCTGTAACAACATTGAATACTGTTGTCTTACCTGCGCCGTTAGGACCGATAAGGGATACGATTTCGCCTTCGTTTACTTCAAGAGAGAGGTCGTTGATGGCAACAACGCCGCCGAACTGCATTGTTATGTTTTCAAGTTTGAGTACATTATTGCTCATTTTCTGCTCCTCCCTTCACTTTCTTGTTTTTACCGGTCAGTTTCTTTCCGATATTTTTCATAACTTCAGGTAATTCCTTGTCGCCCATAATACCGCGTCTGAAGAACAGAACGATTATCATAATAACTACAGAGAACACAACCATACGGAAACCGTCTCTGAGAAGCGGAACCTTGAAATTGCCGATTACAGTTTCCTTGTCGAGGAATCTGAGCCACCATTCGGAGCAAGCAACAAACAGGAAGGATGAAATACAGCTTCCCGATACAGAACCGATACCACCGATAACAACAATCAGAAGTATTTCATATGTAAGAGCCGAGGTAAAGGGCTTTGCCTGAACGGTTGCTGAATACATTGCGTAAAGAACGCCGCCGATACCTGCAAAGAATGCAGATACACAGAAGGAAAGCATCTTGTGCTTTGCAAGGTTGATACCCATATTTTCAGATGCAATTTCGTCGTCACGGATTGCCTTGAAAGCTCTGCCGTATGTTGACTTGATTATAAGCACAATAATGCCGATGCAGATTGCTGCAACAATAAACGGGAACAGTGTTGACATATAGAAAACAACCTGACCGTTTGAGCTTTTAATATTAAAATCGCTGAATTTAGGGAATCCCTTAATCATATTCGCGCCATTTGTGATTCTTCCCCAGAAAGGAGCTTCCCACTGGAACAGCGCACGAACGATTTCAGCAAAACCGAGTGTTGCAATAGCGAGATAGTCGCTCTTGAGTCTGAGAACAGGAAGTCCTATGAGGAATGCAACCACAGCCGCAATAAGACCCGCAAGCAGCATCGCTGTAACAACGGCAAGAACCATACTGATTTCCTTGTTTCCGATAAAAGATTCAAACATTTCCTGGAAAGAGAAGTTAACGGAAGAACCGCCGTACTTATAGAAAACTGTTTCTTTTACAGAAGAAGGTGTGCAGAAGATTGCGTATGTATATGCACCGAGGAGCATAAATCCTGCGTGACCAAGGGAGAAAAGTCCCGTAAAACCGTTAAGCAGGTTCATAGAAACTGCAATGAGTGAATAAACCGCGCCTTTTTTCAGAACCGTGAAAAGCATTGATGTGGGTTTGAGCCACTTGGGAAGGCTTGACGCGGGGATATACAGATTAAGGTTTTCAAGAACTGCAACAAGTGCCATAAAGGCAAGTATGCAGACAATGGACATAAGGGCGCCGAGTTTTTTGTTTTTCTGCTGTACCATTTAAACCGCCTCCTTATACCTTATCTGTAATCTTCTCGCCGAAGAGACCTGTAGGCTTAACAACGAGAATGATAATCAGAAGTGCAAATGTGAAAGCATCAGAGAATGTTGCAAATGCTGTACCTCTGATAATACTTTCGCATATACCGATAACAAATGCGCCGACAACCGCACCGGGTACTGAGCCGATTCCACCGAATACCGCCGCAACAAATGCACGAAGTCCGGGGAGTGCGCCTGCTACGGGAACAATTACCGAGAAGTTGGTAAAGTAAAGCACTGAGCCTACGGCAGCAAGGCAGGAGCCGATGATAAATGTTGTTGAAATAACGCTGTTTATCTTAATACCCATAAGGCGGCTGGTTTCAAAGTCCTTTGATACCGCACGCATCGCCATACCGATTTTTGTATGGTTGATAAGCTGTGTAAGTGCAATAACAAGCACTATTACAATTACGGGTGTTATGAGCTTTGCCCACTGTGTAGGAGTTCCCAGAATGTTCACCGTCTTGGAAAGGAAGGGAATCTTATCATTTGGGTAGTACTGGGGTTGGCCTGCTGTGATATATGTCATAAGATTCTGGAGCAGGTAGCTTACACCGATAGCAGATATCATAACGCTCATTCTGGGAGCGGAACGCAAAGGCAGATATGCCGCACGTTCAATTACAAAGCCCAGAATAATTGTTGCAACAATTACAACAGGGATGGCTATGTACCAAGGGAACACGGTTGTCATAAAAATCATCATCATACCCGCAACCATAAATACGTCGCCGTGTGCGAAGTTGATAAGTCTTAAAATACCGTATACCATTGTGTATCCGATAGCAATGAGAGCATACTGACCGCCGAGAGAAATACCCGACATCAGAATAGAAGCAATAAATTCCACAAAAGCACCTCTTTATTTTAATATTCTGCCCTGCGGTGTTTCCGCAAAGCCCTTGTCCCGTAAAAAGAACAAGTGCAAATTATAAACTTATAAAAAACAGCCTGAATCTGCCAATTTTTAACTCTGACAGCTTTGACCGTCGGGAAAATAAACGAATTTTCGCGCACTTTCCTGACAGTCAAAAAAGCAACTAATCGCTTGGCAGAGTATAACTCCGCCAAGCGAATCCGATTTAAGTTAAAACCGATTATTAGTTAGCCTTCTGTACTGTTTCGAGCTTCCATGAAGCTGTTGTGTTATCAGAAGTCTTGATGTATGCTGTGTCACGAACTGCGTCGCCGATTTCGTCAAATGCGATATCGCCGGATACACCTGTGTACTTAACACCGGGAAGAGCAGCCTTGATAGCAGCCTTGTCAGCAGAATCAGCAGCCTTAGCAGCTTCGAGAGCTACATAGTATGCATCGTAACCCATTGCTGTAACTGCAGAAATTGTGTCGTTACCGCCGTTAGCAGTCATAGCGTCAGCATTTGTGTTGATGTATTCCTTGATACCTGCGTCGAATTCAGGTGAACCGCCTTCCTGATAGAAGGTAGAAACGTAAACCTGAACTGATGTGTCCTTAGCAGCTTCGAGAACCTTGTTATCGTCAAGTGTGTCGGAGCCGAGGATAGGAGCTTCGATACCAAGCTGAGCAGCCTGAGTAATAATCTGTGTAGCATAAGCGATGGAAACAGGTGTAAAGATTACGTCTGCGCCCCATTCCTTAGCCTTGTTGAGGTATGTAGAGAAGTCTGCGTTATTTGTAGGATAAGAATCCTTCATAATTTCGCCGCCTGCTGCTGTGAATGCCTGTTCAAAGAAAGTAATAAGACCCTGGTCGTATTCGTTACCGAGTTCGCCGAGGAGGTATGCCTTCTTAGCTTCGAACTTATCTACAGCAAAGTTTGCAAGAACTGAACCCTGGAAGGGATCGAGGAAGCAAATTCTGAAGTAGTGTGAGTTGCCTGCTGTTACGTTGGGGTTTGTGCAAGTTACGCCGATAGCTGCAAGACCTGCCTGGTCAAAGAATTCGGAGCCTGCCATTGATACGCCGGAACCGTATGAACCGAGTACGATGGATACGTCTGCGTCAACGAGAGCTGTAGCTGCGGAAGGAGCCTTGTCTGTTGTTGAGCCGTTGTCAGCAAGAACAAGTTCAACCTTGTATTCTTCGCCGCCGAGAGTTATTGTAGGAGTTTCGGAATTTGCATACTGCATACCGAGAATTTCCTTCTTACCGCCGGAAGCAGAGTCGCCTGTTGAAGGTTCAAATACACCAATCTTAAGTACCTTTTCTTCGTTCTGAGCCGCGGGAGTACAAGCAACCATTGCAAATACCATAAGAGCAGCAAGAGCGATTGCTAAAAACTTTTTCATTTTGTTTTCCTCCAAAACTAAAATGTAGTATTATCGGAACAAATCCCTGATAATCTGCCTATAATTATATCACACACATTTAATTTTGTAAAGAGAAATATTGCTATACTCTCCATTTTTTTGAATATTTGCCCTTTTGCACAGTATTTTAAGTGTTTTTTTGAACGATACGGCAAAAAACGTCACAACATTGCCTTTTTCGAGCTCTTTTTCCCCGCTATGTTACAGAAATGTTAAATCATCCTTAATTCCCTTGATATTTAAAGATTTATCAGATATAATGTTAACAAGAATACTTGTAAAGAAAGCGAGTGACGGAAATGGCCGAAAATCAGAACGGAAAAACAATGACTTTTTCCATTTCTCAGCTTAAAGAGCTGGAAACCAAGCAGGCTTTGACAACGGTATACAACGCTCTTAAGGAAAAGGGATACAATCCCATAAACCAGATAGTCGGCTACATTCTTTCCGAAGACCCGACCTATATCACAAACTACAACAACGCAAGAGCAATCATTGCGAAGCTTGACAGAGATGAACTTCTGAAGATTCTTGTTTCAAGCTATCTTGCAGAGTAACCGAAAGGAATGAAGCAAATGACAGATCTTCTGAAATACAAGGGTTATCCCATTGTTAAAAGCGGAAATAAAATTTATTACGGCGAGCCCTACAACAAGGCAATTGTTGTTCTCACCGTACTTGAAAACACAACAGTTGCAGGAACAGAGGTTCCCTCAAGAATAATCGTTCAGCTCCAGAGCACAGACCCTGAGCTTGCAATGAAGAAGGAAAAAATTCTCAACGAAGTTGAGAGAAAAACGCTTGTTGACGCACTGAATATCGGCTCGGTGTGGCTTGATAAGATACTTGCAGAATAGAATATCGGCAGACACGTTTTGTGTCTGCTTTTTCTTTGTTTGAAGTCCGACAGATATTGACAAAAAATCGCTATTTATGATAAAATAGTGTTGCGCAAGCAAATATTTTAATTTGAGGAGGACTTGATTATGTCAAACGCAATCACTCTTTTAACCGGTTTTGTCGGCATTGTTCTTGTTGTTCTGGGAATGGTATTTCTGTATCTCAAGGTTGTTCCCAAAAAGTATGACGGCACATTCAAAAACAAAGCTCTCCAGTTTGTTCACGATTATTTCAACTTCAAAAAGCTTTACATCGAGTCAGTGCTGAAATTTATATTCACTCTCTTTACAGTTATATTTATAGCAGCCGGTGTTGTGGGTGTTTTGTCATCATTTTTGGGCATTTTCGAAAATCTTTCAGACGTATTCCAGTACGGTATGCCATTCTGGCGTGTTATAACCTCTTTCTTTACAGGACTCATCACCAGCATTCTGACAATGGTAATAGGACCTGTTGCTGTCCGTCTTACATACGAGGGTATAATGATGTTTATTCTTCTTGTAAAGAACGTAATTGAAATCAACAACAAAACAAAAGCACATAAAGAAGAAAAAACTGAAGAATAACGCGCAAAATTAAATTATACACGGGACGGTAAAACCCGTCCCGTAATTTTTAAAAAACGGGAATGCCTGCCATTCCCGCTTTTTCATATTATTTTACTTGCTGCGGCATAAATCCGATATAATCCCCTGCAACAAGGTGAAAATCAATGCCTAAATAACTCTTGTCAAGCTGACTTTCCTTTACGTTGTGCAGATGTCCGTAATATACATCCGTCACACCATGTTTGTAAAGCACATCTATTATCTCATAGTTTATAAACTCGCCGAAAACGATTGGGTAATGTGTAAATACCGCAATCTTGGCATCAGGGTTTTGCTCTTTCAGCTTTGCGCCTGCCTCAAGGGAAAGCTCAAGTCTTTGAGCTTCGCGTTTAATTATGCGCTCA
>JAZOLW010000081.1:0-4490 GCA_045653405.1 Eubacteriales bacterium | reverse complement strand
GAGGTAGAGAGGTTCGCCGAGAGAGCCGGGTTCCTTTGTTCTGTCAAGAACAGCAATCTTCTTAACTGTTGCAGGGATAGCTGCAGCAAGCTTTTCAGCGCAGAAAGGTCTGTAAAGTCTAACCTTAACAAGACCAAGCTTTTCGCCGTTAGCGTTCATATAGTCAATAACTTCTTCAATTGTGTCACATACGGAGCCCATAGCAACGATTACTCTGTCTGCATCGGGTGCGCCGTAGTAGTTGAAGAGCTGGTAGTTTGTACCAATCTTAGCGTTAACCTTGTTCATATATTCTTCAACGATTGCAGGAAGTGCATCGTAGTAAGAGTTACAAGCTTCTCTGTGCTGGAAGAAGATATCTCCGTTTTCAGCAGAGCCTCTGAGAACAGGGTGTTCGGGGTTGATTGAACGAGCGCGGAAAGCCTTGACAGCATCAAGGTCAACCATTTCCTTGAGGTCTTCATAGTCCCAAGCTTCAATCTTCTGGATTTCGTGAGATGTACGGAAACCGTCGAAGAAGTTGAGGAAAGGAACTCTGCCCTTGATTGTTGCGAGATGTGCAACAGCGCCGAGATCCATAACTTCCTGAGGATTGGACTCAGCCATCATAGCATAACCTGTCTGACGGCACGCATAAACGTCAGAGTGATCGCCGAAAATGTTAAGAGCGTGAGACGCAACACATCTTGCAGAAACGTGGATAACGTTGGGAAGAAGTTCGCCTGCGATCTTATACATATTAGGGATCATAAGAAGAAGACCCTGTGAAGCAGTGTATGTAGTGGTGAGAGCACCAGCAGCAAGAGAACCGTGAACGGTACCTGCAGCACCTGCTTCAGACTGCATTTCGATAACCTTAACCTTTTCGCCAAAAATGTTTCTTGCAGGTTCGCCGAAAATGTTCTTATCTGTTGCAGACCAAGTGTCTGTCACTTCAGCCATAACGGATGAAGGTGTGATGGGGTAGATACTTGCAACTTCCGTGAAGGCATAAGAGACGTGAGCCGCCGCTGTATTACCATCCATGGAAACTTTCTTTCTCTGGGACATTTTAATTCCTCCATTTATATAAATATTTTTGAAATGCCGAATATGTGGCACACTGCCACGAGTATTATTTTATCACATTATTTTGTACTTGTAAATAAGTTTTTGACTAATATTTTGCGTTATTTTTTGAAACTTTTAAGAATTTCTTGTAAATACGGCATAATATGACCGTGTTTTTACCAAATTCAAACTTTATTTTAAAAACATAGCAAGGTGCAGTCCGTTTGGGGACTGCACCTGATATTTAAAATTAATTCAACATATTAATATTATTCTACCAACAGATCGAAAAGATCCTTGCCGGGGATGATAACGTCGCCTTTAACTAAGCCGAGAACTGTATCAATGTAGTTCGTGTAAATCTCATTCTCATATATTTCAGGCTCGTTATTCTTAATGCTGTTTGCTACATCATAGATTGTGTTCTTTGTTGTTTCGCCGTAGATTACTGTATCATCTTCAAGAATGTAATAGGGACGAACTGCTACGTTATAAAGTACAGTATTAGCTGTGAGGTTAACTCCGCCTTCCTTTGTAACTACGCAGTATACAGTCTTAAGACCTGTAAGAGCATCAAGTTCTTCATATCTGTCAACGCCTGTTTCCTTGCTGTACGCAACACCGGGTTTAGCAATAGCTCCGATAGAATAAAGATCAAGTGTGAGTTCATAATTATCAGGATCCTTGCCGTTTGCCGTCATTCTTGACTTGAATGTAGGTGATTCGATTGTAGCAATAAAGCCGGTTTCCTTAACGTTGTTCTTAAGAGATATAGCAAACTTAGCCTGTGTTCTGATGCCTGCCAGTTTAGGGTCATCAGCCTTGATTGAAGCTACAGCAGTATTAACTGCACCGTTTGTATAGTTTTCAACTTCTGTAACAGTAGAGTTTTCAACCTTGTAAACCTTCTGAGTTTTCTGAACGCCGTCTTCAACAGTATTAACTACTACGTAACCATTATCTGTGTTTTTAAGCATGTATTTACTAACATCATCCTCAGTAACAACATCATCCTCAGTAACAACAACTTTCTCACCATTCTGAAGGTAGATGATATCTCCAACATTAACGTTTTTGATGGATAAGTCCTCGTTAACAGTGCCAAGATATACAGCTTCGCCAAGGTCAGTTCCGCCGAGATACACATAGCTCTTTTCGTCAGCGTCCTTAAGAAGAACGTTGTCAAAAATTACATTGCCTTCGGAATCAGCTGTCTTCTGGTCAATAAACTGGACATTGTCTTCTGTAATTACAGGATTCTGAGGATCAAGTTTTTCACCTGCTACCACAGCAAGTGCATAAAGAGCACCGGGAGTTCCTTCATAGGAAACATCAAACGCACCTGTTTCATCAACAGGGAACTGAATAGGTTTTGTTTCTGCTGCAACAGCAACAGTAAGAACTAACATAATGCCTAAAAGCACAGGGAGTAATCTTTTCATGAGGCTCTTCCTTTCATGATGTGTAAAAATTTAATTTGTATTTACCGAATCAGTGCTTCACAGTGAAGCAACCCGGCATAACAGGCAAGCATACTGTCCGCTTTTCTACAGAACCACCCTGCAAAAAGGCAAATAGGGTATAAAATGCCCATTCAATATTACAGGGTAATAATAACACATCCAATAGCAAATGTCAATCACTTTTTCAATATTTTTCATTTTTTTGTTGAAAGATTTCAAAAAAGTGTTACAATTATTGTACAAAAGCATAAAATTCAGTAGCCACATCTCATCATTACTATTAAGGAGAATGTTATAATTATGAAAGTTTTACTTGTAAACAGCAGCCCCCGTCAGAACGGATGCACATACACAGCACTGAAAGAAGCCGCTGACCGCCTTGAAAAGCACGGCATAGAAACCGAGATATTTCAACTAGGCAAAGCTCCCGTTGCAGGCTGTGTTGCCTGCGGAACCTGTTCCAAAACAGGCAAATGCTTTGTTGATGACAAAGTAAACGAGTTTGCCGCAAAGCTGGACACAGCAGACGGTTTCATTTTCGGCTCGCCCGTATATTACGCAGGTGCTTCGGGACAGCTTATGTCGTTTATGGACAGACTTTTCTATTCAGCATCGTCAAGAATGCAGAACAAGCCTGCCTGCGCAGTAGTAAGCTGCCGCAGAGGAGGCGCAAGTGCGGCTTTTGACAATATAAACAAATATTTTATGATAAACAATATGCCCGTAGTCACATCACAGTATTGGAATCAGGTACACGGTTCAACCCCTGACGACGTATTGCGTGACGAAGAAGGATTGCAGACAATGCGTACCCTTGCAGATAATATGGCTTGGCTGCTCAGATGCATTGAAGCAGGTAAAAAAGCAGGTATTGAAATACCCGAAAGAGAACCCAAACTCAGAACAAACTTTATCAATTGACAAATTTATGTAGAAAAGCAGCAAGTTTTGCTGCTTTTCTTCCTTAATTCTCAATTCTCAACTCTCAATTAATATAATCTTCAGGATCGACAAATATTCCGTCTTTAAGCATTTCGAAATGCAGGTGGCTGACTTCGGATACTTCACACAGTGCGCTGTCCCCTACTCCGCCGATAACCTCTCCCGTCATAACGCTTCTTCCGGCAACCGTTTCCACAGGTAAGTCGGGCGAAAGATTGCTGTAAACAGAATAAATTCCGTCTGCGTGTTCAATCACTACAGTCTTTCCGTACATATAGTCATCATATATATCGAGAATATATCCATTTGTAACCGCCTTTACGGGAGTTCCGATGTCGCAGGCAATGTCAACACCTGCGTGAGTGCGGTAATCGTACATAGTAGCGGAATACACAGGCACTTCAACGGAAAATTCCTTGCTTATATAACCCGAACACGGCTTTATAAAACCGCCGTATCCCATCTCAAAGGTTTCCTCTGCAGGTTCTTCCGAAACAGGTTTCTTTTTGTCCGGCACACCGCTTTCCGATTCAGGTTCTGTCAGTTTCTGCAAAGCACCTGTATCCTTGTCCTGTTCACCGCTTCCGCTTTTTTCAGCAACACTCTCGTCTTGCTTTGCTTCGGGTGCAGGCTCGGTTACTTTTGCATCAACTCCCTGCTTGATGTCCGATACTGCAGTATCGGGTCCTGCATCGGGTGATGCATCGGGGATTCTTATGTCAGGCAAATTCAGTTCATACTGTCCGCGATAAAGAGATTCTCCGTCAGTAACGGAATTTTTGCCGTCTTTACCATCAGAAAATGTTGCGGTAATTGTACTGACGGTAACTGCCACCACTGTAACGGCAAGAGCAATGTAGACAGCTCCGCTCATAAGCTGTTTTCTGATACCCGTATTTGAATTATTTTCTTTTTTCACGAAAAAACACCTCCGCATATATTCTTGCCTTAATTCGGGAATATATACGGAGGTTTACATTTAATATTGTGTGTTATCTGAAAAGTTCCGCAAGTGCAAATCTTATTTGCGGTTTA
>JAZOLW010000080.1:0-5275 GCA_045653405.1 Eubacteriales bacterium | reverse complement strand
GGTTCCTTTGTGCAAACAAAGGAACCAAAATTGCAAGGGAGTACCCTTGACCCCTGCGACGGTCAAAAGAATTTACTGCCACTTTTCTTATGTTACTTTTTACTTGTGTAAAAAGTAACCAAAAACACCCGAGGGCTCCGCCCTTCGAACCTGCGCCCCGTCAATTAAATTTTCTGTCCACTGCATCTGAATTTTTATCAAATGAGAAAATTTTGAGATTGACGGGCGGTGCGAAGTGAAATTGCACATCAACGCAAAACAAACTCTTGCTAAAAGTGATATTTACATCAGGCGTGGCTGCTCTGTGCGATTCTTATTACCTGTCTGATGTACACCTCAGTCAGTTGCACGTTCCGATGGCTTGGTTTGTGATAAATTAAACTAATGTGTCACTGATAAACTATTAATATAAACTGATATTTAATTATAAACATCTTTGTGGCAGAGCAGTTGCACATATATGCGCCCATCAATCTCAAAATTTTCTCACTAGGTATAATTTCGGATACAGTTGGTAAGAAAATTTAATTGATGGGCGCGGGGGCAAGGGAACTCCCTTGCGATTTTTGGTTACTTTTGTTCGCACAAAAGTAACCCGTCGCCGCAGTGACGGAATATCTCCCCTCACTCACCACGCAAACCTCATCCACCACGCAAACCTCATCCACCACGCAGAGCGTGGTCCCCCTTCCCCAAACGGGGAAGGAAAAAAGAAGCACAGGGCAACTGCCTTGTGCTCAAATTATTTCTTGTTTTCTTGGATGCCAAGCAAATAGTCACTTGTAACACCCAAAACTTTAGCAAATGCTACTAGTTCAATATCAGTAACAAATCGTTTTCCTGCCTCAATGCGCTGAACTGCATTTTTATCAATATCTATTCCTACAATTTGAAGTTTCGATGCGAGTTTATTTTGTGATAATTTAGGAATTTGTGCTTTTCTCAAATCGGCAATTTTTGCTCCACAAATATTATTTAAGCCTGACGACTTATTTTTAAACACAAACATCACCTCACATTTTGACATTCACTGCTGACATTTTTATTATAGGCGTTTATAATCAAAATATGACATTCACAAAATGTCATTCAAAACTATGAACAAAACCAATCAACCTAGCATTAAATTGGGTATTGTAAAACTTAAAAGTATGTGTTATAATACCTTTGCGACATAATTCCATATTTTTGGGACACCATAAGTGTGTATTTTTTACTTTGGTAAAAATGCACGCTCTTTTTCGCATACTTATGGTGAAAACCAATATGTGGAATTGTGTCGCAGCAATCGAGCTGTGCATTTTTCGTGCGTAGCCTCGGCTGCGCACTTTTTTATTTTCAAAACAAAGGGGAAGGAAAACAAGATGGATAAATTATACGAAAAACTTACAAAAGAACTCCAAGAGCTTACATATCAGATTGTCGACCTCAATGAAAAGAAATTCCGTTACGCCAGAGATAATGGCATTGAAATATATAAAACTCCGGTAGAACTTGAAGAATTAGATATACAAATCCAATCTTCAAGTAATTATTATCACATTCTCCAGGGCTTTGCCGCAGGCGTAAAATATGCCACCTTAAGAAAATCAAAGCAAAACAACTGGATTGTGCCCGAAAGATACTCCGATACACTGGAAAAAGTGTTAGGTCTAGAACAAACAGAAAGACTTACAAGCAAAAATTAACAAAATGTTCTTGAATTTCTTGCCAATAACATTTATACTCTTTACGAACCGCATAGATATCAGGGGTGCTGTTTTACGGCTGAGACAGACCAAACGGTCTGAACCCTTTAAACCTGAACGGATAATACCGGCGTAGGGAGATAGCTTTAAAAAATAAAAGCAACCGCACCGATATTGTGTGCGGTATTTTTATTTTTAACGGAGGTTTTTCTATGAAAAACAAAAAACTTCAAATGCTGTGCGTCTGCGCAGTAATGGTGGCTCTTTCCACCGCACTTAGCCTTGTCAAAATCTGGAATATGCCCTGGGGCGGAAGTATTACGCTCCTCAGTATGCTCCCCGTTGCCCTCGTTTCCGTAATGTACGGCCTTAAGCAAGGTCTGTTCTCCTCTTTCGTATATGCCTGCATACAGCTTGTTTTCGGCATCACAATGGATGGGCTTCTCGGCTGGGGTCTTACAGCGGGTATGCTGTTCGCCTGCATTATGCTTGACTATATCGTTGCATTTACCGTAATCGGTCTTGCAGGTATGTTCAGAAACAAAGGAATGACAGGTATCATTTCCGGAACCGTAATCGCAGTTCTCCTCAGATTTGTTTCCCATATGCTCAGCGGAATTTTCGTTTTCGCCGCCGTTGGAAAACTCTGGGAAGGCTTTGAAACAGACAACACTTTTCTGTACAGCCTTGTATACAACGGATGCTATATGCTTCCCGAAATAATACTTACCTCCATAGGTGCATTCTTCGTATACAAAGCCTTGAACAAAGTTATAAAGAAAATATGAACAAAACTCCAGTACCCCGCCAAAAAGCGGGGTATTTTTCGTTTTAAGGCATATGTTTACCAAAATTTGTGAACATTCTCTTAATTGTTATCAAAGAACAGCTTAAATTTGCCCAATTTATTTGACTTTTGCGGATATGTGTGCTATAATTAGCGTATATTATTATATATATAATATTTATATATATTTATGGTGAGGTAGATATATGCAAAACAAACTTCTCCCTGTCGGAGTGTTCGATTCAGGGCTTGGCGGTCTTACCGCGGTTCGTGAAATAAAGAAAATTCTCCCCTGCGAGGATATTATATACTTTGGTGATACGGGAAGACTTCCATACGGAACCCGTTCACCCGAAATCATCAAAAAATACGCTTGCGACGATATGAACTTTTTGCTCACCAATTCCGTCAAAGCTGTGTTGGTTGCTTGCGGCACTGTAAGTTCTACTGCCCTTGAGCTTCTGCAAAACACATTTGATGTTCCCGTAATCGGCGTTGTTGAGCCTGCAAGCAGACTTGCCTGCTCTCTTTCAAAAACCGGCAGAATCGGTGTGCTTGCAACTCCCTCTACCGTTTCGGCAGGTGCATTTGACAAAACGGTGAAATCCATTAACCCCGATGCCGAAGTTTTGGGCGTGGGATGCCCTATGTTTGTACCTCTGGTTGAAAACGGATATATAGACAATGACAATCCCATAACAACGGAGATAGCCCGTGAATATGTTTCAAAGCTTGCTGATTTCAAACCAGATGTTATAATCCTCGGCTGCACTCACTACCCTCTTATCAAGGACATTGTAAAGAAATGTGCCTCCGAGATAATTGGAGATGTTGAAATTGTAGACTCGGGAAGCTGTGCGGCGGCGGCACTGAAAGAATATCTTGAGTTAATGGGACTTGCAAATGAAAGTGGCGGAAAGCATAATTTCTTTGTGAGTGACAACCCACACAATTTCAGCAACACTGCTTCCCTGTTTTTAGGAGAGCAGGTAGACAGTGTAACAAAAATCAACATTGATGACTATTTATATCAAGCAAAATAACTGCAAAGAAAGGCAAAGACAATGAAAATCATAAACAAACGGGATTTTGCCATAAAAATCTCCGGGAGTCACTATTTCGCCTGCGATTATGTTTTTTCAAACGTATACGGCGACAGTGTATTTACAGAGGATGAACCCTCTGCAATCCATAGCGACTTTATGACACCCGAGGACAACGAGGAGATGCTTCTTGACACGTTGCCCGAAACTCATCTTGACGGACTTGCAACTCTTCCCGAGTGCAACAAGGAAGTTGAGTATATGACAGAGGGTTCGGTACACGAGGAAGACGAAAACGGAATATTCATCCGTTACGGAAGCGACGAGTCTCCTATGTGCATACATATACGGGATGACGGAGTTGTAACACTCAGCGGTGACGAGTACGATTCGTCTGAAATAGTTTTTGAAAAGGGCAAGCGCAACTTTATTGCGCTTCCTGCAAATCTGTTTGACGACGGGATTTCCTCTAAGTCTGACGATTTGCAGTCTCCCTTGCATCTGTGTGTAAGCACCGACGACATAAGAAACAATATGACCAAGGACGGCGGAAGTCTTACTGTAAGTTACTCCATAGAGGTAAACGGAATTGTTGCAGAGGTAACAGACTTCACACTGACAGCCGACAGCTTCAAAGACGGTGACAAAAACTGTAAAGTGTAACAAACGGAAATAACGAAAGGAAGAAAAAGGATGTTAAAAAGAGTTATTGCGTGCATTGTTGTATGCTGTATGGTATTTTCGAGTACAGTATGTACATTTGCATCAAACATTAACGATATAAGAAACGAGCTTGATGAGGCAAGCAAGTCGGAAACAACTGAAGAAGTTCAGACTCCGTCCGAAGAAAGCTCCAATGAGGTAACAGATTCTGACGGTCAGCCAAGTGAAGAAACAGAAACTGAAAGCGATACGGGCATTGAGTTTTCCGGAAGCAATCCTGAAGAATTCGAGCCGACAAACTACGCCTATTACCTGTTCAATCAGGTTATTGACCTGTATGTAAGGGAACACCTTTACGAGTTTACAAGAGAAGAAGTAATTGAAAAATTCATATACGATATGATGGACAAGCAGCCTGTTTACTTTGACTTTATGCTAAACACTCTGCTCGGCACAATGGACAAGTACAGTGCTCTTCACAAAGCAGATTCAGGCTATATGTCAGTTAAATCTCCCAATGCAGGCTACGGCATCGTAGTAGCAGACAACGGAGACTCGGTAATCATCGAAAAGGTACTGAGAGATTCCAACGCAGAAAAAGCAGGAATAAAGGCAGGAGACAGAATCGTTTCGGTAATGGGTATGGACATCACACGCCTTACCTGGACTGCAGTGTCGGTTCTTCTCAAGAGCCCCCACATTTTCGCAAGCACACGTCTTGAAAACGGAAAATACGAAAACTACAACCCCGAAATAGAGATGGTACTTGAGCGTGACGGTGAGCTCATCACAGTTAAAATGACACGCGGTGTTGTGATGAACGACGAGCTTACACTCAGATATTTCGAGGAAGAGCAGGTTGCATACATAGGCATATCAAGCTTTGTAAGTGAAACTCTTGCAGCCGACTTTTACGAGTTGCTGAGAAAGGTTAAGGCTGACGGATACAAGAAGCTCATCATTGATTTAAGAGATAACGGCGGCGGATCGCTTGACCTTGTGCTTGATATGGCAGAGCATTTCGTGGACAGCGGCGACATAATGTGCTACTTCAACAACAGAAAACTGGAAACTCCCGAGCCTGTAATATCAAA
>JAZOLW010000079.1:0-1866 GCA_045653405.1 Eubacteriales bacterium | reverse complement strand
GTTGACGGCAGATTTACAGTCTGCTCCCTTTGGCCGCTCGGGAACTCTTCCATATTAAATTGGAGCTGGTGGACGGACTCGAACCCCCGACCTGCTGATTACAAATCAGCTGCTCTACCAACTGAGCTACACCAGCATATTGCTGTGTTCCGCAGAACGCTCGATTAATATATCATAAAAAAACGTGTAAGTCAAGTCTTTTTTTAAAATTTTTCAAAATATTTTTTATATCGTCTTTTTGTTTCATTTAATATAAAATCTTGACTAATTCTATATCAATATGATATTATTAATACATTATGAATAAATAGGAGTGATTTCTTTGAATTTTCAAGATTTCAGAACAAGTCCTGTTATCCTTGCCGTTGCGCTGGGCGTTGTAGTTTTTGTTCTTGCTCAGTCAGTTTTCTTCCTTGTTAAGTCATGGAAGAAAGGTAAAGAACTCGGTATTTCCAAGGATACACTCAAAAACACAGCCATCACAAGTGCTCTTTTTACAGTTGCGCCCGCAATTTCAATTCTTGCAACCGTTCTTGTGCTTGCTAATGCGCTCGGTCTTGTTCTTCCCTGGATAAGACTTACTGTTATCGGTAACCTTGCTTATGAAACAACCGCAGCACAGACTGCGCTTGATTTCTGGGGCACAACAATCAACAGCGCTGTTGGTGACAAACAGCAGTTTGCAACCATCGCCTGGGCAATGACTCTCGGCAGCATTGCTCCCCTTATTCTCGTTCCCTTCCTTTGCAAGAAGCTTCAGAAGAAGGTTGGCGACGTTGTTAATAAAAACGAAAATTCAAAGAAGCTTGGCGATGCTATTTCAGCCGCAGCTTTCATCGGTATCGTTTTTGCTTTTGTTGCCCGCGAAATCAACGGCTACACCGCAACAACAATTTCTCAGGCAGCCGCAGACGGAAGCGTTGAGAAGATTAAGCAGATTTCAGGCTCAGCAGGCGCAATGTCAATAATGGTTCTTGTTGCCGCAATGATTCTTCTCGTTATTCTTGAAGGTATCTGCAAAAAGTTCAAGCTCGATAAGCTTCAGCCTTTTGCAATGCCCCTTGCAATGTTCGGCGCAATGGGAATCGCAATTCTTCTCACAAACGTATTACCCGAATCAATCGTAAATCACGGCTGGTATGAAATCGGCACCGTGCTTTCATCAAACTAAAGAAAGGAGAATAAACCATGCAGAAAACTTATTTTGACAAAGTTCACAAATGGGGTATCCTTTGGGATATTGGTGCTATACTTGTTCTTCTTTCAGTTCCTGTTATCATCTGTTTTGATATGGGCGCTTGGCCTGATATTGCAGCACTTAAGGTTGTTATGCCCAAGCTTATGGGTCTCTATTGGGTTACTGCTATTGTCGAAGTTATTACTTACGTGCCCCTCCTCGGCGCAGGCGGCGCATATCTCAGCTTCGTAACAGGTAACATCTCAAACCTTAAGCTTCCCTGCGGCCTCAAGGCTATGGAAAACGCAAAGGTTCGCGCAAACACAGAAGAAGGCGAAGTTATCTCAACAATTGCAATCGCAGTTTCAGCTATTGTTACAACAGTAATCATTGCTGTAGGTGTTCTTGTTTTCTCACCCGTTCTTGATAACCTTACAACAGGTGTGTTCAAGCCCGCCTTTGACTTTGTTCTTCCCGCACTCTTCGGTGCACTTGCCGCAAGCTATTTCGGCAAACATCTCAAGCTCTGTGTTGCACCCCTTATTGCAGGTGTTGTTGTTCTCATTTTCTCACCCGCTATGGGCGCAGGCACACTGATGTTTATTACAATCGTTGCCGCTGTTGCAGGCGCACTTGTTCTTTACAAGGCTAAGAAATTATAATATGAAATTGTCATTCTGAACCCGATG
>JAZOLW010000078.1:0-16530 GCA_045653405.1 Eubacteriales bacterium | reverse complement strand
GGACTTTTCTCCGTTTTCAAAGGTGAACGAATATACCGAATATCCGCTTTCCTCAAGACTCTTCTTTACCGTTTCTCCGTAAAGCGGAAAAACCTTGTCATCGGAAATGATTGCAGCTTTGCAAGGCTTTTTCACCTTTGCAACAAGTCCTCCTGTACTTTCAAGGAGATTTTCTCCTATGAGTACCTCATATTCAGTTGAAGTTTTTACCTTAACTGTTTTCATAAACATATATCTCCCGATAGTTAATTTTCGTCAATTCTTTTCTTACAAGCGAAATGACATTAATTTTGAAGTTTTTAACCTCTGTAAGCGTAGGGCTTTACAGCGTCAATTTTTTTGCAAAGCTCGTCAAACTGTACAGGTGTAAGTGACTGAGCGCCGTCGCAAAGAGCCTTAGACGGGTTGTTGTGAACTTCAATAATAAGTCCGTCAGCACCTGCTACAACAGAAGCGAGTGACATTGAAGGGACAGCCATAGCTTTACCTGTTGCGTGGCTGGGGTCAAGAACAACAGGAAGATGTGTCATTGCGTGAAGCATAGGAACAGCAGAAATGTCAAGAGTATTTCTTGTTGCCGTTTCAAATGTTCTGATACCTCTTTCGCAGAGAATAACGTTTTCGTTTCCGCCCGCCATAATGTATTCGGCACTCATAAGGAGTTCTTCAAGGGTGTTGGAAAGACCACGCTTGAGAAGAATGGGCTTGTTTGTCTTGCCGAGATGCTTGAGAAGCTCGAAGTTCTGCATATTTCTTGCACCGACCTGAATGATGTCAACATCTTCGAAAAGGGGAAGATGATTGTAGTCCATAATTTCAGTAACAACAGGAAGACCTGTTTTTTCCTTTGCTTTCATCAAAAGCTTAAGACCGTCTTCACGCATCCCCTGGAATGCGTATGGTGAGGTTCTGGGCTTGAACGCACCGCCGCGAAGAATGTTTGCACCGCTTGCCTTAACAGCTTCTGCTATGTCGCAAAGCTGTTCTTCTGATTCGATAGAGCAGGGCCCTGCCATAATCATAAGATTACCGCCGCCGATTTTAACGCCGGGAACAATTTCAATGACTGAATCTTCGGGATGGAATTTGCGGTTTGCCTTTTTGTAAGGCTCAGCAATTCGCTTTACGCTTTCAACAATTTCAAGAGCACAAAGCATATCGATGTCAATTTTTGATGTGTCACCCACAAGACCCATAATTGTCTGACCGACACCGTGAGTGAACTGGGGAGTTATATTCTTTTCCGACAGCCAGGCTGTAAGTCTGTCAAGCTGAACTTTATCACAATTATTTTTTAATACGATTACCATAGTTTTTAGTTCCTTTCAATAATTTTTGTTTTGGTGCCGATACAAATAAAACAAGACCGCAGTTTGTTCAACTACGGCCTTTCATCATCAATATCTGCTTTTAAATCAATCAGTTTAAAGCACAACGACGAAAGGCCTTGCTGAAATAATAAGCAAAGCTAAAGAAAAAGCTATAAAAATATACAGAAGTAATATTTAAGAGCTTCATATCTTTTTTCCTTTCGTTTCATCAAACTAAATTGAAATATTGACATCATTATAGCACCATTCTTTAATTTGTCAAGATATTTTTAAAATATTTTTGCAATAATCCGTAAAACTTATAATCCGATGCAAAATCTTGCAATCAAGGGTATACAAATTCCGAGTATTGCGCCGATAATTACCTGAAGGGGAGTGTGACCGAGAATTTCCTTAACAGTTGTATCAATGGGAATTTGCTTCTGGTCAAAAAGATGAGTTATAAGCTGATTAAGAGTCTGTGCCTGTTCACCTGCACTTCTTCTGACGCCTGTAGCATCATACATTACAATAAAACTGAGAACACCGCATATTGCAAACATAGTAGAGCCCAAACCCTGTTCAAGAACTACTGCAGTTGTCAGCGCACACACAGTCGCAGTATGTGAGGAGGGCATACCACCGGAGGAAACGAGTACACCTAATGAAAGCTCATCTCGGTTAAGAATAAGTGTAATAAAAAATTTTGCAACCTGAGCAATTACCCAGGCGGATAATGCCATCATAGCAGGAAAATTTTCAAACAAAGCCGAAATCGAATACAAACTTAACAAATCCTTTATGTATAAATCTTAGTTGTTTCTTGCGTATATAAAGTCGCACAGTTCATAAAGAGCTGACGTGTCAGCACCTTTTTCTTCAAGAACACCAAGAACTGCTTTTGCATCTGCAAGTTCCCGAAGAGCCTTTTCTTTTGCGCCATCAATTCCCAAAAGCGTAACAAAGGTTGTCTTGCCGTTTTCCGCATCACTGCCGATGTTCTTGCCGAGTTCAGCTTCATCTCCGCAAACATCAAGAATATCATCGGTTATCTGGAATGCAAGTCCTATATGTAAAGCAAACTTTTTTGCCGCCTCATATTCTTTGTCATTTTCTGTTTTCCCTGCCGCAATGCAGCCAAGCAGACAAGCTGCTTCAAATAACGCGCCTGTTTTTTTGTTCTGGAGCAGTGTGAGCAGTTTTTCGTCAGAGTGAGCATTGTTTTCTGCGTTTATGTCAATCTGCTGACCTGCAATCATTCCGCATATCCCCGCATTTTCGGCAATCAGTTTAATTGCTCTTAAGTTCTGCTCCGCAGAAAGACTGTTGTCGGTTGCCGCAGAAAAAGCATAAAGGGAAAGGGCATCACCTGCAAGCAAAGCACAGGCTTGGCCGTAAACCTTGTGGTTTGTAGGCTTGCCGCGGCGCATATCGTCATCGTCCATACAAGGCAAATCATCGTGTATGAGTGAAAATGTGTGAATCATTTCGATGGCAGATGCATAGGAAAGAGCTTGTGAATGAGTACCGCCGCAAAGCTCACAGAATTCAAGGGCAAGGAAGGGTCTAAGTCTCTTACCGCCTGCAAACAGACTGTAAGAGAAGGAATCGAATAAATCCTTGACATACTCTCTATAACCGTCAAATTCGGGACGAGTATAAAATGCATCTGTATGCTTGCGCATAAAGTTCTCGGTCATTTTTGAGCAGACCGACATTTTTTCAAATAAAACTGACATAAATATCTCCGTGTTCGGTAAAAGTTATTCGCCCTTTGTGAGAAGTGTAATTTTTGCTTCAGCTTCCTTCAGTTTTCCTGCACTGTCCTTGAGAAGGGAAGCTCCTTCTTCATAAAGAGCAAGTGCTTCTTCAAGGGAAGGATTTTTGTTTTCAAGTATATCTGCAATAGCGCTCAGTCTTTCAAGTGACTGTTCAAAAGTAAGTTCTGTATTTTTATCCGTTGTCTTTTTAGCAGGCATAATTATTCTCCTTGAATTTATAAAACTTTGGCATTTATTTTCCCATCAGCCATAACAAGCGTTAGCTCGTCATCTGTCTTTAACTGCTTTGTGCTGCTGACCACTTTTCCTTCATGGTCAAATACGGCAGAATAGCCGCGTGCCAGAACATTCATAGGATTAAGTGCCGCAAGGCGGGCAGAAACCGCACCGAGCTTGTGCTTGTCAGCTTCCAGTTTGAGCTGAGCACTTCTTGAAATCCTCCTGTCAAGGTCGGCAAGCTGTTCGTTTAAGCGCTCTGTCATATAAAGCGGACTTGTAAAGCATTTCTTTTCAGAAAGTGTCTCAAGTACAGCCTTCTTTGATGCCACAAGAGCGCCGAGAGCCGTACCAATTCTTGCGGCAGATGAAGAAAGATACTGCATCAGTTCGTTTTTGTCGGGCACTGCAAGTTCTGCCGCCGCAGATGGGGTAGGCGCACGAAGGTCTGAAACAAAATCGCAGATTGTAAAATCTGTTTCGTGTCCTACGGCAGAAATAACGGGTGTGTTACACTCAAAAATTGTCTTTGCAAGTGCCTCATCATTGAACGCCCACAAGTCTTCTATTGAGCCTCCGCCTCTGCCGATTATTATAACGTCACATTCGCTGTCACCGTCAAAATGCTGCACACCTTTGCAAAGGTCCTCCGCTGCACCCTCGCCCTGAACGAGCGCAGGGTAGATACAAATGTTTGCCAGAGGATAGCGTCTTGAAATGATATTTTTCATATCGGCAACAGCCGCACCGATTGGGGAGGTGATTATACCGATTTTACGAGGAAACCTCGGTATAGGTTTCTTGTATTCACTGTCAAAATAACCTTTTGCTTCAAGTCTCGCTTTCATTTGTTCAAAGGCGGCATATAACGCACCTTTGCCGAGGGGTTCCATACTCTCGGCATAAAGCTGATATACACCGTCGCGGGGAAAAACTGAAATTCTTCCGCTTACCAGCACCTGCATACTGTTTTCGGGTACAAAGCCGATTCGTGAGGCATAGAACTGGAACATAACAGCTTTAAGCAAGGACTTTTCATCTTTAAGCGTGAAATAGAAATGACCTGTCTTGTAGTGGTTTGTAAAGTTTGAAATTTCACCCTTGATGTATACTTTAGAGAGAAATCCCGAGGAGTCGATAAGACTTTTAACATATTCATTCAGTTGTGATACCGAAAGAATGGGCATGCCGTTATTCATTCTTATCCTCCTTGAAATTTAATTTTCTGTGTTGTATTTGTTTTCGCAAAGCAGAGCCGTTCCGCAGGCATTGTCGCTGGAAAGCTCAGCAGATGCAAAGTACGCTTCTGTGACAGAAGCAAGTCTTTGGCGGATAATGGAGTTGCTCATAACACCCCCGGCATACAATACGGGGAGATCGCCGTATTTACCTCTGATTTTATCAGTGCATTTAGCAAAACATTTTGCAAGACTTTCAAAAATAAATCTTGCGGCATCGTTTACACTTTCGCCGCCTGATATATAGCTTTCAAACTTGTTCTGCAAACCCGACAGTGAAAAGTATGTATCCTTGATGCTTACAGAGCAGGGAAGCACTTTTCCCGATTCACACGCAAGACGGTCAAGCTCTTTTCCGCAAGGGAAAGAGAGACCGCAAAGCACCCCTGCACGGTCAATAATCTGTCCCGCACTTGCATCGTTTGTTCCGCCGATAATTTCACATTTGTAAGAATCACCGCTTGGTGTCACAAGCAAGGCTTCCGTAGTACCGCCCGAAATATGAAAGGAAATGAATTTGTCGTTTTCAATTTCTGGATTGCCCGAAGAATATACACCAGCCTTGATATGTCCTGCCTGATGGGAAAATCTGTGCATAGGTATTCTATGGGAAGCAGAAATTCCCGAAGCAAAGGAAAGTCCTGCAAGAAAGCAGGGCATATATGAGCCCTCCGCGTCACGGGGTGACACGGAAACTCCCACAGCACTAAGGTTTTCGGGAGAGTATTCCTCGCTTGAAAACAATTCTTCTGCAAGCTCAGGCAGAGCTTTTGTATGAAGAAAAACGGCATCACTCTGGCGAAGACCCTTTTCTCCCTCTTTGACAGGCAGAAGTCTGTGCACGCTTTTTACGATTTTGCCGTCTGAACACAGAGCAAGACTTGTTGTGTAGTTGCTTGTGTCTATGCCGAGAAAATATTTTCCCATTTTATTCTTCGGTTACAGCGTCGCTCTTGTCTGCGTTAATAATCTTTTCGGCAGCACCGAGAACGCCGTTAACGAAAGTATAGCTTTCATCTGTATCAAATTTTTTTGCAAGTTCAACAGCTTCGTTGATGGAAACCTGAACGGGAATATCTTCGCAGTAAAGCATTTCGTATATTGCTATACGGAGAATGGAGGAGGAAATTCTGGAGATGCGGTTTGCACTCCATTTTTCGGAACACTTGCCGATAATTTCATCAATTTCCCCGATGTTGGAAACAACGCCGAAATAAACTTTTGAGAAGTATTTGTCTTCTCTTATTTCACTGCAAATGCATTTTTCTTTTTCATCATAATAGTGTTCAAGGTAAAGCTCCAAAAGTTCTTCAGGCTTTTCTTCACAGTGAAAACTGTAATCAAACAGCATACATAAAACCGCTTCTCTTGCTTCTCTTCTTTTCATCATAAAGTGTAACCTTTCCTTGTCCCAAAGGACTGTATTTTTAAAGTAAATGCTGTGTTGGACAACAAAAAATATGCGTAAATAACCTCAATACAGCATAATATAATTTCACATATATAATTATATAACCGGCAAGCCTTTATGTCAATAAAAAATCGCAATTAATTGAATGAGACTTGACAAATTTCTCAAAATGACTATAATATTATGTTAGGTAATAGTGTTCACAGATGCTATTAAAATTATTATTGAAAGGACGGTTTTGCTATATGGCAAAAAAGACACCCAGAGAGTTTTCCCGTTCATCAACTCTCAGACAGCTTATTCTTACGAATGTACAAAGACGCGCTGAAAAGCCGCTTTTCAGATATCTTACAGGCCCAAGTCAGGTTGCTGAAATAACATACGGTGAATTTTACACCAAGTGTGAAAAAATGATTTCGGCAATAAAAGAAAAAGGTCTTGCAGGTAAGAGAATTGCAGTAATCGGTGAAACCTGCCCCGAATGGATTATCACATTTTTCTCGGTAATTTCAGCGGGAAGCGTTATAATTCCCTTTGACAAAGAACTTCTTGTAAGTGAAATAAAAGGATTCCTTGAAATCAGCAAGGCGGACGCAATAATGTTTTCGCCTAAATACGCAAAGAAGTATGCAGAACTCAAAGAAGCAGGCGCTCTTGACAACCTTGAATATATAATCACGGCTTCAAAAGAAGAAATGGGCGAATTCGAGGATGACAGAGTTGTAGCTTTTGAAGATTTCATTGCAGATGCAGAGCCTGAGTGTATACTCCCCTCAGAAATAATGAGAGCAAAGCCCAGAGGAGAAATGAGCATTATGCTCTTCACCAGCGGAACAACAGGCTCCAGCAAGTGTGTAATGCTTTCAGAAAGAAACCTTATGTCCTGTGCAAACGCGGCGTGTGAATCGGTTAACTTCACTGATGAAGATATGACAATGTCAGTTCTTCCCATGCATCACACATATGAACTTGCCATTACAGTTGCTGAAATGATGTACGGAGTGACTGTTTGCATCAATGACAACCTTAAGCACGTTCTCAAGAACCTTAAACTGTTCAAGCCTACTGCTATGGTTCTTGTTCCTTTGTTTGTTACAACCTTCCACAAAAAGATTTGTGATGAAGTAAGAAAAAAAGGCAAGGAAAAGCAGCTGAAAATTGGTATGACGGCATCCAACGCAATGAGATTTGTGGGTGTTGATATGCGAAGCAAGCTCTTTGGAGACATTCTCGGAGCATTTGGCGGAAATCTTAAGAAGATTATCTGCGGAGGCGCGGCAATGAACCCCGACCTTATGGGCTTCTTTGATTCAATCGGAATTGAAGTGTGCGAAGGCTACGGAATTACCGAGTGTTCACCCCTTATTGCGGTAAATCCCTATTATAAGAGAAAGTACGGCTCAGTTGGTCCTGCAGTGCCTTGCTGTGAAGTAATGATTGACGGCGAAAGCACAGATGAGCAGGGAAGACTGGTGGGCGAAATTCTCGTTAAGGGCGAAAACGTAATGATTGGTTACTACGATAACCCCGAAGCGAATAATGACGTGTTCACCGAAGATGGCTGGTTCAAGACAGGTGACATCGGATATATGGATTCCGATAAGTATATCTACATTACAGGAAGAAAGAAGTCTGTAATAGTCCTCAATAACGGTAAAAACGTATTCCCCGAAGAAATCGAAGAATACCTTGCCAAGATAGAAAGCATAAAGGAATGTGTAGTAATCGGCAGAGATAAGGGCGACGGCTCTGAAGTAATGCTTACAGCAGTAATATTCCCTGATTTTGCCGCATATCCCGAAAACGAGGCTATTGATACAATAGCAGAGGATATTAAGAAGCAGGTGCTTGACCTTAACAGAGAGCTTCCGTCTTTCAAGCAGATAAGAAATATCGAAATCAGAAAGACAGAGTTTGAAAAGACAACCACGAAGAAAATCAAACGTTTTCTTGTCAAGTAAGCTCATTTAATTTTGTAATTATTATTAAAATAATTATTTTGCAAAGGAGGATGATAAGAAATGTTTGAAGAAATCAAAGCAATGCTTGCAGAAGAAATGTCTATTGACGCAGCAGAAATCACTGCTAATTCTGAATTCGTAAAGGACCTCGGCTTCAATTCTCTTGAAATCGCAGACCTTATTGTAATGTGCGAAGAAAAATACGAAGTCGATATCGACGAAGAAAAAGCGCATACTATTATTACAGTAGGAGATTTCGCTGAATATCTTTCAGAACTTACAGGTAGATAATTGATTTATGAAAAATACTGTTATGGATAGAATAAAAAAAGCCATAGACAGAATAACGGCTTCCAGAAGAGCCATGATAATAAGCGGAACCGTATGTGCGGTTCCGTTTGTTTTTGAAAGTCTTTATTTTTTGTCGTGGATAATGTATATACCCCTTGCGTATATGTTTTTGTCGGGAACAGATGGACTAAAGAAACAGGCTTCCCGTGTGTTTCTGTTTGGACTTGCATATTACTTTACGGGTTATTTCTGGATAACGGAACTGTACCCTATGGAATTTATAGGATTTAATAAAATACAGAGTGTTGCCGTGATAGTTTTTGCATTGATTGCAATACCTGTCATACACTCCTCAATGATGCTTCTTAGCTATGCAGTGTGCAAAAAGGCAGGTGAAAAGGTGTCAGTATGGATAAAGGCTCTGCTTTTTCCCTGCGTAATTGTTTTCACCGAATATCTGCAAACCTTAGGTCCTCTCGCTTTTCCTTGGTGCAGAGTTTCTGTTGCACAGGCAGGTAATCTAGCAATAATCCAGAGTGCAAGTTTTTTCGGCTCGTATTTTATTGCATATATTGTACTTTTGATAAACGCATTGCTGGCGTATGCAATCATAAACAGAGCTCTCAGTAAAAGACTTATAGCAGTTTCAGTTGCGATTTTTGCCGTAAACCTTGCTTTCGGATTTTGTCGCATTGCCGTTACCGAAAAGCAGTATGAAACTGCAGAAACATTTACAGCAGTCGCACTGCAGGGCAATATTTCATCAAGTGAAAAGTGGTCGGGAAGCTCTCAGGATATGGTAGATATCTATATGGAACTTGCCGATTCTGCGATTGCAAGCTCAAAAGCAGATGGGCTTCCTGATAACACAGTAGTTCTGATTCCCGAAACTGCATTTCCCTTTACCCTGCGTGAGGGTGGAAAAACGTGGGCGAGGGTATCTGATTTTGCAAGAGAAAACAGTGTCAATTTTGCAGTGGGAGCCTTCTCCGAACAGGAATATGACAGCGGAAATTCGGTGTTTATGTTTACCACCGAAGGGAATGTACTTGACCCTTATTCAAAACGTCATCTTGTGCCTTTCGGTGAGTATCTGCCGTACAGATCGATTTTTGAGATTATAATGCCGCCCCTTGCGGAAATGAATGCTCTGTCATCAGACTTGTATGAGGCAGATGGGACGGCAGTGTTCAATCTTGATTTTGCAAATGCGGGAACGGTTATCTGTTATGAGTCAATCTTTCCGGAACTGTGCAGGAACAGTGTAAATGACGGTGCAGATATTATGCTCATTTCAACCAACGATTCCTGGTTTGGCTCTTCGGGTGCATTGCGGCATCACCTTGCCAACGCAAAGCTGAGGGCGATTGAGAACAATGTTCCTGTCATCCGTGCTGCAAACACGGGAATATCGGCACTTATAAAGCCAAACGGGAAAGTGATACAAAACCTTGGCGTTGACAGTAGAGGATTTATTGCTGATGAGCTTCCGCTTGCAGACAATGGTACGCTTTACAGAACTGTGGGTGATGTGTGGCTTGGAATATGCTTTTTGATTTTATTATTCTCACTGCTGAAAAGAATATTGTCCAATTAAAAAAGGGTTATGTATGCAGCGCATACATAACCCTTTAACTTTTGGGATATAATTAAATGAATTTGTCAACAATACCGATTACAAGAAGAACTGCAACAATTACAGGAAGAACAAAGGTCATATAACCTCTCATCCACTTTTTGATTTTCAATCCCTTACCGGTGTTTGCTTCTTCAACAAATTTATCCCAGCCCCAGCCGTAACGGCATACACAGAATATAACGAATACAAGAGAACCGAGAGGAAGAAGTATGTTGCTTACGATAAAGTCTTCAACGTCCATGATATTGCCAACAGGTGTAACAACGTTACTAAGTACGTTAAAGCCGAGGATACAAGGCATAGAAAGAACAAGCATCAGAATGCAGTTAACAAGGCAAGCTTTCTTTCTGCTCCAGCCGGTAATATCTCTTGTGCAGGAGATAATGTTTTCAAATACAGCAAGTACGGTTGAAAGTGCCGCAAATGAAAGGAATATGAAGAACAGGCTTCCCCAAATTCTGCCGAAGGGCATGTTGTTGAATATGTTGGGGAGTGTCTTGAATATAAGACTGGGACCTGCATCAGGCTGTACACCGTATGCAAAGCAGGCAGGGAATATGATAAGACCTGATGTGATTGCAACGAATGTATCAAGCACTGCTACGTTTACTGATTCCCCGAGGAGAGAACGGCTCTTGTCAATGTAGCTTCCGAAGATAGCCATAGAGCCAATACCAAGGCTGAGAGTAAAGAAGGCTTGGTTCATAGCACCAACAATAACATTACCTATGCCGGCTTCCTTCATTTTTCCGAAGTCAGGCATAAGATAGAATTTGAGACCTTCTGCTCCACCATCCATCATTATGCTGTTGACAGCAAGAATAACCATAATGGCAAGAAGGGCAAGCATCATATACTTTGTAACCCTTTCAAGACCGCCCTGAAGGCTGAATGAACAAATTACAAATCCCAGGATAACAACAAACGCCATGAATAGAGTAAGTGTTACCGGATCTGCAAGCATGTTATCATAATATGTGTTGATTCCTGTTGTGTCAAGACCAATAAAATCTCCCTTAGCCATTCCCACAAAGTACTGAAGCATCCAGCCTGAAACAGATGTGTAGAACATCATAAGAATGTAGTTACCTGCCATTGCGGCATAACCGTGAAGATTCCATGCACTACCTTTAGGGGCGAGTTCCTTATAAATGTGAACAGGACTTTTTCTGCTGGCTCTACCTAAAGCAAATTCCATAGTCATTACGGGAATTCCCATCGCTAAGAGGAAGAACAGGTAAACAAGAACAAAAGCGCCGCCGCCATTCTGACCTGTCATATAAGGAAACTTCCATACATTACCGATACCGATAGCACAACCTGCGCTGAGCAGAATAAAGCCGAGTCTGCTGCCAAGTGTTTCTCTTTGCATAAATTTACTCCTTTAACAAATATATTTATGTATGCAGTATACCATTTTTTTACAGAAAAGTCAACTCAAATTATAGTTGATTGACAAAATTGGTGTGATGTGTTATATTATTTTAGATAAAACGAAGAAAGGCATACGAAATTTGCTTAGCATAATGAAATTTATAAGACAAAAATACAAGTTAATTATTCTTATAGCATTGACAGTTGCGGTCACTGCTTTTATTTGGAACAATTCAACGTCATCCATTGAGGAATCAAAAGAAATCAGCGGCGGAATAATGAATTTCATCAAAGGAATAATCGACCCTGAAAATGCAATTAACGATGATACGTTTCACGTGTTTATAAGAAAAGCGGCGCATTTTATTGAGTTTTTTGTGTTGGCGGCATTGTATTTCCTTATTCGTGAAAATTCAGAAAAATTTAAAGAGAAACTTTTGTTGCTGTCACCTTTTGCATCTCTTCTTACTGCTGTCATAGATGAATATATCCAGTCGTTTACAGGCAGGGGAACGCAGGTTCAGGATGTGCTGATTGATTTTGCAGGTGCGCTTTGCGGCATTGCTTTTATGTCAGCACTTTTGAAAATAAAGCATAAAATTAATAACTGATACAGAATAAATCACCCCAAGAAAGTTAATAATTTCTTGGGGTGATTATTTTGAAATGTAAGGACTTGCGCGAATTGATACGCAAAAATTGTATGTGCAGAGCGTTTTTGTTGGCACAGCCTGTATATGTACAAATAGCGCTTCGTGAGAAGGGTGACAGCATCCGAACCGTGGAAGATTTGTTGTCTGCAGCAGAGAATTTGCAGTATATTGCAAAATAATTGCAATATATTGCTATTAACAGGGAAAATGGGGTAAAACTCTTGCTTTTTTTGACAAATATGTTAGCATTATTGCGTTAAAAACATATCACAAAAGGAGAGAATATTACAAATGCTTAAAAGACTTTGGGTAGTAGTACTCGCTTCGGTTGCAGTTCTTACATTTTCAGCTTGTAAAAAAGACGAATTTGATACTCCTTTAAACAACGACCAGCCTGTTCAGAGCGATGACGTAGTTGAACAGCCCGATGAAACAGTAACGGATTTCCCCGATGACGAAGAAGAATTTGATTACGAAGAAGGGCTTTCCACCGAGAGATACGACGGTTACAAGTTCAGAATTCTTCTCAGAAAGGGGCAGGCAAACGACCAGTACCTTGAAGAAGATTCTGAAGATCCCATTAAAAGTGCTATCTATAAGAGAAACAAGCAGATAGAGGCAAAGTACGGTATTACCATCACAGCTTCTGAATCAAGCGGAAACTATGAAACTGATGCACTTAACTCAATTCTTGCAGGCGACGATGCTTATGACCTTGTATTTACACATTCAAGAACAGCCTTATATATGACCTTGGCTATGTGTCAGGCGGCACATTCCAGTCCATCGGTCGTGACCTTGCAAGAACAACAACCTGTGATTTTGCTTCAACCTATGCTGCTTCTGAAACTGCAGCACTGAAGAAGCTTGAAGACTTTAACAGAGATTACAGTCACATTGCTGACTAATATAGCTTGGTAAGAAAGCCCGCTCATATGAGCGGTCTTTCTGTTGCACAAATATTTTAGCAGGTGTTTATCCCTACTGGCAACGCTTGTTAAAGCATGATTTAGCAGTTGATGCGGTTGTTTCACCAAGTACATCGGAGGGATTGCATACATCTGTCGCCCCCGCAATGCCGCAGGAAACAGCTCCTCCCAGGCTGGGGGGATAAAATTCACAGGTGGGGAAGCTCATGTTGTTGAAAACAGAGCAAGGGTCAGTTTCCGAAAGAACATTGCTGTTTTTGTCAGGGATGCAGTAATCACCGGCGCTGATAACAAGAGAAACAGGTCTCTGCATTCTTATCATTGAGAATACACCGAGAGTAACGTACAGGCACTTCATTCCGTGTTCTTCACAGGGAACGATACCGCACGCATTGCAAACGCCCTCAGGAACCTGTTCGGGAGAACAGCAGCAAACACCGCATCTGCAGGTTCTGTCAGTGAGCTTGACAGCAAGACAGATGGGAGTTGCAACTTCAAGAACAACCTTGGGAAGATTGTTGGAGTAGGAAACGGGAGCAGAATTCATACCGGGAGGTGCATTGCAGAAATCGGAGGTGAAGATGCTTACATTGCCCTCGCTGCCAAACATAATAACCTGTTTGTCATAAACGGCAATACCGCAGAATTCCTGAGGCTGACAGTAGGGTATTGTAGCCTCAAAGCAGATTCTGAAGTAAAATCTGATGTCAACCGCAAAGTATCCTCTGTTGAAAGCCACATCGCTGACGGATATGTTTGCCCAGATTATGTCGGCACATTTACATCTGATGTTTGTGGCGTGGTCAATTGCCGACTGACCGTTCTGGTCAAGAAATACTCTGAGATCTTCTATACAATCCTTGTCTCTTGCTGCATCATATATTTTGTCAACGTTTATGCACGTTGAATTGTCCGTTGTTGTACCGGCAACCCCGCTGTTGCTGTTGCTGAAGCATCCGCAGAGTCCGGAATGGTTTTTATCACTCATTTAACAGACCTCCTGTTTGTCTTAAAAGCATAGCGGTATCATAACCGGTTGTTATGTATCACTTGCTTTTGTTGTATAGTATGCAGATGTGTTAAAAATGGTGTTATAGGACTTGCAAAATGTCATAGCTCCATAAATAAATACATAATTTATAATATAACTTATGTAGGAATGATGCTATGACTAAGTCGAGAACTCAAATGACAAAGCTCAATGCAAAAGTGTCGGTGCTTAACAGGATTGTGACACTTGTATGTAATTTTGCCTGCAGAAGCGTGTTTATAAAGACACTTGGCACAGAATACCTCGGTGTGGGTGGAATGCTCGGAAATGTGTTTTCAGTGCTTTCATTGTGTGAATTGGGATTTGGGGAAGCAGCATCCCAGACAATGTATAAGCCGCTTGCAGAAAATAATTTTGCAACAGTCAGAAGTATTGTGCGGTATTTTTCAAAGGTATACAAATATATAGCATTGATTACCCTCGCGGCAAGCTCTGCAGTAATGCCGTTTTTGTCGGAAATATTTCCTGATATTGTGAATATTTCGAATTATAGGGCTGTGTATCTGTTATTTGTACTTCATCAGACTTTGTCATATATATATGCCCCTAAACGTGCTCTTGTTATGTGTGACCAGAGAATGTATGTTGTAAGCCTTGTGAGAACGGTAACAGTAGTTATTGTCAGCATTGCACAGATACTTTGCCTGGTGTATACGGGAAACTACCTGTTGTACGTGTTTCTGCGGATACTGTTTTTAACATTGGATAGCATTGTTATAGAAAAGTATGCAGACAGAAAATACGGCTTTATTCAACACAGCGTTGCCGAACAGCTACCGTTGAAATACAAGATTGCAATTAAAAGTAACACGCGCGCCCTTGCCGTACACAGAATCGGGGGAGTAATAAACAATTCCACAGACAGCATTTTGCTGTCTGCCTGCCTTGGACTGTCCCATATGGGGGTATATTCAAATTATTCCCTTATAATAAACAGCCTCGGCTCTTTTGTGTGCCTTGCAGTGAGTGCGGCATCTGCAAGCGTCGGTAATTTAGGCGCATCCGATAATGCACAAAAAAGCGAGGGAGTGTTGAAAAGACTGTGCCTTGCAAACTTTGTTATGCTGACAAACTGCTCCTCTTTGCTGCTGTGCCTTATAAATCCTGCAATAAGTTTGTGGATTGGCGAAAAAATGTGTTTTTCTATGAGAGAAACTGCAGTGATTATAGCCTGCTTTTATATGTCATACATAAGAGACCCCGTCCAGATATTTTTGAAAGGCTACGGCGTTTTCAGAAGTACAAGGTATATAGCTCTCACACGAGGACTGCTCAATCTGGTACTGTCCTATGCTCTTGTACAGAAAATAGGAGTTGCAGGAGTGTTTGCCGGCACTCTTATCTCAACCCTTGCCGTACCGTTTGTTGCAGAGCCGTATATGCTGTTTAAACACGGTTTCGGAATGAGTATGAAAAAGTTTTTTGCCGAGTATATAGGATATATATTATCTTCTTTTGTTATATGTACAGTATCATATATATTAAGCCAAGGTATGAATACGGATACAATAACCGGCATAGTTCTTAAAGGTCTTGCCGTTGCAGGAATAACCAACGGATTGATTGTTGTAATATACGGAAGAAACAGTGATTTTCGAGTATTAAAAGATTTGATTGTAAAAAGAGCAAAGTAACTGATAATTTAGCTTTTGATATAATAGTAAAATTTAACACGGACCAAACATTATAACGTGTAACTGACAAAGGTGTACATTTGCAAGAAAAAACAAATTGCACCAAGCAGTTACGCCTGATGAAAACAGCAAAGATTTGCCCGTCAGCGGTGAAGTTCTGCGAATTTCATCGCTGACAAAAAGAGAGGCGTAGCCTCCGACGGTCAATCTTAGAAATTACTCATTTTGCTAAAAAAATAAATATAGTTGGCAGTAATTTCTTTTGACCGTCGAGGAGTCGAGAGTCCATCTCGCGACTTTTGGTTACTTTTGTGCGCACAAAAGTAACCCGCCACCGCAGTGGCGGAACAATACTTTTTTCCGCACAAAAGAACCTTGCCGAAGGCAAACAAAAATTATGCAAAACAAAAGGGCATCACATTTGTGATGCCCCAAATTAATTCAAGTTATAACTTATGCGAGTTCTGCAAAGTACTTGATTGTACGAACCATCTGGCTTGTGTAGGAGTTTTCGTTGTCGTACCAAGAAACAACCTGTACCTGATATGTGTCGTCGTCAATCTTAGCAACCATTGTCTGAGTTGCATCGAAGAGAGAACCGTATCTCATTCCGATAACGTCAGAAGAAACGATTTCTTCTTCGTTGTAACCGAAGGATTCAGAAGCAGCAGCCTTCATAGCAGCGTTGATGCCTTCAACTGTTACATCCTTGCCCTTAACAACAGCAACGAGGATTGTTGTAGAACCTGTGCATGTAGGAACTCTCTGAGCAGAACCGATGAGCTTGCCGTTGAGTTCAGGAATTACAAGGCCGATAGCCTTAGCAGCACCTGTTGAGTTAGGAACGATATTCTGAGCACCAGCTCTTGCACGTCTGAAGTCGCCCTTTCTGTGAGGACCGTCAAGGATCATCTGGTCACCTGTGTAAGCATGAACAGTTGTCATGATACCGCTCTGGATTTCAGCATAATCATTGAGAGCCTTAGCCATGGGAGCCAAGCAGTTTGTTGTGCAGGAAGCAGCAGAAATGATGTTGTCTTCC
>JAZOLW010000077.1:0-37273 GCA_045653405.1 Eubacteriales bacterium | reverse complement strand
AATGCTTACGGTAGTTAGTGTCTTTAGCGGTGAGGGTCCACCCGTTCCCATTCCGAACACGGTAGTTAAGATCACCTGTGCCGACAATACTTAGCTGGAGACGGCTTGGCAAGATAGGGCGATGCTAACACTCCTCAATTGAGGAAAACATCTTCTTTGCGGATGTGGCGGAACTGGCAGACGCGCACGTTTGAGGGGCGTGTGGATTTCTCCGTATGGGTTCAAGTCCCATCATCCGCACCAAGAGAGTACTTCGGTACTCTCTTTTTGTTTGTGTTTATAAACATTATACATGACAAAAGAGCAGGCATTGCTGCGGCGAGCAGTTAGTATGCGAAGAGCCGTGTCCCGTCATCCGCGCTAAGAGAGTGCTTGGTTATTTTTTAAACTTTATTTTTTGTGTATATTTTTATAAGAGTCCGTTTTTTAGGACTCTTGTTTTGCTATAATAAGAATACAAAATAGAGTTCAGGAGGTTTAATTATGGCTCAAATTAAAATTAATGGGATAGCTAAGAAGAAATTTAATGCAGATGTAATGAAAGTGTATATAACTGTTACAGGTGTGGGAGAATCAGCTGCTATTGCAATAAAAAAAGGTAAAAGTGATACGGAAAAAATATTGAAACTATTACAAGGAGTTGGCATAAACCTTTCAGATGTCTTTGTTGAAGCCGACAGAGTATCGGCACCAGGAAATTATGATGACGATAATTTATACCGTTTTAAAAAGAAATTAACATTTACATCGCAGGTAAATCTGTCTTTGTTGGAATTATTAAAAGATGGAATTGTAAAAGAAGAAATTCGTGCAGTTTACGATGAGAGCTTTGTATTATCCGATATGGAAAAATTTAAAAGCAGCGTCTTACAGGATGCATTACTTAACTCGAAAAACAAAGCCGAAGCTATTGCTGAATCATTAGGCAAAAAGATAATAGGAATTGAAAGTGCAAAATGTGATGAATACGCAGATATAGAGGACATTAATCAATCTGTGCATTATTTGCGTGGAGACATCAATGCTGTGCCCAGTCTCTCTGAGTTGCTTTCACCGGATACTGTATTGATAGAAAAAAGTATTGATGTAATATGGATTATTGAATAGTTTTGAAAAAATGCAAGTTATAATTAATATATCAAAGTATTACAATAATAGAAACGAAATACGGAGATGTTTTGGTGGTGTTGAAAAGCAAAAGCAATAAGTTTTTGAGTTCAGATATCGCTCACAAAAATTTAAAGTCATTGAATATATATAGTGAATACATCAAGAATTCAAAGGTTGGTTCAATTAAAGATAACATCTCAACAACCGTAAATCCGTATAAAGAAGATATATTGGAACACTTGCGTAGAGGTAAGCATATTGCAGCCTTGTGTGGTGGTGCCAGAGATATTTTTACCGGGAAGCCCATTAAAGGGGAATGGCTGTTGCTTTCTGACGGAGAATACAAGTGGACGACAGATATAATATATTACTTTGAAAAATATAATCTTATTTTGCTCGATGAATTCGTTTACTATGTTTATAAAATCGTGTCACGTTCTGGTAAATATATATGTGATGACAGACCTATTCCGATTACTCCCGAATTTGCAAAAATGTCCGATGAAGAAATTGAAGAAGAATTCAAAAGACTATTTCCCAACGCGAAGGATAAGCAGTAAATATTTTAACAGAGATTGCAAGATGCAGTCTCTGTATTTTTTTGTAAAAAACAAGGCCGCATAGTGCGACCTTGTAGTATAGGTTTATATAAGTGGTTCGTTTTCATATTCAAAATAAAAAAATATTTTTTCCTATTTCGTATATTGCTCTATTGATATCTTTCGCTTTTCAATTATTTCTTTCGGTGTATCTTTTGAAAAAGTTCTGATTCTGTTTGGAAGTAAGTATTTTTGCCATTCTAAGGGATAATCAACTAACATTGTTTCACTCCTTGACAGATTTATCTGTTTATTTTACAGTTTATGAAGTTTATTCAGGTGTCTGTAACTGAGAGAATTTCACTGTGAGTGATAGTATCTGTCACGGTTTCGCCAGCTTCTTCGATATCTGCTTCATAAGCAATACCTTGTTCATATATCTCAACAATATATGCTGTCTTTCCATTTTTCAATTTTACTTTATCGTATAATTTGATAAACATAATTACTCCAAAAATATTTTGAATACTGTTATACTACAATTATAGTGTTTGATTGTATATTTGTCAAATGTTCCGAAAAACAGACACCCCTATTTTCACAAATCATTTACTTAATATTCAAACAACCCATGTATATAAAACAGAACAAATGTGCTATAATATATCCTACAGAGAACGAAACTGTTTTGGATACAAGGGAGGGTAGATGTTTGGACGAAATAATTGTATCAATAATTGGTCTTGCGGGAAGTGCAATCGGCTCAATGTGCGGTATTGCGCTGAACAGCAAGCTTACTCAATACAGACTTAAAGAGCTTGAAAAACACGTGGAAAAACACAATTCGCTTATAGAGCGCACTTATGAACTTGAAGAACGTGCAGTAGTCCACGATGAAAAGCTCAAGTCGGCAGCCAGAAGAATAGAAGTTCTTGAACGGGCTGTACATAAAAATTATAATTAGACCTACAGGGAAAGGGGTGAATGAATGAGCAAGTTTACAAGCAGAAAATTTATTGCAATGGTTGCAGGTGTGCTTACCGGTGTTGGAGTTATTCTCTCCGGCCAGACAACCGAGGGTCTGACAGCAGTAATTATATCAATTATCAGCTATCTTGCGGCTGAGGGATACATTGACTCTGCAATTATTAACAGTGATAAATCACAGTATGAATAACATATAAATTTCTAAAAGAAAACCACCTGCAAAGTTTGGATATTTCACCGAAAACGGCATATTCCATAACTATGCAGGTGGTTTTTTGATTTTAATCAGATTCTAAACAGTAATTTATTTTTTCTTCGGAAGACTGACAATGATAACTGCCGTAAGTATGCAAACAATTCCACAAATCGCACCCAAACCCAGCGACTGACCTTTAAGCACACCGCATACCGTTGCCGCAAGAGGCTCGACAGAGGCAATTATTGCCGCTTTTCCTGCATCTGTATTTTTGAGACCAATCGTGTACAGAACAAAGGGCATAACTGCCGTTATAAGTCCTGTGAGCACAATGTTTATGATGAGTTGGGAAACATCCTGCTGTACGGATGTGTTTATAATGCCGGGCATATCGCACACGAACAGTGTACCCGCCGCCGCAAACACAAAAGCATAGGTGCTGACTGTATACGGATGATATTTTTCAAGGGCAACCTTTCCGAATATACTGTACAGCGCATAGGCAAGACCTGAAATAAGTCCGAACAGCATGCCCACAGGCTTTATATTCTCTCCCGAACTCAAGCCCGATACCATAATACAGCCGAGGAAGGCAATAGCCAGGGCAATGAGCTTTGCCTTGCCGAATTTCTCCTTAAAAAACACTGCAGACATTACCGACACCATTATGGGCGCAGTGTAAAGAAGAATTGCAGCAACCGAATATGACGTATTACGGATGGCGAGAAAATAAAAGCAGGTCATAGAAAGGATACTGAGTATTCCAAGTCCGCAGAATACGGGAAAATCTCTGAATCTTATTTTAAGGAGCTTTTTGTTGGTAATTAGCACGAATATAACATACATAAGTGCCGCAGAGCATATGCGAAGTGCCGCTGACTGAAGTGTTGTAAATCCCATATCCGTCAGCCTGTCCACAAACATACCCATAGAACCCCAAAGAATTCCTGCGGCAAGAATAAAGAGCCACGCGTATTTTTTCATAATTATCTGTCCTTGATTTCAAAAATATCGGAACGGCACAAAGACCGTTCCGTTAATTTAAATTCTTATTGTGTTACATTTCAGCAGTTCCGCTTCTCTTTCGTGGCAAGACAGCACTATTATCTGATACTGCTCCGACAGTTTTTCAAGCATTTTGCATACTCTTGCAAGACGCTCGTTGTCAAAGCGTGAGAATGCATCGTCAAATATCAGTACCGGCGGTTCTTCGTACAGATACTGTGTAAGTGTTATTCTGAGGCTGAGGTATGCTGCATCAAGTGCGCCTGAACTTAAGTAGTCAACACTCTTATACTCTGCCGAGCCTTCTTCAAGGAAGGTGAGCTGTAATTCGTTGTCAACATACAGTCCCATGTATTTTCCGCCTGTCATTTCGCTGAACAGGGCAGAGGCTTTCTCTGTAAGAATGGGGGACACATTACCGCGCATTGTTGTGTGTGCGGTTTCTATTGCATCCTTTGCCATAGAGAGAGCCGCGTGCTGTTTTTCAAGAGTTGTTATTTCCTCTGTGAGCAGATTAATTTTTGCTGTAAGCTCGTCGGGCTTATCCATATTGGAAGTGATTACGGCAGTTCGCTTTTCGTATTCACGCTCCTGAACTGCAAGACCTTCGTTTGCTCTTGTGTAGAAATCAAGCTCAAGGGAGTTTTTATTTATGTCACGCAGAGGAATTTTCTCTGTGTAGCTGTCTGCTTTTTCCTTTAACTTTTCAAGGCTTTCTATTGAACTGAGCAGGCTGTCAAGGGAGGCTGTGTCAATTTTAAGTACATTTTCAAGAGCTTCAAGTTTGCTGATATCTGCATCAATGTTCTTGATATGTTCTTTTGCCTTAGCTGGAAGATTTCCTGTGTCGGAAATATTCACAGCACATCCGCTTTTTTCCATCATATCTGCAAGCTTCCCTGCACATACGGCGTGGCTGTTTTCAGCCTGTTCAAGAGAAGCTTTGGCGCAGTCAAGACGTCTTTGTGCGTTTTCTGCCGCTTCTTCGGACGGACGGCATCCCGAAAGCATATATTCAAATTCGGTAAGGTCGGGACACTCAAAGGCAAGGGCGAGTTTCTCAAGCTCTTTCTGAATTTTTGATGCCTTGCTGTTGAAAAATAGTCCGATAAATATGGGAACTATGAGGAAGAAAAGACAGAAGCAGATTTTCGATTTGTTTTTAAGGGACTTAATTTCTTCCTTCATCAATGAAATGTCTTCCGTAAGACTTTCGGGTGTTTTTTCTGCCGATTTCAGCTTCTGGTTAAATTTGAACTGCTTGGGATTGTTGTAGCAGTTTTTAAGATGTTCTTCGGCAAATTTAAGCTCATTTACCGCACCTGTTTCAGCCATTTCGGCTCCTGTCAGGGCGAGAAGCGCTTCGTTCATATCGGATAAGAACTGTCTGTCGGGTACAAATCCTGCAACCGACATATCAAGACTCTTGTTTTCGTAGGCGGCGCGGCTGTCGTCAGCCTTTTTCTGCGCTGCCTCGATTTTTCCCATAGTCTGCAAAGCGTTGTATGCATCAATATTATCTCTTTCTGCGTGGAGCTTGTCCAGAATCCCATTATTTTTTTCTATGTTTGCACGAACTTTATCAAGAGATGTCTGAGCGCCGAGAAGTTCTCTGTGCATATCGGCAAGCTCTGTGCGTCTGTTTATAAGTTCTGCAAGCTCGCCGCGTGCTTCATACAGTCTGCCGCTTCTCTCAGTCTTTCCGAGAATTGAACGGCAAAGAGTATCTAACTTTTTGAGAGCTGTATCGGAATCCACAGCACTGTCTGCGGAAAACACCATATTCTTTATTGCGGTTGAAAGAGAAACCGCATCTTCAAAAAACACGTCACCCGAACTGATAAGGGCAGTTTTGTCAAAGGTTTCAGCATCTACGCCGAGAATTGCTTCTCCGCCCGACAGCCCTTGAAACACGGGAACTCCCGATGCATCTGTGATGGAATGTGTTGCGCGGGCAGTCTGCTCACGACGAAGAATGAAATCGACGTCTTTTGCAGTTACGTCCATAGTACCCTTGCAGGAGGTGTCATCCCAGGGGGTGTACTTCTTCTTGTCATTTTTTGCAAGCTCCGTGGCGCGTACAGATGTAAAGCCGTACAGCATAAACCGCAAAAAACGGGTCACTGAGCTTTTGCCTGACTCGTTTGCGCCAACAATAACATTGATATCGGGGGCAAGATCTATTTGTTTGTTTTTCAGTTTGCCGAAGCTCTCGGCATTGATTTTCTTTATTTTCATAGCACTCTCCGGGAGAATTTAAGAAAGGTCGGGTTTTTCAAATATGTCGTCAAGATTGAATCCCAGTCTGCCGTCGGAATCTGTTTTTCCGTTTACTGAGGACGAGGTGAAAAAGGCATCAACTTCTGCAGGTGTTTTAAGTCCCTTTTCATACCAGCTTTCGAGAATCTTTGACATATAGGACACCTGAGGCTTGTTGATTTTGGCAACGGTCTTTTCATAAGCAAGGGAAACAAGCTCAAGATCGCATCCGTATTCCTTTTGCCATCTGTCTATATGGGTGCACTCTGCTTTTGAAAGAGCGCGGTCTTTTGCACCTATTATTTCTTTTACTGCAGTTCTGAAATCTGTATTTTTTTTCTGAGATGCAAGGTAGCTTTCAAGCTCGGCATAAGTTTTAACGCCTGATTCAGTTATGTTGATTACTGTCTTTTCTATGTAACGCACCGAGTTTTTGCCAAGGGATGCACAGTACTGTGCAATACCCATTATAACCTCGCAGTCAATACCAAGCGTATCGTACAGATACAGTACAATGCCCTGCTCTGCAGAATTGTAGAGATGTCCCGAAATCTTTTCAAAGTAGTCAACAAGACTTCCGAAAGCGGAGTCTCTTTCTCTGACAGATGCAATTTCCGTAAGGGTATATGAATCGGGAGCTTTTGCTTTGGACTGCGGTTCTTTTCTCTGCGGCTTGTCGTCGGGAACATCCGAAACATTTTTTTCTTCAGCCGCTTCATCGTCACCGTCATCAATAACTCCTGCACATCGCCAGAAAGCAAGGGCTGCATTTACTGTTTCCGCAGTTTCTTCAAGTTCGTTGCAGAGTTCGGAAATATCCACATCACCGCCGTGCATAAATATGCTATACAGAACTTTAAGCTCGGATTTTTTTGCTCTGTTGAGATATTTCGGTTTGATTTTGGGCATTATGAACGCCTTTTGTGTTATCTTATCCGTTATTTTCATAATATCTTCTTTTCTGAAATATAATGTTTGTTATATACGCATCAGCACGGGGAGAATCATAGGCTTACGCTTTGTGATGCTGTAAATTGTAGTAGTAAGAGCATCCTTTATCTTGCCTTTGATGGCGTTCCATTCTTCAATATCGTTGTCAAAACATTTTTCAATTGCTTCTTCCGCTATAGCGCGAAGACCTTCCATAAGTTCTTCTGCTTCCTTTACATATACAAAGCCGCGGGAAACTATTTCGGGACCCGATACAATCTGCTTTGCTTCAAAGTCAAGCGCCGCAACAACAACAATAAGTCCGTCCTGTGCAAGATGACGTCTGTCGCGAAGAACAACACTTCCTACGTCGCCAACTCCAAGTCCGTCAATGAGAACCTTACCTGACTGAACTCTGTCCTGCGTTTTTACTGAATCCTCAGACAGCTCGATTACCATACCGATATCGGGAATGATTATATTCTTTCTTTCAACACCCATTTCTGCGGCAAGGTCGGCGTGAGCTTTCAGATGTCTGTATTCGCCATGAATGGGAATGAAATATTTAGGCTTTACAAGGGACTGAATTATTTTCAGTTCTTCCTGGCACGCATGACCTGAAACGTGTACGTCTGCCACTGCATCGTTGAGAAGTGTTACGCCCTTCTTGTGAAGCTCATTTACTATTTTTGTAACCAGCTTTTCGTTTCCGGGGATAGTTGTTGCTGAGATTACAACAAGGTCGGAATCCGAAAGAGCAACCTTATCGTGTTCTGCAAATGCCATTCTGTAAAGAGCACTCATAGGCTCACCCTGAGAGCCTGTTGTGATGATTGTCAGTTCTTCGGGCTTGAAGCGCTTGATATCGTTTATATCAATAAGAGTTCCTTCGGGGATATCCATATATCCGAACTTCTGTGCCGCCGCAATTACATTTACCATACTTCTGCCGGAGAGGGCAACCTTTCTGCCGTACTTGTGGGAGAAGTCGATTATTTGCTGTACACGGTGCACATTCGAGGAGAAGGTGGATATAACAATACGTTTGTCGCATCCTCTGAAGATGTTGTCAAGTGATTTGCCGACTTTTCTTTCGGACATTGTAAAGCCCGGACGCTCTGCATTTGTGGATTCTCCGAGCATTGCAAGCACGCCCTTCTTTCCGATTTCTCCGAAGCGGGTGAGATTTATAGGCTCGCCCTGAATGGGTGTGAGGTCAATTTTGAAGTCACCTGTGCACACAATTGTACCTGCAGGGCAGGTAACTGCAATGGCGCAGGAATCGGCAATGGAATGGTTTACACGGATAAATTCCGCAGTGAAGTATTTGCCGAGCTTTATAACGTCGCCTGAATTTACCTGATTGAGCTTTGCAACCTTTTCAAGTCCGTGTTCAATTAACTTTCCCTCAAGAATACCAAGGGTAAGAAGTGTTCCGTATACAGGGGGATTTATAAGGCGCAGAACATAGGGGAGTGCGCCGATGTGGTCTTCGTGTCCGTGGGTGAGAAGAATACCCTTGAGCTTTTCTTCATTCTCTTCAAGATATGCTGTATCGGGGATAACAAGGTCAACGCCAAGCATACTTTCGTCGGGGAACCCAAGTCCTGCATCAATGACAATTATCTCGTCCTCATATTCTATGGCTGTCATATTTCTGCCGATTTCACCAAGACCGCCGAGAGGGATAATTTTTACCTTCTCGGTGTTTCTGTTTTTATTGTTTTTTGCCATTTAGTCAAATCTTCCTTTCGGTATGGCGGGATAAACCGTATGTAAATATGCGGTTTATCGGTTGTTTGATTGCTTATGTATTTTTTGCAGTGATGTCCGACTGCTTATTTTCAAAGTTATAGAAAATGTTCGGGTTAATGAGAAGAATATCTGAATTCTTCTCATTAACCGTTTGGTTTAAAGATTAAAATCAGAAAGATGCTACTTCCACTTCGGGTTTTTCAGACTTTTTAACTGTATTTGCATACAGTACGGGACCCTTTTGTCCCTTATAAAGACGGTGATTTTCAAAAACTATTTTTGCGGTGAGAATTATCCAGTCTCCCGACTTATATTTTTCTGCTTTGTCGCAAAGGCATAACATTCCCTTGAACTGAACGTCGTCTGCACAGCAGACCATCAGCTTTCTGCCTGTAACCATTTCTCCGCTCTGGAGATTCTTATTTTTTGCGACCATTACTTTCATACGGATTGTTTTTCCGTTATATTCCTGAGGCTTTTCTGAAAAATCAGCATACCAGAAGGCATAGTCCTCATCCTTGATTTCAATGATGGGGGCGTTCATATCGTATGGCGGCGGGTCTTCAATATCATCGTATTCAACAGTTCCGTCGCTGTATTCGTAAGCAATGTTTGTACGTCTTGATACGGCTCTTACAATCTTGTGGAACTCCATTTTATCAAAGCTGTCAGTGTCTGCACGGTTAAAAACAACCAGCTCACAGCTCTTGAGCTTATCGTAGACAAGACTTCTCATATTTGTGTTGTAACCAAGGAATGTACCTGCTTCGGCAAACATAATTTCCTGATAAATTACCCAGCCTTCGGGAAGGGCAGCATACAAGTCGTCCAGCATCCACATCCCGTTATATTCTATTATGCATCTGTCAATGTCATATTTATGCTGCAGTTTTGAAAGAAATTCCGGAGTGAGGTCCTCGGCAGAATCAACATATTCAGCGTGGAATTTGCCAAGTTCTCCCTTGAAATGTGACTTGTCATATTCTTCTTCGCCTTCCTCACACACAAGGAGCAATGTGTTCTCGCCGTTGTTGAAACGCTCATCCTCAAAGGTTTCCTGTATAAACTTTGTTTTACCCGCCTCAAGAAAACCTGTGAACAGGTATACGGGTATTTCTCTTATATTATTCATCTTAACTCCAATTTATAAACAGTTTTATATCCCGAAAAGTGCAGGAAGTTTTTCTTCGGCGAGCTTTGAACCGATTACGCAGATTTTTCCTGTAATTTCGGCACTTCCGATTCTGACGTTGTGTTCTTCGGGTACATAGTCAAAATGTGCCCATGTGCCGTCGGTAAGGGGAACAATGCCCTTTGCTCTGAGAACAAAGCCGAATTCCTCAGTATTGTCAAGACGGTGCAGTGCTTCTTCGATTTCCTCAACTGTGAACTTGTGAGCTGTTTCGGTGCCCCAGCTTGAGAACACCTCGTCTGCGTGATGATGGTGATGTCCGTGTTCGTGGTCATGGCAACCGCAATCGCAGTGTTCGTCATGCTCGTGGTGGTGATGCTCGTGATGGCAGTCGTGGTCGTGATGATGTTCATGCTCATGGTCATGGTCATGGCAACCGCATTCACAGTGTTCGCCGTGCTCGTGGTGGTGATGCTCGTGGTGGCACTCGTGATCGTGATGATGCTCGTGTTCGTGATCGTGACAACCGCAACCGCAGTGTTCGCCATGCTCGTGGTGGTGATGTTCGTGATGATGCTTATGCTCATGTGCCATTTCTTCAAGCTCTTTTTCAAGAGTTTTTGTGTTTTCCATAGCTTCAAGAATCTGTTTGCCATCAAGCTCGTTCCAGTCGGTTGTGATTATAACGGCATCCTTGTTGTGCTCTCTTAAAAGTTCAAGGCACTTTTCAAGCTTTTCTTCGGAAATGCCTGCGGTACGGCTGAGAATTACGGTTTTAGCATTTTCCACCTGGTCGATAAAGAATTCACCGAAGTTCTTTATATACATCTTGCACTTGTTTGCGTCAACAACGGTAACGGCAGAGCCAAGGTGTGCTTTTCCGTTTCCTGCACCCGAAACTGCCTTTATGACGTCGCTGAGCTTTCCTACACCCGAAGGCTCAATAAGGATTCTGTCAGGCTGATATTCGTCAAGCACCTTGGAAAGAGCTTCTGTAAAGTCACCCACAAGGCTGCAGCAGATGCATCCCGAATTCATTTCGTTTATCTGGATGCCTGATTCTTTGAGAAATCCGCCGTCAATACCTGTTTCACCGAATTCGTTTTCGATAAGCACTAACTTCTCGCCCTTGTAGGCCTCTGAAATCAGCTTTTTGATAAGTGTTGTCTTGCCGGCACCGAGAAATCCTGAGAATATATCAATTTTTGTCATTTTTCTTAAAATTCCTTTCATAAAAATGCAATTACAAATACAGATATCAATACATAATATATTATATAACAATATTGTCCAAATTTCAAGGATAAACTTTCAACATTATTTTAGTTTTTTCGGCAAAAGAAGGGCTGTATCAAATCCGATTTGATACAGCCCCAGAAAGTAAATTTGCATATATTAAAAATACATAGAATTAATTTTTTAGAATGTTAACAGTTTTATCTCCCTTTGTTGTAAAAAATGCTTATTTTACTTCGGCAAATTGACTGTTATAAAGCATTTTGTAGAAACCGTCGGTGATTTTCAGAAGCTCATCGTGGGTTCCGCTTTCAATGAGTCTGCCTTCCTTGATTACAAGTATGCAGTCGGCATTTCTTACGGTTGAAAGTCTGTGAGCTACAACTATGCTTGTTCTGCCTTCCATTACAGTGTTAATTGCATCCTGAAGCTGTCTTTCCGTACGGCTGTCTACGTTTGATGTTGCTTCGTCAAGTATCAGCATGGGACTGTCCATAAGAATTGCACGGGCAATGGTGATGAGCTGTTTCTGACCTTTTGAAATATTTACGCCGTTTTCGTCAATCTTGGTATCATACCCTTGTGGAAGCGACATTATAAAGTCGTGGATATTTGCCGCCTTTGCCGCTTTTTCTATATCTTCCCGTGTTGCGCTTTCGCATCCGTAAGCAATGTTTTCTGCAACTGTTCCCTCAAACAGCCAGGTGTCCTGAAGCACCATTGCAAAGGATTTTCTTACGTCACCAAGCGCAACCTTTGAAGTATCTGTTCCGTCAATGCGGATATCCCCGCTCTGCACATCGTAAAAACGCATAAGCAGGTTGATAATTGTCGTCTTTCCGCCGCCTGTAGGACCTACAATTGCAACGGTACTACCCTTGGGGATTGTAACCGAAATATCTGTAAGTATTGGCTTTTCAGGCTCATAGCTGAAAGAAATGTTGTTAATATCAACGCTTCCTTCAGTACTTTCGGGACGGATGTCGTCGGATGAGGGAGCTTTTTCGGTGGGTGTGTCAAGCAGTCTGAAAACTCTTTCTGCGGCACTTGTTGCCGACTGAATTTCGCTTATGATGTTTGCTGTTTCGTTTACGGGACCCGAAAACTTTCTTGAATACAGAACGAAAGAGGACAGGTTTCCAAGAGTAAATCCCGGCATAAAGATGTAAAGCATCGCACCGAACATACTTATAAGGGACAGTGACAGATTGTTTATGAGGTTTACCGACGGACCGATAACGCTTCCGTGGTAGTCTGCTTCATAGTATGCCTCGGTTGCTTCGTTGTTGTGCTTGTCAAAACGGGAAATCATTACCTCTTCCTTGCCGTAGGCGCGTATTGTTTTCTGACCTGACAGCATTTCTTCGGTGTATCCGTTGAGTTCGCCAAGCATTGCAGAACGTTTTCTGAAAAGCGGCTTAACCTTCTTTACACGAAGAACGGTAATGCAAATCATCGTAGGAATTGTAATGAGGAATATAAGCATAAGGGGAGGTGAATATTTGTACATCATAACCGCAGAGCCGACTACTGTTATTGCACCTGCACAAATTTGTACAAGGTCATTTGAGAGGGATGCGTTTATGGTGTCGATATCGTAGGTAAGCCTGCTTATAAGGTCACCTGTCTGGTTCTTGTCAAAATAGCCTACAGGCATATCCGCAAGATGCTCAAATACCTGCTTTCTCATATGATATACAACTTTTCGGCTGAGATTTATCATTGTAACGGAGTTTGCAAAGCTTAAAAGTGCTGAAATCACATAGAATATGAGCATCAGTGCGCAGTTATAGAATACAGTTTTGTAGTCGACATTTCCGGGACCGATTATTGCATCTATCGCCTTTCCCGAAAGGGAAGGAGCGACAAGTGCAAGCAGGTTTGCTGTTACTGTAAATGTCAGAACGAGAAGCAACAAGCCCTTGTAGTTAAGTAAATACTTCAGCAGTCTTACTATAACCACGCTTTTTTTCATACGTTCGCTGTCGGGAACGCGTTGTCTGAGTTTACTCAATTACAGCACCTCCTGACATTTGTGTATCGTGTATCTCACGGTATATCTCACAGCTTTCAAGAAGCTCCTTGTGTGTGCCGAGGCCTATTATCCTGCCTTTATCAAGTACCATAATTTTGTCGGAATTCATAACAGAGCTTACTCGCTGGGCAATTATTATGGTTGTACTGTCTGAAAGCTGTGTGCGGATAACTTCACGAAGTGCCGCATCGGTTTTGTAGTCAAGGGCGGATGAACTGTCGTCAAGCACAAGAACTTCGGGAGATGCGGCAATTGCTCTTGCAACAAGAAGTCTTTGCTTCTGTCCGCCCGAAAGGTTTGCTCCCTTTATGTCAAGCATATGCTCTGTGCCGTCTTCGTAGCCTTTTACATATTCAGCCTGAGCCATTTTCAGCGCATTTTCTACCTGTTCTTTTGAAAGGTCACGTCCAAAATTAACATTCTCATATATGGAATCTGCAAAGAGAAAATCATTCTGAAAAACTGCTCCGAACTTTTCACGAAGAACAGCCGACGGGTATTTTTTTATGTTTATTCCGTCGATAAGGATTTCACCCTCCGACACGTCATACATTCTCATAAGCAGGGAAATAATTGTACTTTTTCCGCTTCCTGTTGCACCGATAATTCCGAGAGTTTCTTTGTGTCCCAGGTCAAAGGAAATGTTTTCAAGCACATTGCTTTCGCTTTCTCCATAGGAGAAGGTCACGTTTCTGAAACTGATGTGAGGAACATCCTGCTCAGTGTTCTGAAGTTCTTCAAAGGCTTCGTACTGTGCAACCCACAGGCTTGGTTCTTCGCAAAGAACTGTTTCAATTCTGTTCATACAGGCTGTGCCCTTGGAACACATTGTGAAAATTCTGGACATGGCAATGGTGGCGTTTGAAATTATGGTAAAGTAGGACATAAACGCAATGATTTTTCCGTTTGTGCTCAGTCCCGTGTCAACCCAGTATGCACCTGCGGCAATTACCGCACAAAGCCCTGCGTTGAGGAAAAATGTAATAAGGGGACCTGTGAGGGACATAACCGTGCCTGCCGTCTTTTCCATACGGATGGCTTCTGTATTAACACCGTCAAATCTCTTTTTTTCATATTCGGATTTACCAAGTGCCTTGATTACTCTTACGCCCGTTGCATTTTCACGGACTACTCTTACTATGTTGTCAATGGCATACTGCAGTTTTTTATACAGCTTGACGCCTTTTTTTGAAATGATGAAAACACTTAAGAATATAAAGGGCATTGTAAGTGCCAGCATTATTGTAAGTCTTGCATCCAGCACGAATGCAACGATAAGCCCGCCTATTACAAGGATAGGCGCTCTTACACCCATTCGCTGTACCATGCCTACCATTCCGTGAACGCTGTATGTATCGCTTGTGATTCTGGATTCGAGTGAGGAGATTGTAAGCTTGTCAACCGTCTGTGAATCAAGATAGGAGATTTTTGAAAACAAATCATGGCGGATGGATTTTATACAGTCGCCTGCCACTCTTGCTGCCATACGGTTTGCCGTGATGTTGCCAATCCACGCGATAAACGAGCAGACTATCATAATAATACCCCAAAGTACTATAGAGGGTATACTTTCTGTGGGGATAACCATATCTATGATGTGGGACAGTATAAGCGGCAGAAACAGGTCCATAACAGTTCCTACTGTCTTAATCGACAGCCCAAGTATCATTCTCAGCTTGTAAGGCACAAGATATTCAAACAGTTTTTTCAATTTTCTGCCTCTTTTCCGTTTCCGTTCAGGGTTATTTCTTTGTATCCGTCTATACCCGCACGCTGCATAGCTCCGAATATGCGGTATTTAAGTCCGCTGTTTTCCTTGTCAAGTCCTGCAAGCAGTTTCTTTATGTTTTCTCTGTCGGTTGTCTTATCTGCAGGGCAGGGACTTGAAAGCACAGGTAAATCTGAGTGGTTAATAAAATATTTTATGTCCTTTTCAGGAGCATATATAAGGGGACGAATCAGTGTGATGTCCTTTCTGTCAAGGTAGGTGACGGGGGAGAAGCATCCTATTCGCCCTTCGTTGAACAAATTCATCATAAAGGTTTCCACTGCATCGTCAAAATGGTGTCCCAGTGCAATTTTGTTGCAATTCAACAGTTTTGCATTATCGTGGAGCGCTCCTCGTCTCATTCTGGCACACAGAGAGCAAGGGCTTTTTTCTTTACGCACGTCAAATATTATCTTTGCAATTTCCGTGTCAAACAGCGTGAAATTCACTTCCAGCTGTTCGCATAATTCACGAAGCTTTTCAAAGCCTGCTTTGGTTTCGGCTTCGTCACCGTAGCCTGCTTTGTAAAAACCGGGGTCCATTGTTATTGCTTCAAGCTCAAACTTTTTAGGGTAGAATTTTTTAAGCATTGCAAGTGAGCAGAGCAGGGCAAGGGAGTCTTTTCCTCCCGATACTCCGACAGCGATTCTGTCGCCGTCCTCAATCATACCGTAATCGTCTACGGCTCGTCTTGTGTAGCTTAATATTCTTCTTACGTTAAATTCAAATGGCATAGGTTTTCTCCGTTGTTAGCGGTGTGAAGTGCCGGTAATAAGTACCGCACACACCGAATATTATTTATTATAAATCCAGGGTTTATAATGTTTTGGAAGGCTGATTAATTATATGAAAAGAAAATTTTTACCGCTGTGTTATGCCGCCGCTGTAATCGTATATCTCGGAATTGCCTTTGCACTCAACTCCGCAAAGGTTTATAACGGACAGCCAAAAGAAGTGCTGTCAAGCACATCTGTACCGTTGTACGGCACGGAGGCTTCATCTGCACAGATTCAGACATTCGCGCAGTCTGCTGTTCTGATTGACGCAAAGACAGGTGCGGTGTTGTATGAGAAAAACAGCTCTGCCCGTCTTCCTATGGCAAGCACAACAAAGATAATGACAGCTAAAATAATACTTGACAAATTGCCTCTCGACCGCGTTATCAAAGTGCCAAAAGAGGCAACTCTTGTAGAGGGTTCTTCAATTTATCTTCAGGAAAATGAAGAAATAACGGTTGAAGCCCTGCTTTACGGACTGCTTCTTGAATCGGGAAACGATGCCGCGCATACTCTTGCTGTTGCCTGTTCGGGAAGTATAGAAGACTTTGCTGCTCTTATGAACGAAACCGGCAAAGTGATGGGGCTTACCGATACGAATTTTGCAAATCCTCACGGACTTACAGCGGAAAATCACTATACAACCGCCTATGAGCTTGCGTATATAACAGCCGAGGCTATGAAAAACGAAAAATTCAGAGAAATTGTGTCTACAAAAAAGTATCTCGCTCCCTCTATGGACGGAAAGCTGACAAGATTATTTCTCAATCACAACAAAATGCTCAAATTCTACGACGGTGCATCGGGTGTCAAAACGGGATTCACCAAAGCCGCAGGAAGATGTTTAGTCAGTGCCGCAGAACGGGACGGAAGAACATTTATAGCCGTAACTCTCAATGACGGAAACGACTGGAATGACCACACCCGTATGCTTGACTATGCTTTTGAGAATTTCGACACGGTTGAGATAGCTGCTGAGGATTCCTTCGGTGTATACAGCGCAGGAACAAGACTTTCAAATGGTAACGGGGTATGGCTTACCGTGTCAAAAGGACAAAATCCCGATTTGTCGTATAAAGTCGAGCTTGAAAGCGGTGTCAAGGGAACTGTCAGATACTTTGCCGACGGCAAGGAACTTGGAAAATTCTATATTTCAAAATAGGTATGTATGACCTTATGCAGCAAGACGCTGTATAAGGTTTTTTACATATTCTGCAATCATATTTGTATCTTTGGGCTGCTGTCTTTCGCCGTCTCCGAAATCTTCGGCAAAGCCTACGGCAGAGCCGTCTGAAAAGAGAACAATGTTTGACATTTCATCGGTGCGAAGCATTTCTACACCGCATTTCTCAAAGGTTTCCACCGTTTCTTTATGGGGATGTCCGTAATCGTTATCCTCACCGCAGCTTATTACTGCGTACCTGGGACTTACTGCATTTACGAAGGACTTTTTATTTGAAGTGGATGAGCCGTGATGACCTGCCTGAAACACATCTGAGTCAAGATTGTAGCCGCTTGCTAACATTTCTTTTTCAAGTCTTGATTCTGCATCTCCCGTGAAAAGGAAAGAGGTGCTTCCGAATACCAGCTTCAAAGACATACTTGAGTTATTTAAGTTTTCAAAATCTGCTTCTTTGGGTGAAAGAATCATAAAATCAGCACAATCGGCAAACTCAAACTTATCTCCTGCCTCCGCATAGATTATTTCCGTATCTTTAAAGTAAGAAAACGTATCTATGTAAATATCGTAAGGATATGTTTCGTAAAAATCTTGGTGGATTATGAAGTTTTCAACAGCAAAAGCATCAATAACATCTGGAGTACCGCCGTAGTGGTCCTCGTGGGGATGGGTAAGGATGAGATATTCAAGGGTGTCAACGCCGACATCCTTGAGATATTTTACAAGATACTCTCCGCTTGCCGTGGGACCGCAGTCGATAAGCATATATTCTCCGTCGGGACTGCATAAAAGAGTTGCATCTCCCTGACCCACATCTATAAAATGTGCAGAGAACAGCCCGTCGGCAAGAGACATAGCCTCTCTTGCTTTGACAAAGTTTTTATAGTCGGTATATACGGTCATAGCAAGGTATATAAGAATTATCACCGCAGTGACAATTACGGTTGTCTTGCTTCTTACTTTTTTTGTGGGAAAATTATATCTGGACAACGCATTTTTTCCTTTCGGGTGGAATTTTAGAGATGAGCATATCAGCGATATTTTGTAACTATATTAATAGTTTAATAAGATTTAATCAAAATATCACTGATACACCGTCATCCTTCAAGTCGTAAGACTTGAAGGATGACAAATAGGGGGGCTCAGCCCCCAGTCTACAAGTTGCAAGACTTGAAGACTGACAAATCAATGGGGATTATCCCCTGTTTTCGTGGTTCATCTTCATTTCAAGATATTCCTGTCTTGTTATGAGAACCTTTCTGGGCTTTGAACCCTCGTAAGGACCTACAATGCCCAGCTTTTCAAGCTTATCCACAATTCTCGCAGCTCTCGAATATCCAAGTGACAGCTTTCTCTGAAGATGTGATGTGGATATCATATTTGCATCAATTGCAATTTCTATAGCAGGGAAGATTGCATCGTCGGAATTGAGTATTGCATCTCTGTCGTCAACATCGTAATCGTCACCGTCGGCAAAGGATGCACCCTTCTTTTTCTTTTCTCCGCAGTGTTCCGCTTCACGCTCAATGCTTGTGATGATATCGTTGTCGTATTCAGCTTCACCTGCACTCTTGAGATAATTGATAATATCTTCAATTTCTTCTTCGTTGACAAATGAACCCTGTACACGGATAGGCTTCATAGAGCCTACAGGTGCATACAGCATATCACCGCGTCCAAGAAGCTTTTCAGCACCCGAAACATCAATGATTGTTCTGGAGTCAACCTGTGAAGCAACGGTGCAGGCAATTCTTGATGGTACGTTTGCCTTGATAAGACCTGTGATAACATCAACCGACGGACGCTGTGTACCGATAACAAGGTGCATACCTGCGGCTCTTGCTTTCTGGGCAATACGGCAGATGGAGTTTTCAACTTCATCGCGCGCTGTCATCATAAGGTCTGCAAGCTCGTCTATGATTATTACAATTTTGGGTATGTGTTCTCTTTCGGGATCGTTTGCAGTTACCTTGTTGTATGTGTCAAGGTCACGCACACCAACCTCCTCAATGAGCTGGAAACGGCGTTCCATTTCGTTTACTGCCCAGGCAAGTGAGCCTGCTGCCTTTTTGGGGTCGCTTACAACGGGAACAAGCAGGTGAGGCATACCGTTATATACTGCAAATTCAACCTTTTTGGGGTCAATAAGAAGCAGCTTGCATTCGTCGGGACGAGCCTTGTAAAGAAGGCTTACGATGAAGCTGTTGATACATACGGACTTACCCATACCCGTAGCACCTGCAATGAGAAGATGGGGCATCTTGGCAATATCCATATATATAGGGCTTCCTGCAACGTCCATACCGAGACATACCGACAGCTTGCTTTTTAACTGTGCAAACTTTGGATTTTCAATAAGATTTCTTATATAAACTGTCGAAACTGTTTCGTTAGGGATTTCGATACCCACTGCGTTTTTGCCGGGAATAGGAGCTTCTATTCTTACGCCTGATGCCGCAAGGTGCAGGGCGATATCGTCTGCAAGGTTCTGAATTGCCTTTACTCTTACGCCGACCTCAGGCTGAAGCTCGTATCTTGTAACGGTGGGACCGCTGCAGATGTTGGAAATCTTGGTCTTAACACCGAATGTTGCAAGAGTTTCAACAAGTTTAACCGCTGTATTCTTGAGTTCGTCCGTTATTGCAAAGGTTGCGGGGTTGGGGTCTTTCTGGAGAAATTCAAGGCTGGGGAATCTGTAAAGTTCTGCGTAATTCGGTTTGGGAGCTACCTTTACTTCTTCTTTTTCTGTTTCCACATCGGAATCTGTCTGTATTTCGGTAACTGCATCTTCAATGACAGCACCTTCGGGAAGAACGTCTGCTGTGCTTGCTGCAACGCCTGCGGAGGCAATAACTGCATCCTCGGTGAAAATCTCAGCAAGGTTGATTTCTCTCGGGTCTTCGCCTTCCTGATGTTCTGCGCCGCTTACGAAAGTTACACTGTTACCCTTGATGCTGTCGTAGACATCTTTATCGGGAGCGATGTTGTCGGAGTTTTCTGCGTTTTCGGCAGTGCCGCCAAAGGTTGCGCCCGATTTTTCGCCTGTGGCAATTTCAAGAGCTTCGGCTGAAATTTCAATCCCTGATGTTTCGCTTTCTTTTTCGGCGTCGGCATTTTCGGCGGAGGGTTCGTCCTTACCTCCGTTAAATTCTTCAAGGTATGCCTTCTTTTTGCGCTTTCCGGTCTGTGGTGTATCATCATTCTGAGCAGTAACATCAGTTTTTGCTGTCTGTTCAGAAAGATGGCGCTTGAGGGCTTCTTTCTTTCTCACCTGTGCGTTGTAGCTTGCTTCTCTTATTTTATTTCTGAGATATGCAATCATATCAGCAGGAGTAATATTTATCATTGCAAAGAACAGCAGGAAGAAAAGGAATATAAAGATAATCCAGGCTCCTACTCCCGTAAACTGTTCAATGAAGTTTGCAATATATCCGCCTATAACGCCGCCTCCGCCGTAGTGGGCACCGGACTTGTAAAGCTCCACGAGGCTGTATGTCTTTTCGGTGCCTGACGAGAGGGCGATGAGTTGCCAGATTGAAGAAACAGTAAAAATAAATCCGGTATTTATAACCGCTTTAAGCTTCAGCTTGTCTGCTTTTGCATCGGGCTTCCAGAAGAATGCCTGTATTACCATACACACGGGAATTAACAGAGCTCCCGCAGAGAAAAGTCCGCTGAGTATGTTTGCAAGCATTCCGAGGAACTTCATTTTATCGGGGATTATAAAGCAGATTGTGAGGAAGATGCCTGCGAAGCAGAAAATGTAGGGCATAAAGTTATAGGAAAAGGTTTCTTCAATGTTTCTTTTCTTTTTGAGTGTCTTTATTTCTTCTCTGAGTCTGAGGTTTTCCTGTCTTTGCTTTACTGCTTCCTGATTTTTTAAGGTGTTTTCTGCATTAGTCTTTGCAGATGATTTCTTTTTCACATCTATATCTCTTTTTGCTGTTGGTTTCTTTTGCGCCATTTTATGCTTCCTTTCGGATCTTGTAATGTTATTGATGTTATTTGGTTATTTGTGTGCGAGCTATCTTGTTGTAAGAACTACGGCATACAAACAGACACCCGGATATTTGCTGTGCAACAGACGGGCGCACTCTTTTATACTGCTTCCCGTTGTCATAACGTCATCAAATATAACTATGCTGTCGGGCGTTGTTTTTGAACAGGTCTTACGCACTCTGAATTTTCCGGCAATGTTGTTTTGTCTTTGTTCTGCGCTCAGTCTTTTCTGCTCTTTTGAAAAGCCCTTGCGCTTAATGAGATTTGAATACTTTACTCCGCACATACGCGCGGTTCTTTTCGCAAGCATTTCCGACTGGTCAAATCCGTACTTCATTTTACCCGACGTGCTTCGCGGCACATTGACGAATACTGTTTTACCGGCAGGGGATAAAAGTGATACTGCGCCTTTCAATCTCATAGACGCATAATTCACAATAGTGCACGAACCGTTATTTTTCAGAGCAAACAGCAGATTTGTAACCGTGTCTTCGTTATACGCAAAACAGGTTGCACATCTGACAGCGACACCGTCTGCCGAAATTTCAAAAACGGGAGTTTCTGCTTCCGCAAACTCAAGCGCCGCATTGCAGGTTTCGCAAATACCGTGACTGTCAATGGGATTTCCGCATATACTGCACTCTGTTACAAACAGAGCGTTAAGAGCTTTTTCGTGTAATGGACTGCCGGGGAAAATACTCTCAGGCATAGTATCTGATTACTGCAATTACCTTACCGAGAACGGAAACTTCGTCTACGATTATAGGCTCCATTGTTTTGTTTTCGGGCTGGAGTCTGAACTTGCCGTTTTCCTTGTAGAAACGCTTTACAGTTGCTTCGTCTTCCACGAGAGCAACTACGATTTCGCCATTTTCGGCGATGTTTCTCTGTTCAACAACAACAAGATCGCCGTCCATTATTCCGATATCAATCATACTTTCGCCCTTTACCTTAAGGCAGAAAAGCTTTGATTCATCGTAGGTGTGAAGGCTGGAATATGTTATGTAGCCTTCAAGGTTCTGTGTTGCAAGAATGGGGAGACCTGCCGCAACCTGACCTACAACAGGCACCTTGTACTTACGTGTGCCGTCGGAGGGTTCGTCAGCCTTTCTTATTGTTCTGCTTTTTCCGTCTGATTTGCTGATATAGCCTTTGGATATGAGTCTGTTTACATACATCTGCACGGTGGAGGTTGACTTAAAGCCGAGAGCCGCGCAAACCTCTCTTACTGACGGAGGATATCCCTGCTCGTCGATTGTCTTGTTGATAAAATCGAGAACTCTTTGCTCCTTGGGTTTCAGCTGTTCCATATATTACCGTCCTTTCGGTTTTAGCGTGTATTTGTAATACAACGCCATTATTATACTAATACATTGTAAATTATACAACAAATGTTCTATTATTGCAAACAAAAGTTCTGATTTTAACAATTAGGAAACAAATTATTTACAGTACAGATGTACGATAATGTGATTTGCCGACACAGGCAGATGAAAGGGATAAAATCGGCAACTTTTTTATAATTGTTATTGAAAAAAAGGCTGGGTTGTGTTAAAATATACTAAATGTCTAAATATTCGATACACAAGGATAAAATGTAGGGGTTGATGCTGGGCATTAACCCGAAATCGGACAGATGCGGGCATCTGTCCCTACAAAAATTCATCATTGATCCGGCAAAATCAGATGCAAGGAGGGAAAACCGTGACGGCAAAAGCAGAGAGAGTGACAGATACGCTGACTGTATATCAGCAAAAAGGCGTATTCAGCTACGGCACAGATGCTGTGCTTCTTGCAGATTATGTGGGCGAACAGGTAATGGCGCTTGGCTCAAAAAATATGTGCGATTTGTGCTCGGGTACGGGTATTATTCCTCTTTTGCTGTGTGACAGATATGCAGGGCTCAAGGCTTCAGCCGTTGAAATAAATCCCAAGGCGGCAGACCTTTGTGTGATGAGCGCAAAGGAAAGCGGACTTTCCGACAGATTTTCCGTACACTGCCACGACCTTAAAAATGTAAAGGAAATTTTTTCAGGCGAGCAGTTTGATTTTGTTACCTGCAATCCGCCTTATATGACTGCAGACTGCGGAAAGATGTGCGACAATGAGGACATTTCCATTGCACGCCACGAAATTGCCTGCACTATATATGATGTTTTTGCTGCCGCTTTCTATCTTCTCCGCACCGGCGGATGTATCTATATTGTTTACCGTACCGACAGGCTTTCATCCCTTATGGACGCGGCAAAAAAGAACAGGTTTGAAATAAAGGACTTACGTTTTTACAAAATGAAACAATCAAGCAACTTCTGCGAACTGCTTGTCTGCAAGGCTAAAAAGAATGCCGCAGAGGGTATGAACGTGGAATGTTTGCCTTTTGTTAAATAATTACGGAAGGAGTGTTTATATGCAGAATTTAGACCCAAAGCTTTCGGGATATTACAGAAAAGCGGCTGCAGTCATTAAAATTTTCAGATTTGCAGTGCTGCTTGCGTTTGTGCTGTTCTGTGTTTACTGTATCGGATTTTTCAGAGACAATATAACCGTTGACAATATGCGTTATGTTCTTAAATACATAAATCTTTCGGCAACCGACAACACTCCGTCCGATACCTCCATTACAATAAGCACCGATGAATCTTCTGTATTCACAATGCTTCACAATGATCTTGCGGTTGTTTCCAATTCGGGATGCCAGCTGTACGGTTTTTCGGGCAGTAAGCTGTTCAGCTATGACTATTCTTATACAGATGCTGCTTTTGTATCAAACGGAAATAACTTTCTTGTATACGATACTCAGGGCAAGGAACTTGCGCTTTACAGCTCTGTTTCAAAGGTGCTGAAAAAGACGCTTGATTATGATATCAAGGCGGCTGACATAAACGATATCGGATATTTTGCGGTTGTTAACTCGGAAAAGACATACCGTTCGGGCGTAATTGTATTTGACGTTGACGGGAATGAAATTTTCCGCTGGATGAGCCCCGACAAATATGTTATGAGCGCATCCCTCAATGCAAGCGGTTCATACGTTGCCTGTGCTGCAATTTCCAATAAGAACGGAGCATTTGTAACCGACCTTATAATTTACAACACTTCAACGGGTGAAAAGATGCAGACTGTTATTCTTGAAGATACAATGGCTCTCAAAATCGGATACGCAAACAATGATTCCAATATATATGTGCTGACTGACAGACGTTTCCTCTGCTATGACAAGGATTTAAAGCTTGTCGGTGCGCAGAGTTACAACGCTCACAATGCTAGATTTTTCAAGGAATATGACGATTGCTTCATAATAAGTCAGAGCAATAATCTTTCGGGAAGCTCAATGACGGTTTACGCCTATGACTACGAGGGAAGACTTTTGTTTGAGCATCATACCGACAATAAGATAACAGATGTATCCTATACAGATTCAACTCTTTACATACTCACAAGGGACAGCCTTTCCGTTTACGACTACGATACAACGGGAAAAGGTCTTACGTTCCTTGCGGAAATGCCTGTGGACAAGCAGTATAAGGCAGTGAAAACCGATGACTACGGAAGATACATCCTTGTGGGTGCAAAAAATGCCGAAAGAGGTTCGCTTGCGGCACTTCTTGAGTCACAGCTTGATATGGATCAGAGTTGAAGTATTTAAGAAAAATTTTGCAAGCATACTGATTGACTTGCAACACATCATAAGGTATAATCGGCCTGTAGCAGGGTTGGGCATACGTGGAACTTTGTTGTTGAATAAAAAGGCATAATGAAAGGAAGAACATGAGAATACTTGCAGTGGGCGACGTTGTGGGAAACGGCGGAACGGAATTTATAAGAAGAAATCTGTGGAGAATCCGTAAGGAACACAGCATAGATATGGTTGTACTCAACGGAGAAAATGCGGCAAAGGGTAACGGACTTGATGCCGATACTGCCGATACGCTTCTTGCTTCGGGTGCTGATGTTATCACAAGCGGAAACCATATATGGCAAAAGCACGAGATGAAGCACTACATTGAGGACAACGAATATGTTTTAAGACCGGCAAATTACCCGCACGCTTGTCCCGGTGCGGGAAGTGTCATTTTTGACGCAATGGGTGTCAGGGTGCTTGTTATATCACTGCTGGGAAATGTTTATATGCCGGATGCTTTCAGATGTCCTTTTGAAACGGCAGATGCTATTCTCGGAAAATACAAGGGCGAATATGATGTTTCCGTCATTGATTTTCACGCAGAGGCGACCTCCGAGAAAATTGCGCTTGCGAAGTATCTTGACGGAAAAGTAAGTGTGCTGTTTGGCACACATACCCACGTTCAGACAAACGATGCAAGAATCCTTGCAGGCGGAACGGGATTTGTTACGGATGTGGGTATGACAGGCGTATATGACTCCATACTCGGCGTGAAAAATGAATGTATTCTCGAAAAATTCCTTTATAAAATGCCTGTACGTTTTGAAGAACCTCAGGGAAAGATAATGTTTAACGGAGCTGTGTTTGATATAGACGAAAAAACTTCGCTGTGTACCGACACATATCTTGTGAATTTCTGTGAATAACTTTTTCCCGAAAGGATTTAGCAATGAAACTTACCTATAAGCATACTATGGCGGCTTGTTATGTTTCCTATATAACAAGTGCCTGTGTAAATAACCTTGCGGCACTTTTGTTTGTTACATTCAGCAAGCAGTTTGGCTGCAGTCTTGAACAACTTTCATTTATACTTACGGCAAACTTCGGGGTTCAGTTTATTGTTGATTTTCTCGGAGCAAAATTTGCAGACAGAATAGGGTATAAGCCTCTTTTGCTTACGTCACAGGTTTTTGCGGCTGTGGGACTTGTGGGCCTTGGCATATTCCCGAGGATTTTCCCCAGTGCCTATGCAGGTATTCTTACTGCAGCATTTTTCTACGCAATAGGAAGCGGTCTTATGGAGGTAATCATAAGTCCTATCATCGAGGCTTTGCCGGGGGATGCAAAGGCATCTTCAATGAGTTTGCTTCATTCCTTCTACTGCTGGGGGCACGTGCTGACAGTTGTTCTTTCCACTTTATTTATGAAGTTTTTCGGCAGGGAAAACTGGAGTATTCTCTGTTGTTTGTGGGCAATCATTCCCATATGCAACTTTTTCTTCTGCAGATATGTGCCCGTAAACCAGCTTGGCGGTGAAAATGCTGAAAGAACAAAACTCCGCAAACTGTTCGGCGTAAAGGTTATGTGGGTGTTTATTATACTTATGATATGTTCGGGCGCGGCAGAGCTTGGTATGGCACAGTGGTCATCTTTTTTCGCGGAAACCGAGCTCGGTGTATCAAAGCAGACGGCAGACTTACTCGGTCCGTGTATGTTTGCAATAACAATGGGACTTTCAAGAATATTCTATGCGGCTGTGGGTGAAAAAATCAATATCCGCACAGCTCTTCTAATAAGCTCGGCTCTTTGCGTTATAAGCTACTTGCTTGCGGCACTTGCTCAGCATCCTTATCTGTCACTTGCAGGCTGCACACTTTGCGGATTTTCTGTTGGCATTATGTGGCCGGGGGTACTCAGCCTTGCATCAAAAACATATTCCGCAGGGGGAACAGCAATGTTTGCCATTCTTGCACTGTTCGGAGATGTGGGGTGCTTTATCGGTCCCGAAACAGTGGCAAGAGCATCATCTTTCACCCCCGACGGAGTTCCGTCCGTTAAAACGGGACTTGCATATGCGGTGATTTTCCCTGTGCTGATTACCGGAGCTGTGGGATTGCTTTATTTAAGGGAAATAAGAAAAAAACATACAAACGGTTAATAAAATACCGCGGCAGTGCCGCGGTATTCTTTTATATTTCAGGTTCTGCAGTAAAATCTGTGAAAATTTCCTTCTCACAGTATTCGGGGGAGTATTGCCACACATCTATATGTCCCGAATCTATGAAATAAACAGGCTTTTTTCTGGGGGCAGCGGTGAAATTGCTGTCTACTATAACCAGCTTTATTTTCATTTTTTCGGGAATGATGCTCTTTATATATACGGCGGCACTGTGTCCCGGCTCTACGCCCTCGCACCATTCCGCAAGGCCTGCAAGGTTTGGTGTCAGTTCAACAAATATGCCGTAGGGTTCTATGCTTCTTATTATGCCTGCGGCAGTTTCGCCTGCTTCAAAACCTCTGGCATTTTCTTCCCAGGTGCCGAGGAGTTCCTTGTGGGTGAGAGATATTCTTCCGCTTTGTCTGTCATTCTGCCTTACAGCGCATTTTATGTATTCCCCGCAGGAAAAACGCTCTTTGGGGTCTGATATTCGGGAAACGGATATGCAGTCAACAGGGAGAAGGGAAATTATGCCGCATCCTATGTCGCAAAAGCATCCGAAAGGCTCTATGTGAGTGATTTTTGCATCTATTATATCGCCGCTTTCCAGGGCGGAAATGTATTTTTCAAAGCACTCCGCCTGTGCTGCTCTGCGGGAGAGTATAATTTTAGGGACAATATCACTTCTATCTATTTCGGTTACCTTAAAGCAGACTGACTTTCCCACTCTTGTAATTACTGCGATATCTCTAACCTCGCTGCCGTCGGTACTGTATGCCGCTTCACTTCGGGGAATTATTCCCCGGTATTTGCCAAGGTCAATTATCAGATTGTGGCTGCTGTCACACAGCATTGCTCTTGCTTCAAGTATTATTCCTGCTGTCATTGCGTATTCGAGCGACGCAAGGGAGGATATATGCTCTCTGTTTTCGGGTGTATCAATTGTTAATCCTTCGGGTTTGAACAGTTCTGTCATTTCGTTTACGACCATACCTTTCCTTGTTGCTTGTGAAAATTACATTTTAAGTGCTTTGGTAAAGCATATTCGCAAGGCGTATACGGTATTACAGATTGGACTTTTTAATTCGACTTTTGTGCAAAAAACACAAAATCGCGAAAGAAAATTGTGCAAAAAGAGAAAAAAGTTTTTTTGAAGGAAAATCGATTGATTATATGCCGCTTTAATGCTATAATATATAATAATTATTGAATACAATACCCAAATTATCACTATGTATTCATACAAATTCACTTGGAGGCGACTTTTAATTATGAAAAAAATTCTTGCTCTGGTACTTGCGGCTGTTATGCTTCTCAGTGCAGTTTCACTTGTTGGCTGTGCAAAGAAGGATGATGACGATAAGGGTGCAATGATTCAGATGTTCATTTCTGAACTTCCAGGCAATCTTGACCCTACAAACGTATCTTACGGTGCGGCAGACAATCTCAAGTTCTTCGGTCTTCTTTACGAAGGTCTGTTCAAGATAGATGAAAAGGGCGAACTTGTCAATGCCCTTGCTGATGAATATGAGTATTATGTAGACGCTCGTGACAACACACTCAAGCTTGAAATCACACTTGATTCTTCAAGATGGAGCGACGGTGTTGTTGTAGATGCAGATGACTTTGTTTATTCCTGGCAGAGACTTCTCGGCAGTGATATGGACAACTCTGCGGCAGCTTTGCTTTACCCTATAAAGAACGCAAAGAATGTCAAGGAAGGTCTTTGCTCTGTTAATGACCTCGGAGTTTGTGCAGTGAAGGATGATGTTCTCCAGATTACTTTCGAAAAGGACTTTACAAATATTGATTATTTCCTTCGCCGTCTTGCAAGCCCTGTGCTTGTTCCATTGAGAGAAGACAGTGCAACAAAGTTCGATGATCCCGCAAACATTGACTATATGTGGGAAACATCTGCAACAGCAGGTCTTCCTCTTACAAACGGTGCTTTCAAATATAAGAAGATTTCAGACAAGTCAATTGAACTTGAAAGAAATCTCCACTACAAGAATGTAAGTGCAGTTGATGACAACCCTGTTGACAAGGTTGTTAAGCCTTATCAGCTTATAACTGTTCTTTCAGAAGGCGAAACAGCTGACGAACAGATTGAAAGATTCAACAATAAGGATATCTTCTATATCAATCTCAGTGCTGCAAAGGAAGAAACCATAAAAGCGGCAGGAAAGACTGTTACAACAGAAATTCCTTCTGTATATACATATTTCTTTGACACAACAAGCGATCTGTTCAAGGACGCAAGAGTAAGAAAGGCACTTTCAATTGCTCTTGACAGAGAATATATCAACACACTTACAGGCAGAAAGACACAGGCTGCTGAAGGTATCGTACCTTTCGGTGTTGAAGATACAGTAGGCGGAACAGAATTCCGTAAGGTTGGCGGGAATAAGTTCGTTTCCGGCAATATGGCAGGAGAACTTCCCGTAGGTGACATTGAAGCAGCAAAGGCACTTCTCGCAGAAGCAGGCGTAAAGGGCGGTAAGTTCACAATCGAGTTCAACAAGGACAGAGCATATGAGCAGTCTGTTGCAGAATATGCAAGAAAGGTATGGAAGGAACTCGGATTTACTGCAAGCACAAGCGGCAAAAACGGTAAGTACATCAGCGGTATTTCTTCAGGCAAGACAGCATTAGCTACAGGTACTGCAAGAGTTGTCGGTATGGACTTCCAGTGCGTTACACCTGATGCATACGGAATGCTTGTAAACTTCTCTGCTGAATATGCAGGTGGTAAGATTGACCTTGCAACAGAAGAAGTTGAATATACAGACCTTCACATCACAGGCTTTAATGATGCAGAATACGATGCAATCTGTGATGAAGTTGTAGGAGCACTCAACAACGAAAAGCGTGCAGAGGCTCTCCACAGAGCAGAAGATTATCTTATTGAAGCATCTCCTGTAATTCCTCTGTTCTGCAACGTAGATATTTATGCATCAAAAGACCTTGACAACATCAGCGCTGACAAGTTCGGTGCAAAGGACTTTACAGAGGTAACGCAGAAGAATTACCAAAAGTATCTTCCCGTTGAAGAAGAACCGGAAGCAGACGCAGAATAATATTTTTGAAAAAATATCGGGGGGTTGCGGCAACTTTGCTGTAACCCCGATTTTGTATTATGATATATGACACAAGGAGAAGGCTATGTCCGAAATTTTAAACAAGCACGGGTTCAGTTTTCAAAAGAAATACGGTCAGAATTTTCTTCAGGACGTAAAAATTCCCAGAAGAATTGCGGCGGAATGTTCCGAGTATGAAAAGCCGGAGCAGGGTAAAATTCCCGCACTTGTGCTGGAGATAGGTCCGGGTGCCGGAATACTCACAAAGGAACTTGCGGAGATTTTCCAAAGGGTTACTGCTGTGGAAATTGATACATCCCTTGAGCCTGTACTGAAAGAAACACTTGCAGGATATGACAATGCAGAGGTAGTTTTCGGCGACGTTATGGAAACAGACCTTGTATCACTTCTTGAACCCAGAAGAACTCTTTCCGACGGTACAAGACTTCCCGTTCTCGTGTGTGCAAATCTTCCGTATTATATAACAACGCCCATTCTTATGAAGCTTGTTGAACAGTACGGCGACTTTGAGTATATCACGGTTATGGTTCAGAAAGAGGTTGCCACAAGACTGACAGCCGCTCCCGGAAATGCGGAGTACGGAAGCATTACTGCGGCACTCAATCTTTACGGCACAGTGAAAAGACTTTTCACCGTTCCGTCAGGATGCTTCTATCCGAGACCCAAGGTTGACAGTGCGGTGGTGAGAATTGCACTGCATAAGCCTGCAAAGTTTACGGCAGAACAGATATCGGCGGCATCAAAGGTTATAAAGGCGGCATTTGCAGTGAGAAGAAAAACTCTTGTCAACGGACTTTGTGCCATTTCCGAACTTGATAAGGCGGCTCTTTCGGAGCTTGTTGCGGAAGCATTTGACGGCAATGCAAATGTAAGAGGCGAAACACTCAGCGCCGAACAGTTTGTAATGCTTGCCGAAAAATTGGGAATAAGCAAATAAACAGTTGCATTTTCGGAATGTCGGTAGTATAATTAAGGAAATCAAATCCATATTCAGCGAGGGATATATATGAAACTTCTTGAAGAAAGAATATTGAAGGACGGAATTGTTGCACCCGGCGGTGTACTTAAGGTTGACAGCTTTCTCAATCATCAGATTGATATTGAATTATATAATGAAATAGGCAAGGAGTTCAAAAAACTTTTTGCAGATGTAAAGGTTGACAGAATTCTTACTATTGAAGCGTCGGGCATAGGCATTGCCTGTATTGCGGCACAGTATTTCGGCGTTCCCGTTGTGTTTGCAAAGAAAGCAAAGTCAAAGAACATAATCGGAGATGTTTATACAAGCTCGGTTCAGTCTTTTACATACGGAAAAACTTATGACATTACAGTGTCTGTGAAGTTCCTTCACGAAGGAGAAAATGTGCTGATTATTGATGACTTCCTTGCTAATGGCAAGGCGGCTCTGGGTCTTATGGACATTGTAGAAAAAGCGGGAGCCAAGGTCAGCGGCGTGGGCATTGTTATTGAAAAGGGCTTCCAGAAGGGCGGGGCACAGTTAAGAGCAATGGGTGTAAACGTAAAGAGCCTTGCTATTGTGAAGTCTATGGATGACGAGGGTAACATCGAGTTTGCCGAAAATGAATAACCGCGGAGAACAGAAATAATGGGAAAATTTGACGGCATACTTCTGGGAAGCGACCTTGACGGGACCCTGCTTCGCCACGATAAGTCACTGTCGGAGGAAAACAAAAAAGCTATAGAATACTTCAAGAGCGAGGGCGGAATTTTTACGTTCTTTACGGGAAGACTTCCTGTGGGAGCAATCCCGGTGCTTGAAATGGTAATGCCCAATGCACCGTATGGATGCATGAACGGGGCAGGAATCGCAGATGCCAAAAGTGGAAAGTATCTTTGGTCACTTACGCTTGCCGACGAGTTTCGCGAGATACTTGAATATGTGGAAAAAGAACACCCCTATGCAGGAATTGAGCTTGCAACGGACAAGATATATTTTTATAAAAAGAGCAACGAAGTCCTCAAGCATATGAGGGATGAAAAACTACCGGATTTGATTTGCGACTACAGAACTTTTTCTGAACCGGTATGCAAAGTGCTGTTCGGCGTGAGGGAAGATCTGATGGAAGACTTTATGGATGCGGTATGTTCCCACCCCAAAGCTCATCTTTTTGATTTTATAAGGTCGGATAAGATTTACTTTGAAATTCTGCCAAAAGGTGCAAGCAAAGGGGATGTTCTTCTGAGAATTGCCGAAATGGTAGGCGTAGATAAGTCAAAAACGATAGCCGTTGGTGACAATGACAACGACGTTTCAATGCTTGAGGCTGCAGGTATTGGTATCGCAGTTTCAAATGCTTCGGAAAAAGCAGAAAAAGCGGCGGATTTTGTTACGGTAAGTAATGAAGAACACGCTATAGCAAAAATTATTGAAGATATCGAAAACGGTGTTTATAAATTTTAGTAAAAGAGAGGGAAAATCCTCTCTTTTGCACCTTTTTGAAAAAATATAAAAAAACTATTGACAAACAGTTTTGTTTGTGCTATTATAATACGGACAAAGAAGCAGAGCAATCTCACCCAGCGCTTACGGCGCAAGGTTAATAATCGGATTTTTACAGAGGATTTTTTCTGTATTTATCGGTTTGTATTGCTTTGCGAAGGTTTTGTCCTTCGCTTTTTTATTTCCCGCAAGGGAAAGCGCAAGACAATCTTTTGGAGGTGTTATTTATAAGCGCTAAAAATGAGGTAATGATCAACGAACAGATCAAGGCAAAGGAAGTCAGAGTAATCGACAGCGACGGTGCTCAGCTCGGTATTCTTCCCGTAAAGGAAGCACTGAACATAGCATACGGCAAAGATCTCGACTTGGTTGAGATTTCTCCCAATTCCGAACCTCCCGTTTGCAGAGTTATGGACTACGGAAAGTTCCGCTTTGAAAGAGAGAAGAAGGAAAAGGAACAGAGAAAGAAGCAGCAGACGATTGATATCAAGGAAATTCAGTTGTCTTGCCGAATCGACACACATGACTTTGAAACCAAGCTCAAGCACGCAAGACGTTTTCTTGATAACGGCGACAAGGTAAAGGTGTGCGTTAAGTTCAAGGGCAGAGAAATGAGCCACACAGCAATCGGACAGGAAATTATAACCAAGTTCGGTGAGGCTTGTTTAGACATAGGCGTAATCGAAAAGATGCCTGTACTTGACGGCAGACAGATGATAATGTTTATCAACTCCAAGCAGAATGCACCTCAGAACGGCTCAAAAAAGAAGGCTCCCAAGCCTGCAGAGCCCGCAGAAAACACCGAAAAATAGTCTTTAAAAAGCAAGGGTTATCCTAAATTTAAAATTGAAAGGAATGTTCACAGTGGGAAAACAGAAGTCACACAAGGCTACCGCAAAGCGTTTCAGCGTTACAAAGGGCGGTAAGGTAAAGTACAATCAGTCAAACAGACGTCATAAGCTCGGTCTTAAGACACCTAAGAGAAAGAGACAGCTCAGAGGCGGCGCAATGCTCAGCGAGAGCTTTGTACCTACAATCAAGAAGCTCATCCCTTACGCATAAGCTTACAGCGTAAAGAGAAAAACATCAAAACTTAAGAATCGAAAGGAAAGTGACATAAATGGCAAGAGTTAAGGGCGCTCTTATGACAAGAAAGAGACGCAATAAGGTATTAAAGGCTGCAAAGGGTTATTGGGGTGCAAAGAGCAAGCACTTCAAGATGGCGAAGCAGGCAGTAATGAAGAGCGGTAACTACGCATTCATCGGCAGAAAGCTCAAGAAGAGAGATTTCAGAAGACTCTGGATTACCAGAATCTCTGCAGAAGCTAAGGTAAACGGCATCAACTATTCTCAGTTCATGAACGGACTCAAGAAGGCCGGCGTTACACTCAACAGAAAGATGCTTGCTGAAATCGCAGTTGCTGATAAGGCTGCATTTGCAAAGCTTGTTGAACAGGCTAAGGCAGCTCTCTAATTTCAATGTATAAAGAATCCTCACACAGCAGTGTGGGGGTTTTTTGTTATGCTGACAAAAAGTATTTGACGTGAGAACAGATAACAGTTATAATTAAAGCGTAATTCACGCAAAAAAGGAGTGCATAAATTATGGCAAATCAGAAGTACGATGTTGCGGCGTTTATATGGCCGGCATACACAGGAAACGAACCCAGAACAAAGATATTCTGGCCCGAAGGCTCCGGCGAATGGCAGACAGTAAAGGCAATGAAGGGTATGGTTCAGGGACATAAGTGGCCCAGAAAGCCTGTGTGGGGATACGTTAATGAGGCTGATCCCTATGTAATGGAAATGCAGATTGAGGCGGCAGCAGCTCACGGCGTAAATGTGTTTATATATGACTGGTACTGGTACGATAACCGTCCTTTCCTTGAACAGTGTCTCAACGACGGATACCTCAAGGCAAGAAACAACGATAAGGTTAAGTTCTATCTTATGTGGGCAAACCACACTGCAACATCCATCTGGGATAAGAGAACTGCAGAAATGAACTATCCTATCTGGAACGGCGCTGTTGACAGAAAGACATTTGAAACAGTTGCACACAGAACAATTGAATATTTCAAGCATCCTTCTTATTATAAGATAGACGGAAAACCCGTTTATATGATTTATGAGCTTGAAAATCTTGTGAAAGGTCTTGGCGGAGTTGAAGAAACCAAAAAAGCTCTTGACTGGTTCAGAGAAGAAACTGTAAAGGCAGGCTTCCCCGGTCTTGAACTTCAGCTTACTTTAAGAAGCGAATCTGCTATGAACACCACAGGTCTTGATCCCAAGTTCAACGGCAACTTCATTGAAGTTGTACATCAGCTTGGCTTTGACAGTGTTACGCACTATCAGTTTGTACAATTTTCAAATATGGGCAGACCTTATACTGAAATTCTTGAAGATGTAAAGAAGGAATGGGATTACATAGACAAGAACTTCAAGATGCCTTACTATCCTCACATTTCCGTGGGCTGGGATGCAAATCCGAGATACAACTTCTTCAGAGGAAACGTATGTCAGGACAACACTCCCGAAAACGTAAAGAAGGGCTTTGAAATGGCAAAGGAATACATTGACTCCCACAAGAACCTCAAAGCACCCCTTGTTACCGTAAACAGCTGGAACGAATGGACTGAAACAAGCTATCTCCAGCCCGATGACCTTTACGGATACGGTTACCTCGAAGCCATAAAGGAAGTTTTCACAAAGTAAATGTAAAAGGGTTGTGACAATTGTTTTGTCACAACCCTTAAATTTATGTTTTACATACATCTGCTCAAAAAAGACAGAATTTCAGAAAATTTGTCCCGTAAACGTCTTGAAAATATGCTGAAAATATAATATACAATGTGTAAATAAATCAATGTTTTTTTGATTATCAAGGAGGAGCGTTAAAATGTATAATTTTCCTATTGGCGTTATTCTCGAATCTTTTCTGACTGACAGAAGCACTGCTATCAGAAAAGCTGCATAAATCGGTGCAAACGGCATACAGATGTATGCAACACAGGGCGAAAACAGCCCCGAAAATCTTTCTGCTGCAGCAAGAAAGGAACTTCTCAAGGAAGTAAACGACGCAGGTCTTGTCTTCTCTGCACTCTGCGGAGACCTCGGTATGGGATTTGGCAATCCCGAACTCAACCCCGGACTTATTGAAAAGTCTAAGAGAATTGTTGACCTTGCAAAGGATCTCGGCACAGATATCGTAACAACCCATATCGGTGTTGTTCCCGCGGACAGCAATCACGACAGATACAAGATTATGCAGGAAGCCTGCTATGAACTTGCTCAGTATGCTGACAGCGTAGGTGCACACTTTGCGGTTGAAACAGGCCCCGAAACAGCAGATGTACTTAAAGGATTCCTTGACTCTCTCGGTTCTACAGGTGTTGCAGTTAACCTCGACCCTGCAAATCTCAGAATGGTCACAGGCGATGACCCCGTTGCGGCTGTACACAAACTCAGCAAATACATAGTTCACACCCACGCAAAGGACGGAAACAAGCTCGCAGACGGTAATCCCGAATACATTTACCGTGTTGTACATCCAGTTCCTCCGGAAGCACAGGGTATTGCATATTTTGAAGAAGTTCCTCTCGGAACAGGAAGCGTTGATTTCCCGAACTATCTAAAGGCTCTTGAAGAAATCGGATTCAAGGGATTCCTTACCATTGAAAGAGAAGTAGGCAATCAGCCCGAGCTTGTAGCTTCCTCAAGGATATAATCGCTAAAAACTAAATAAAATTATAAATGACAAGGCGGGAGCTACTATGAAATTATCTGTTAGTTCGTATTCGTTTATTCAGTATATCAAGGCGGGAAAGCTGTCCTATATTGACTGCGTGGATAAAGCAGCAGAGATTGGCTTTGATGCCATAGAGTTTATCGACCTTGACGGGACGGCAATTCCCAGAGGACTTGAAAATCTTAAAAAAACACTTGCGAAATTTGATTAATTGTGATATACTATCTCTAGCCTATTAGTATAACAGGGTAAAGGAGAGATTTATTATGAGAATTCAAAAATTTGAAAATTACGAGCAGATGTCTGAATTTGTAGCAAATCTTTTTGCTGCACAGGTTTTACTCAAGCCTGACAGTGTACTCGGATTTGCAACAGGTTCAACTCCTCTTGGTGCATATGAAAAACTGATTGAGATGTACAAGGTAGGTAAGGTTGATTTTTCAAAATGCACAACCTTCAACCTTGACGAGTATTATCCCATAGCACGCGACAACTCACAGAGCTACTATTACTTTATGCACGAAAATCTTTTCAAGCATATTAACGTAGACCCTGAAAGAGTACACATTCCCAACGGAGAAGCCAAGGATGCTGCAAAGGAATGTGAAGAGTACGATAATCACATTTACACACACGGCGGAATTGATATTCAGCTTCTCGGCATCGGCGAAAACGGACACATTGCTTTCAACGAGCCCGATGAAAAGCTTGAATCAAAGACACATCTTACAGGTCTTACCGAATCTACAATAGAAGCAAACTCACGTTTCTTTGACAGCGTTGATGATGTGCCCACGCAGGCTCTTACAATGGGCATGGGTACAATTCTCAAGGCGAGAAAGATTGTTATTGCAATCAACGGCAAGAAGAAGCTTGATGCACTTAACAAACTTCTCAGCGGCAAGATTGACACAATGTGTCCTGCAACACTGCTCAACGTACATCCCGACGTAGTTGTTGCATACTGCGATTAATAGAAATAAAGATAATGTTGTAAAAATGAACAGGTCCGTTTTTAACGGACCTGTTCATTTTGTCACTATATTTTGTTATTACAAATTAATAAACTTTCCTCAAAGAAACATTGTTCGCTAAAATGATGCGAATTGTTTAAGTACTCTTATGTGAAGCAGAGTTACCCTATAACTCCGCTGTTGCCCACAATTTCTGCAATTTCTGCAAGCTTTTCCGCAGGAAGAACAAGTGCAAATCTCACATAGCCTTCTCCCGCAGGACCGAATGCGTTTCCGGGTGTGCCGATAACGCCTGCCTTTTCAAT
>JAZOLW010000076.1:0-9050 GCA_045653405.1 Eubacteriales bacterium | reverse complement strand
CCCTTTGCTTCAAGCTTTGCGATATCTTCGTTTGCCTTGTCGAGTTCAACTTTTGCACTGTCAGCCTGAACTACAATTTCATCGTGGAGTGCAAGGTGGGATGCCGCCTCGTCAAGCAGGTCTATTGCCTTGTCGGGCAGGAATCTGTCTGTTATATATCTTTCGGAAAGGACAACTGCCTTTTCAACAGTTTCATCGGGAACGGTAATTCCGTGGAATGTTTCGTAATATACCTTGATTCCCTTGAGGATGTTCACAGCATCCGCCATAGAAGGCTCGTTTACAACAACAGGCTGGAATCTTCTTTCAAGAGCGGAATCCTTTTCGATATATTTTCTGTATTCCGCAAGAGTGGTCGCACCGATAACGTGGATTTCTCCTCTTGACAGTGCAGGCTTTAAAATGTTTGCCGCATTCATACCGCCCTCGGCATCGCCTGCCGCAACAATATTATGCACTTCGTCAATTACAAGTATTATATTTCCAAGCTTTTTGACTTCCTCAATAAGCCCTTTCATTCTGTTTTCAAACTGACCTCTGAACTGTGTACCTGCAACCATTGCAGTCATATCAAGTAGGCATACTTCACAGTTTTTGAGTTTCAGCGGTACATTGCCCTCTGCAATTCTCTGCGCAAGAGCCTCTGCAATTGCAGTTTTACCTACACCAGGCTCACCTATAAGGCAGGGATTGTTTTTCTGACGGCGGCAAAGAATCTGAATTGTTCGCTCAAGCTCCCTGTCCCTGCCGATAACCCTGTCAAGTCCGCCCTGCTTCGCCTTTTCTGTAAGGTTGAGAGTGAACATTTCAAGGTGTTTTCTGCCTTTTGCAGCCTTTTTCTTAGAGGATTTTTCCTTTGAAGGCTCGGATGCATCGGCATTATCGGTTTCAGCGTTTCTGTTATGACCGAAATTGCCGAGATTTCCGAAAATTGAGCCGAGATTTATGGAGGGAGCGCGTGTTTCCGTGTCATCATCGTCAGCATCGTCGCCATCTGCATCCATATCTGCACCCGGCATAAGTCCTGAACTTTCCATAATACCTGCAAGTTCATCGCCCATCATATCAAGCTGTTCGTCGTCAATGCCGAATTTGTCAAGCATATCCGCAACAGGCTTTATTCCAAGCTCCTTTGCACACAGAAGGCAGTATCCTTCGGGCTCTGAGCTTCCGTTTCCGGCGGGGTCGAATTTCTGCAGAAACACCACAGCCGGTCTTTTTTTACATTTACAGCAAATTGTTGACATATATTTTCCTTTCGAGTTGCGCTAATACAGAAAAATCACTGTTTTTCTGTGCCTCGGCTCTTTTTTGAAGCCGACTTTATCATTTTCATCAGACTGTCTCCGCAATATACTCCGCAGGAGAACATAAAATACAGTGCCACAAGCACACATATAGTATTTACTCCTATTTCACCTATAACACTGCCAAATACGGCGATTACAAATACTGCACCGAATACGAGCACTGTTGCAAGTTTACCGAAGAAGTTTGATTTAACAACAAATTTTGTTTTTCTGAATATTATAAATGCACCGATAACAGTTGCAAGTTCCTTTACAAGATAAATAACAGGCATCCATCCGGGCACATATCCCTTGTACCACAGGCAAAGGAAAGCAGCAAGCTGCATAGCTTTGTCTGCCAGCGGGTCAAGTATTTTTCCGAGGGTTGACGTGCAGTTGTATCTTCTTGCAATAAAGCCGTCAGCTACATCTGTTGCCCCTGCAAGTATAAATACAACAAGTGCCGCAACAACGGAACCGGATAAGAACAGCCATACAAACAGCGGAACCATAAGCAGTCTTATCAGAGAGAGAATATTTGGTACATTTTTCATTTATAAAGAAATCTCCTATCTTTGCCGGCTTTCCGGGTTTACATTCACCGCTTATTTATTATAAAGGAATGAAAGCGGATTTATTTCTGAAATTTTTGAGAACACCAGAGTGCTTTCTACAGTTGTGCTGTCAAGATTTATTCCCGCCCCGGGGAGATACGGAAGTGCAAGGTTTACTGCTGTGCAGAACACAAAGCAAATAAGAAGTCCTGTAACAAGACCGCCGAGCAAACCGCCTGCTTTGTTGAAGGTGCTGAGTATCGGCAGCTTGAATATGAGGTCAAGAAGCATAACCGCAAGAGAAAGAATAATTACGGATGCAATGAACATAACAATGACAGCAAGCGCGTTTGATAAAGTTTTTGCCGCTGGCATTACAATATAATCGGAAATGCTTGCAGCAATATTTTCTTCTCCTGCCGCCATCATTTCAGAATACTTGGTTCTGACTTCCTCCGTGCTTACACCGAATCCTGACAAAAGGGCGGATATTCCCGCAGGGGCTTCATCAAGAAGCTCAAGCATCTTGCCTTCGTCCATAGCATCGCTGACATAAGACTCAATTTTTTCATTGAGATTATCCGTGAGTTGCCCGTAAACCATGGTGGTTCTGAAAAAATCAGCAAGATATGTATAGCAGTTCATAGTTATTATAATTGAGATAATAACTACGCCTGTACCCATAAGAGACTTAATAAGTCCCTTCTTCATTCCTGCAATTGCAAAAATAACAAATATAGCAACGATTATAATATCAAGAATTAACCACATAATAAAAAACCTTTCTGTCAAGCCATAGTTTCAAGCATTTTCAGGGATACCGAATATCTTGTTGCGGCACCCAGCGCTTCTGCTCTGTATTCTTCAAGCATATATTCTGCCATTCTTTCAACCTCATCTCCGCTGCTTCCCGCAATGTGCGGTGTAAGAACTATATTCTCAAGATTGTACATTTTTGAGCCGGGGGTGGGAGGTTCGGGGTCTGTAACATCAAGAACAGCATAAACATCAGGTCTTTTCTCAAGGAAATCAAAGAGTTCGCTTTCAACAACCTGTGCGCCTCTGCCTGTGTTTATAAATGTTGAGTATGGCTTCATAAGGGAAAGAAGCTTTCCGTTTATCATACCCACTGTCTGAGGATTGTTTGCAACGTGGTTTGAAATAACCTCGCAGCTTTCAAACATTTCCTCAAGCGAACACTTTGCTACTTTCAATTCGTTTGCCGCTTCTTCAGACAAGAATGGGTCATATACTTTTACATTGAGATTGAAGTCTCTCAATCTTTCAATAACAAGTCTGCCAATCATTCCTGCACCTATTATGCCCACATTTGCACCGTAGTTTCCTCTGTAGCACGGCTTTGCCTGAACAACATCTTTTTTGAAGTCAGGTCCTTTTTTGTAAAGGCAAGCTGTTTTATAGAAACCCTTGTTTGCGAGGATAATCTGCGCAACTGTGTATTCTGCAACAGGAACGGCATTTGCCGCCCAGGCGGAGAACACTTTTATGCCAAGTTCAAGAAATTCTCTTGCAAAACCCTGAACACTTCCTGCGGAATAGAATATTGCCTTGAGAGAGGGCAGATGCTCGCGTATTTCTTCCTTTTGAAAACGGGGCATACCCCAGGTGGAGAAAATATACTGTGTATCTTCAAAGCCGCCTGCAAGAATATCTGCCTTTGAATAAGATTTTGTTATGTCAAGCCCTGCTTCTTTCGCAAGGGCGTTTTTTACTTTTTCGGAATACACCCTGCTTACGTCGCCGGGATTTCCCATCAGTATACTCACTGCCATTTCAAAACTCCTATTTTTAGTAAATATATCTATACTTTTACAGTATAACACTTTATTTCAATTAAATCAATAGCAAAAGCGGTTGATTTTTGATATAAATACTTAATTTTTGTGTAAAAAAGTCCAAAACATACTCTGCGCAGTGTAACATAATTATCAAAAAGGTTATAATTTTGTGTAACCCCTTGACAAAAGAGGGAAAAATGTGTAAAATGCTACCTATGGTATAATAATTTAGTTGTACCCAAATTTAAAGCGCAATGTGCGCTCATTCATTGGAGGAAAAACTCATGAAAAAGCTTTTAGCTATTATGCTTGCTGTTGTTGCAGTATTCTGCATGGCAGCTTGCGGTGACAAGGCAGCTACTAACTACGCTGCAAACAACACCGAATACTTTATCGGTGGTACAGGCCCTCTTACAGGCGGCGCTTCCAGCTACGGTATCTCCGTACAGAACGGTGCAGCTCTCGCAGTTGAACAGATCAACGCAAACGGCGGTCTTAACGGTGTTAACTTCAAGTTCGACATCAAGGATGACCAGGCTGCAGCAGACAGAGCTTCCACAGCTTACGACCAGCTCTTTGAAGCAGGTATGCAGATCTCCTTTGGTTCCGTTACTTCCGGCTCCTGCGAAGCTTTCGCAGCAAAGGCAGCAAGCGACAACCTCTTCTTTATGACACCTTCTGCATCTGCAGACATCTGCATTGCACAGCCTAATGCATTCCGCGTTTGCTTCGGCGACCCCGACCAGGGCGTTCTCGCTGCTGACGAACTCGTAGCTAACTTCGAAAACATCGGATGTATCTACGACGAAAGCGATACATACTCTGCAGGTATTTACGATGCATTCAAGGCAAGAATGGCAGAACTCGGCGTTGAATTCAAGACAGAATCCTTCACAGCTGAAACAAAGCTTGATTTCTCAACTCAGGTTGAAGCTCTCAAGGATTGCGACGTAATCTTCCTTCCCTTCTACTACACAGAAGCAGGTCTTGTTGCTAAGGCAGCAGTTGCTAAGGGTTGTGACGCAGTTCTCTTCGGTTGCGACGGTCTTGACGGTATCGCAGGCCAGATCGATGAAACAGTTACAAACACAATCAAGTACATCACTCCCTTCGACGTTAACAGCGCAGAAGAAAACGTTGCAAACTTTGTAACTGCATATGAAGCAAAGTACGGCGTAAAGCCTGACCAGTTCGCAGCAGACGGCTACGATGTAGTTATGGTTATCTACGAAGCAATGAAGGCAGCAAACGTTAACGATGTAACAATCGCTCCTTCTGAACTTTGCGAAATCGTAAAGGCTACAATCACAGCTGAAGGCTTTACATTCAACGGTGTTACAGGTTCTATGACTTGGGATGTATCCGGTGCGGCTACAAAGGCTCCCATCATTATCGAACTTTAATTTATAACGATAGAATTATATTCGTTTGAATTTTTTGGTTGGACGCGGTCAACCGTGTCCAACCAAATTTACATTATCTGTTTACCGGTCAGGATAACCCTTGACCGTATCTTGCTTTATTAAGCAAGAACAGAGTAAGGAGCAAATCTTATGATTACATTAATTGACGGACTCAGCCTGGGCAGTATATATGCTCTTATTGCGCTGGGCTACACAATGGTATACGGCATTGCAAAAATGCTGAACTTTGCTCACGGCGACGTTATTATGGTGGGCGCGTATGCTATTATGGTATCATTGTCATATTCACTGTCACCTGCAGCGGCGATAGTTATTGCGGTGGTACTGTGTACTGTGCTGGGTATGTTTATCGAAAAAATAGCATATAAACCGCTTAGAGGAGCATCACCTCTTGCCGTTCTTATTACGGCTATCGGTGTCAGCTACTTCCTTCAGGGTGCGGCACAGCTCGCATTCGGTTCACAGCCTAAGCCCGTAGGTTCAGCCTGGAAGCTGCCGGACATTCCCGCTATCAACAAGCTCGGTATCACTACCGGTGCAATGGTAACGCTCATCTGCGGTATTATCATAATGATTATCCTCACTCTCTTTATCAAATGCACAAAGACCGGAAGTGCAATGCTTGCGGTATCTGAAGACAGGGGTGCGGCAACTCTTATGGGTATCAACTCAAATAAGATTATCACCGTAACCTTTGCAATCGGCTCAGCCCTTGCGGCTTTTGCAGGTATGTTCTATTTACTTCAGATTCCCAATACACAGCCGACTCTCGGTGCAATGCCCGGTATCACAGCCTTTACTGCAGCGGTAATCGGAGGTATCGGCTCTATCCCCGGTGCGATGGTGGGAGGCATTCTTTTAGGTGTTGTTGAAAAGTTTTGTCTTGCATCACCCCTCTCCTCCTATACGGTTGCCATTAAATTCAGCTTGCTTATTATTATTCTCCTTGTCAAGCCCACAGGACTTCTCGGCAAGGTATCCAGAGAGAAGGTGTAAGGAATGAAAAAAGCCTTCAAAAATTTCAAACTTAAAAATTATATAAACTATATACTCGTTCTTGCACTTCTCGGTTACGGAAGCGTGTTATTACTTAGCAGCGGACTTCCCGTTTCAACAGCACAGCTCCTTGCACAGATGGGCTACAGCATAACTTTAGCTGTTTCCCTAAACCTTGTTGTTGGATTCTTAGGCGAACTTAGCCTTGGACACGCAGGTTTTATGTGTGTGGGTGCTTATGTAGGCGGACTTTGCGCCGTAATGCTTAAGGCGGCAATGCCCGATATGAAGCTGCTTGTTCTTATTGTTTCAATGCTTATCGGCGGTCTTGTTGCAGCGGTGTTCGGATTTGTCATCGGTCTGCCGTCTCTCAGACTTAAAGGCGACTATCTTGCTATCGTAACTCTTGCTTTCGGCGAAATCGTAAGAAATGTTTTTATGAACCAGAAGATTTTCGGCGGTGCAAGAGGTCTTACAACAGGAACTCTCAAGTATGACACAAGACAATCACCTACTCTTTTTGTTGTAGCCCTTGTTGTAGTGCTTATTATGCTTTTTGCCATCCAGAACCTTGTAAAGAGTAAACACGGAAGAGCTATCACAGCGATACGCGACAACGAAATAGCAGCAAAAGCAATGGGTATAAACGTAACCTTCTACAAGCTTTTTGTATTTATCATCGCAGCCTTTTTTGCAGGCTGTGCAGGCGTAATTTATGCTCACACAACAACTCCCGTGCTTTATACATTCTTCTCATATAACTATTCAATAGAAATTCTGGTTATGGTTGTTCTCGGCGGAATGGGAAGCATTTCCGGCTCGATTATTGCAGCTGTGTTTATTACTTATGTAAACTTTATGCTTCAGAGCCAGCTTTCCGGCGACCTTGCTTCACTCAGAAACCTTGTATATGCAATAATTCTTATTATCGTGGTTGTATTCGGCAACGCGCCTGCTCTCAAGAGCTTCAGAGAACGTTACGGCATCAGTGCTTTTGCGGAACGCTTCAGAAAGAAGGACGCGTCTGAGCGCCGAGATGATGAAGCAAAATGGGCAAGAGTTCCCACAAAGATTAAGATGGATGCACTTCTTTCAACAGATATGAATCCGGGTTCTAACCAGAGTATTCACGGCGATATAAGTTCTTTTGACAACAAAGGAGGTAATGACAAATGAGTAATCCAATGCTCAAAACCGAAAATCTCGGCATTTCCTTCGGCGGTCTTAAGGCGGCACAGGATGTAAATATAACAATCCAGCCCAAAGAGCTGTACGGCCTTATCGGACCTAACGGTGCGGGTAAAACAACAGTATTCAATCTGCTTACAGGTGTGTATCAGCCAACAGCAGGAAAGTTCTTCCTTGACGGAGAGGATTTAACCGGCAAAAAGCAGGAAATAATCAACCGCAAGGGTATCGCAAGAACTTTCCAGAACATCAGACTGTTCAACAATATGACAGTTATCAGCAATGTAATGGTCGGTCTTCATAACCTTTCCGAGTATAAGAGCACTCCTCTTTCAAGTATGTTAAGACTTCCCGCACATTTTGCAAGCGAATCAAAAATGAGAGAAAGAGCAAAAGAACTGCTTGATATTTTCGGACTCAAGGAAGAAAGAAACACCCTTGCCTGCAATCTCCCCTATGGTAAGCAGAGAAAGCTTGAAATTGCAAGAGCTCTTGCAACAAATCCCAAGCTTCTTCTTCTTGACGAGCCTGCGGCAGGTATGAACCCCAACGAAACAGCGGAGCTTATGGATACAATCCGCTTTATCAACAAAGAATTTGATATGACCATACTTCTTATCGAGCACGATATGAAGCTGGTTGCCGGAATATGCGAAAAGCTGACCGTTCTTAACTTCGGTCAGGTGCTGGCACAGGGAAATACATCAGATGTACTCAATAACCCCGAAGTTATCACAGCATACCTCGGCGAAGACGAATAAGGAGGTGCAGTAAAATGGCAATGCTTGAAATCAAAGATTTGCAGGTATACTACGGTATGATTAATGCCATAAAGGGCATTTCCTTTGAAGTAAACGCAGGTGAAGTTATTGCACTCATCGGCGCAAACGGCGCAGGAAAAACCACTGTACTGCACACAATAACAGGACTTGTAACTCCAAGATCCGGAAGCATTATGTTTGAAGGTACAGACCTTGTAAAAACTCCTGCACACAAGATACTTTCCCTCGGTATGGCGCACGTTCCCGAAGGAAGAAGAGTGTTCCAGCAGTTAACTGTTTATGATAACCTCAAGCTTGGTGCTTACATAATGAAGGACAAGAAGCAGGTTGAAAAGAACCTTGAGTATGTATATGCTCATTTTCCAAGACTTAAAGAGCGTAGAAATCAGGTTTCAGGAACTCTCTCCGGTGGTGAACAGCAGATGCTTGCAATGGGCAGAGCGCTGATGTCCAACCCCAAGATTCTGCTTATGGATGAGCCTTCAATGGGACTTTCACCTTTGCTTGTAAACGAAATCTTCGGAATTATCAAGGAAGTATCGGCAGACGGCACAACAGTTCTTCTTGTTGAGCAGAATGCTAAGAAGGCGCTGTCTATTGCTGACAGAGCGTACGTGCTTGAAACGGGTAATATTTCTCTTTCCGGTAAGGCGTCCGACCTTATCAATGACGAACAGGTCAAGAAAGCGTATCTCGGAGAATAAAACCCAAAACAACGTCAATAATATATCCGGAAAGCGGCAAAAAGCTGTTTTCCGGATGTATAAACGGCAAAAAGCTTGAAAAATCTTCAAAAAACTATTGACAAACATTTTGTTTTGTGATAAGATAATTAGGCTGTCAACAGACGGCACAATTAAATACTTGCCCCTGTAGCTCAGTAGGTAGAGCACATGACTTTTAATCATGGTGTCCGGAGTTCGACTCTCCGCAGGAGCACCAGAAAAAAGCATCAATCTTGATACAAGATTGATGCTTTTTTCAATGTATCACTTCTGTGTAATACAGTGATAAATTC
>JAZOLW010000075.1:0-7014 GCA_045653405.1 Eubacteriales bacterium | reverse complement strand
AACTTGTGGGCGCGGATGAGCACTGTCACGAGAGAGATTGCCATACGGAAACGCATCAGTCTTCTCACGGACATCATCACCATCATCACGGACATCATCACCATCATCACGGACATCATCACTGAACAGAGGATTATAATGAAAAAGACAAAAACGCTGTATGTCTCCGACCTTGACGGAACAGTGCTTACAAGCAGTCAGACTCTTACGGAATATACGGTTAAAACAATCAACAGCCTTGCGAAAAAAGGGATGAAGTTTTCTTATGCAACTGCACGTTCCTTTGTTACTTCCGGCAAGATTACTGTAGAGCTTTCAGACAATATTCCCGTAATAGTTTATAACGGCACTTTTATTCTTGAAAACGGTACGGGTAGAATCTTAATGTCAAATTATTTTGACAGGGCAGATGCTTTGAGAATAGGGGAAATACTTTGCAAATGCGGAGTTCAGCCTCTTGTGTATGCCTATATTGACGGACAAGAAAAGTATTCCTATGTACCGCACCTTATAAACAGAGAAACCTATGAATTTGTGCAGACAAGGAAAGATAAAAGAAAAACAGAAGTCACGGAAGAACACCTCTATGACGGAGAAATTTTTCACTTTTCCTGTATAGGTGACAAAGACAGACTTTTGGAGGCATATAGCCTGTTAAAAGATGAATTTGAGTGCGTCTGCTATAAGGAAATATACAGCGGTCATCAGTGGCTTGAAATACAGCCTAAAGGTGCAAACAAGGCAAATGCTGTTTTGAAACTGAAAGAAATGCTTGGATGTGACCGATTGATTGTTTTTGGCGACGGAGTTAATGATATTTCAATGTTTGAAGTGTCCGATGAGTGCTATGCGGTAGAGAACGCGGTGGATGAACTGAAAGATTTGTCAGACGGAGTTATCGGCGGCAACAATGACGACGGTGTTGCTAAGTGGCTTGAGGGAAATTACAAAAGACAGTAAAAAAGGTGCATATTTGATATGCACCTTTTATGTTAGTTACTTTATCTTACCATCGCATATGACAGGCGGTCATGATTTTTTACTTTGAAAGAATAACAACAACCATTTTAACAAACATTTCCTTAAATAGCGGAAGCTTTGCCAAAGGTGCCAGAATATTTCTGAGGGCAACCTCGCGTCTGTACTCTGGAGCTTTGAAGGGGGAGGCTGCAAGCACCTTGTTGAAACGCTTGATGGTCATTCTGTTTATGTATGAGATTGATTCTTTGCCATTTTCATCTGTCGAAAAACGGAACTTGATTCTCATATCCTTGTCGGGCATATCGGCAATCAAATCCTTGTAAGCTGCAATCAGTGTCTCTTCACTGAAGAACATATGAACCCAAGGGAATCCGATAACATCACTGAGATGTGCGCCGTAAGGATGATAGTAAGGAGAGAAGTTTACAAACAGTTTTCCGTCATCTTTAAGCACCCTGTAGCACTCTGCAAGTACCTTTTCGGGTTCTGCAACGTGTTCCATACTGTCATTCATAATGATTGTGTCAAAGGTCTTGTCTTCAAAATCCAGCTTTGCTGCATCACCGAGGCGGAACTCAAACTTGTCGCTAAGTCCCTTTTCAGCTGCAAGCTTCTCTGATTCTTCCTTGTAATGCTCAACAATGTCAACACCGTAAACCTTTTGGGCACCCTTTGAAGCATAGTAAAGTGATTTTCCCGCAGCACCGCAGCCGATATCAAGTACGGTCTTACCTGCGAACATTTCTTCTTCGGTTTTAACCTCGGTATAGAATTTTATTGTGTCTGCACCCTTTAAAAACTGCCACTGGGCATAGGTCATCTTGCCTTCGTTCTGAAGATTAAAGGGGTGAACGGGACACTTGAACATTTTGTTCAAGGTTAACAACAATTTTTTTGCACTCATTTTTATTCTCCGTGTATAAATTATTTGTCTGTTACACTGCAAAGACCAACAACATCTTCAACAGGCAGAGAGAACGCCGCAGCTCTTGCTTCTGTTGTGGGGCCTGCTTTTTCTATAATGCTCTTCATAATGGCATCTTTGTCACTCTTTTTAGTAACGATGTAAATAATTTCTTTTTCTGCGGCGATGGAAACGCCGAAGAACTTTGCCGTGAATTCTGTTGCAGTTCCCTTTCCGTGCATAACGGTACCGCCGCCGGCGCCTGCTTCTCTTGCGGCATCCATTACCATACCGGAGCATCCCTTTTCACATATTACAGTTACCAATGCATATAAAATATCACTCATTTTAGTCACCTCATCCGAAGTTTTTTTCTGTCCTTCCGCAAGATACATAAGACTTGCGTTTCCTGCAACACTGCCAACCGGTACTGTCATGGCAATTCCTGTGCCGGGGAGATTGATTCCCATTTTTGACACAAGACCGCCCATAAGGGTTCTTGCGTTTTCGGTTGTAACAATTGTTTTCATCATTACTTTTTCATTTTTTTCAAGACCGAGATAGTCAAGCATACTTTTGCTTGCAGTACCGTAGCACAGACCTGAAATTATAGAACTTACACCGTTCTTTTTATAATAGTCGAGATAAGCATCTTCAAACTCTCTGCCGAGAATGTTTATAAGTAAACTGTATCCGCTCATTTGTCATCCTCCATTTCCAGAATATCAGTACTGCCAAGCTCTTCAAGAAGTTCATTTCTGCTCTTTTCAGCAGCTTTTTCTCTGAGCTTATACATAAGACCAAGTATCTGAATTGTTATAAGGGGAGTCATAGCAACCATAGCAACAACTCCGAATGCATATGTTACAACATTCCGTCCGCAGGCATCTGCCGCACCCATTGCAAGGGGGAGAAGGAAGGTTGCCGTCATAGGACCTGAAGCAACTCCGCCCGAGTCAAAGGCAATTGCCGTGAACATCGGCGGAACAAAGAACGACAGCACAATTGCGATAAGATAACCGGGAATCAGCAAATACATAACCGGTATTCCGAGAACAATTCTCATCATTGCAAGTCCTACGGATACGCAAACACCGATTGAAAGGCTGATTGAAAGTGCTTTCTTGGGTATAGCACCCGAAGTCATTTCATAAACCTGCTTGTTGAGAACGTGAACAGCAGGTTCCGCCGCAACAATGAAGTAGCCGATAAGCATTCCTATTGGAATTATTATCCAGTTGTAATCAAGTGCACCCAGCTGTCTGCCGATGTAGTTGCCAACAGGCATAAAGCCTACGTTTACACCGCACAAAAACAGCACAAGTCCTATATATGTATATACAAATCCGATTCCGATACGGATAAATGCATCTTTGTGAAGTTTGCTTCCAAACAGCTGGAATACAAGGAAGAATATCATAATTGGAAAAAGCGCTGCGGAAACTTCCTTTATGTAGTGTGGGATTTCATAAGAAAACATATGCCATAAATCCCGCGATGTTTCTATACTGGGAATCTCAACCGGAGTATAACTACCTTCGCTTGCGTGGAATACCGTTCCAAGAATAAGTACTGCGAGAATGGGGCCGACAGAACAAAGTGCAACAAGACCGAAAGAGTCATTTTCTGCGTTTTTATCTCCACGGATTGAAGCAACACCCACACCGAGAGCCATAATAAAGGGAACGGTCATAGGGCCTGTTGTAACTCCGCCGGAGTCAAATGCAACGGACAAGAATTCTTCGGGAACAAATGCAGAAAGAATAAAAACAACTGCATAGAAGAATACCAGCATATAAGAAAGCCTCATAGCAAACAGTATTCTCAGCATTGCAACAACAAGGAAAAGACCTACTCCTATTGCAACCGACCATACGATGATATTGTTTGGAATATTGGGCACCTGTTCTGCAAGCACCTGTAAATCGGGTTCGGAAATTGTGATGATGCTTCCTACAGTCAGACAAACTATAATAATGAACCACAGTTTTCTTGATTTAGTGACAGCTGAGCCTACATACTCACCCACAGGCATCATGGAAAGGTCTGTACCCAGTGTGAACAACCCCATACCGAGTATGAGCATAACTGCGCCGACTACAAAAGCCATCAGTATGTCCGTCGGTACAGATATTACGGAAAAGCACAAAATGAAAACGATTGCTGTAATAGGCAGTACCGAATGTAGAGATTCGTTTACTTTCTGCTTGAGTATAGACTTGTTGCCTAACCGCATAGCTCTTCGCCTCCTTTTTTGATAATATACTAACATTATACATTGAAAACAATTTTAAAGCAATGATTTTAAGGTTTTATTTGTTGTTAATTTTATATTAATAGGTAAATTTATGCATAAAAAAAGAGCAGCACCGCTGCTTCACATATAAATATAAACAAAATAGAAGTGACCCCCGACTATGTTTCTTTACACACAACCGAGGGTCACTTCTGTTCACTCTTGAAATCTAACGTCATAGTATAACCTCTCTTTCTTTATCTACCTGATTCCGGTCAACACAATTCTTAAAACACATTAACTTCTTTCGTTACAAATCTTTTACTTACTTAGTTTTTTACCTTTCTTGTTTAGTTCAACTTGTTTCCGTTTAACTTAATTTCGTAGGTTTCTTACTGTTCATAAGTTTACTGGTTTGCTACTTGAATTTCGTTACCTCTTTTTATTTCTGAAAATGAAATGTGTTTTATCCTGCGTATTTTCCTTTGTCAGATGAAGAAAACTCATTATGTTTAACTTCAGGCTCTTTAAATAAAACCGAAAACCCTTTTGTATGTTCGAACACTTATTTCCTAAATATATGTCATGCGTTACACCGCCGTGTTTTCTTGTTTTGTTTTCCAAGCTTTATTTACGCCCTCTGCTATTCATAAGAGCTGAAGATTTACTTTTCCATTGGACTGTACCTTCCTTTCTTCACCTATATACTAACACACTTTTTTCAAAAAAACAAGTGTCAAAATGTGCAAAGTTTACAATTATTTTTTGTTCATAACACAGAAATTGTGTATTTAGCACAACAAAGTGTTGACAAACCGCATAATACTGTGATATACTATATTTGTTAGTGTGCAAGAGATAGCACAAGCAGATACAAAAAACGGAAGCCGAAAGGCTTCCGTTTTGCTGTTTTTTATCGTTGTTTAATGATTTAAGTGTCCCTTGCCTGATGTGGAACGGGGATTAACAAGCTCACGCCAGTCGAGTGAACCCTGGTCGAGTGCGAGGATGAGAGCTTCTGCTGTTGCAATATTCGTGGCAACAGGAACATTGTAGATATCGCAAAGTCTGAGCAGGTTGTGTTCCGCCTCGTTGTACTGAGGAGCGTGGAGGGGATTTCTGAAATAAAGAAGAAGGTCTATTTCATTATAGGAAATGCGTGAGGAAAGCTGTTCAACACCGCCCTGATTGCCCGGAAGCATACATTCAATATTAAGTCCTGTGGCTTCGGAAATGTATTTTCCTGTTGATTCCGTAGCGTACAAATTATGTTTGCAAAGAATCCCTTGATAAGCTAAACAAAATTCGGTCACAAGTTCTTTCTTTCTGTCAGAAGCGATTATTGCAATTTCCATAGTGCATTTCCTTTCTATAAGTAATGATAATGAATGTTGTTTTGGCTGTTAATATAAGTCAGATTTCTTAACTCCTGTTTTGATTCCTTCAAGAAGTCCGACATCAATACCCTCCATTCGCCGTGCTATGTTGCACACAGCTTTCCAAAAGGGGAGTTTTCCGTTTTTGTGTGTATCTGTTGAAATTCCTTTTTCCTGTGCCTTTACCATCTCTGCATCATACGGAATTACTCCGGCAAGGGGAAGCTTTGTCTGGGAGATTATTCCATACAGCCCCACGTTTTCGCCTTTCTTTACGTCAAAGGCACGGAATCCGTTTACAATAAGCCTTGTGTCGGGTACCGCATTCTCGGAACACAGCTCGCTTATGGCGATTGCTGTTTTTTCGGCTGCTCTTATTGAGGTTGCCGTGTGAAGAGATACAACAAATACTTTATCTGCGTGGCGTACAAGTCTTCGGTAGAGCATATCGGGGCGGGCAGGTAAATCAAATATTATGTAGTCATATTCGGCACCTACATTTGTGATAAAACTGCGTACCGCCTGCTCTGTGAATATATCGGACGTATCCACCGTCTGAACTGCTTCGGGATAAAAGTTGGGAGCCGGCATAAAGAACAGATTGGGAACCCGTTCCACTTCGGCTGTCGCACTGCTTGCTTCGCATCTTCCCGAAACCACATCGCAGATGTTGAAAAGTGGCAGATTGTTTACGTCGAGAACAATGTCAAGGCATCTTGATTCAAGGTCACAGTCACAGGCAAGAACCCTGCGTCCGCTCTTTGCAAGACAAACGGCAAGATTTGCTGATATGGTTGTTTTGCCAACCCCGCCCTTAAACGAGGTTACAAGAATAATCTGTGCCAAGTAGTTCCCTCCGTTTCAACGAATTTCAGCTGCACAATCTTTTTGAATTATACCAAATAAATTGCCTTTTGTCAATTATATTTACAAACAAGAACCCCAAATATTTTTGATTTAGTTATATTAATTAAATGTGTTGCCTGTTTATTGTTAGATGTATACATATTCGATTGAATATTTTTTACATTAATAACAAATGATTTACTCTTGAATTATTTTGCTTTTAGTGGTATAATACTGTCAACTATTAAAGGCGGTTTCCGTGAAACGGATTGCCTGCTGAAAGGAAAAACAGACAATGAAAAGAATATCAAGATTTCTTTCCGTGGTTCTCAGTTTAATTCTTGTTGCATCAATGCTTTGCACAAACTGTGCGGTGTTTGCGGCAAACGGTTATATTATTATGGACGGCGGAAGCCTCTGGGATGACGTAGAAGAAGATACCGAAGGCGAAGGCGGCACAACACCTCCTCCCGCAGGCGGCGAAGACCAGGGTGGTACAACACCTCCTCCCGCAGGCGGCGAAGACCAGGGCGGTACAACACCTCCTCCCACAGGTGGAACCAGACCCCCCAGCAGTGGCGGAACAAGCAGCAAGGATGATGCCGAAGATAAGGAAGAAACCGGCGAACAGGCAGGAACAACAGAGCCTGTATACAAGGATTTCTCCGACG
>JAZOLW010000074.1:0-13641 GCA_045653405.1 Eubacteriales bacterium | reverse complement strand
CTGATGTAAATTACACTTTAGGCTAAAGTGGGGTTGCGTTTACGTACAACCGCACATAGAACCGCCCGTCAATCTCGAAATTTTCTCATTTTGTATTAAGTTTTGTGATAGTTGACAGAAAATTTAATTGACGGGCGCGGGTTCGAAGGGCAGAGTCCTCGGGTACTTTTGGTTACTTTTCCTACAAGGGAAAAGTAACATAAGAAAAAAGGAGCTGTAACATTTGTTACAGCTCCTTTTCACAAATTCAATTAAAACTTGAAGATTATTCCGCACACCGCACCAATAGCAATGTAAAGAACAGGATGCTTTTTGAATTTCATAACAAGGAATAAAAGCACCGCAAAAACAGCAACTTTCAAGAGGTCAATAGATGCAAGAATGCTCGCAGCATCGGGAATTATGAATGTTGTCTTGAAAACTGTGAGAAGTGACACAGCAAGCATACCGACAACCGCAGGACGTAAGCCGTAGAATACTGTTTTAACAGTCTTGTTGTCCTTGAACTTCTCAAGAAATCCTGCAATTATAAGGATAACAATAATGCTGGGGAGAACAAGGGAGAGTGTGGCAAATAATGCTCCTGCAACCCCGTTTATTGTAAAGCCTACATAAGTTGCAATGTTAACCCCGATAGGTCCGGGTGTGGATTCCGATATAGCAATCATATTTGTAAGCTGCTCGGTTGTGAACCAGCCGTAGTTTTCAGCCATTTTGAAGAGGAAGGGGAGTGTCGCAAGTCCGCCGCCGATGGAGAACAAACCTGTCTTGAAAAACTCAATGAATATCTGTAAAAATAACGGCATCTTATTCACCCCCCTTGCTGTTTTTCTTTTCGGATATTGCTTTGAACACACAGCTTGCAATACCTGCAAGAATTACAATGATAATGGGTGACAGTCCAAGTACAACGGACAAAATAAAGGAAACTACAGCAACAATTCCTGTGAAAACATCCTTAACGCCTGATTTTGTCAGTTTAAGAACCGCCTGAACAAGTAAAGCGCATACGGCAACACTTATTCCTGCAAAGGCGTGCTGAACATACATATTGTCAGATACAGCATCAATAATTCCTGCAAGTATGCAGATGATAATAATTGACGGGGTAATGACACCAAGCGTCGCAACAATACCGCCTGAAATTCTCTTTTTCTTGTATCCAACAAAAGTTGCAGTGTTAACTGCAATAATACCGGGGGTACACTGTCCGATGGCAAAGTAGTCCATAATTTCTTCCATAGTGGCCCATTTGTGTTTGGTTACAATTTCTCTTTCAAGCATCGGAAGCATTGCATATCCGCCGCCAAAGGTCATAATACCTATCTTGAAGAAAGAGATAAATAAGTTAATAAGCTCTTTCATAAAATTCTCCTTTATGTATCAGTAGGGGACGATGCCCACATCGTCCCGCAACATATGCCCACATCGTCCCTGAATATATTATCTGATTTTTATGATTTTTTCACACTGCCTGAACGTTTTTTCGCAAAAAGCTTCATCAAGTTCTGCAATGCTCTTTGTTGGTTCTGGCGGGGTATTGCTGTCGTCAAGCTGTTTTTCAAATATTGAAACAGAATGCCATTCGCCCAGTTTGAAACCTAGATTTTCAAGAGTACCCACTTTTACAAAACCGAATGCCTGATGAAAAGCTTCACTTGTGTGGTTTGATGAAGTAACAAGTGCAATAGCCTTGCGGAAGCCCTGCGCCTTGAGCAGTGAAAGAACTGCCAGATAAAGTCCCGAAGCCAGATTGCATCTCTGGTAGAAATTGTTTATATAAACATAAACATAAGTGTTCCACGCATATGCCTGAAGCTTTTTCTTGCAGTCTGCATAAGCAAAGCCTACAACCTTTCCGTCAATTTCACAAACAAGAAAGGGAGTTGCCGAGGAGATGGTAACAATACGCCTCTTTACATCGTAAATTCTCGGTTCACCCGTTTCAAGCGTTACAGCACTTGAGGTGACATAGGGCGCATAGATATTGAATATTGCCTCAGTATCATCGTCAGTTACAAATCTGATTTTTGCAGACAACAAGCACACATCCTTTTCCCGATAATCTAATATTACAGTAAATTATATGAAAAAAACGCATATGAAATAACGAATTTTCCTTACAACAATATTGTAACATTTTTTATGATTTCCGTCAATGGAATTTGTGTGTTTTTTGGAATATTTTTATATATGCAGACTAAAACTTCAGGAAGTTTTTGATTTACTCATTTTAAGGCACGAAAGCATAACAGGTGGACACTTAACCCACGCAGTGATTTTTATAATATTTTTTAATTTGTCTGCAAAGGCAGAAGTACAGATGATTGAAATAACCTGAGCTATCTCCATAACTGAAGTAAACTGTGCAAAACAGAATATAAATAAAACTTCAAATGATTGCTTTTCATATAAATCACATCTTACAATCATTATACATACAGTTATAGAAAAATTCAAATATATATTAGTGCACAATATGGACAAAATCATTGAATTTTGGCGTATAAGTATAGAAAAACAAAAACGGAGTCCGAAAAACTCCGTTTAGTATACTTATTTTTTCCTACTGCTTAACTACACAGCACTCATTTATCCCATAGTATTCAAACAGCTTTATTGCATCTTTGTCAATAATCTCTCCGCATACAGCAACAGGTATTGCAGGGGGGCAGGCAACATTTGCCGATGCAAGAATCCTTCCTTCGCACTGAGTTATGTCCAGTCTTTCCGAAACTGCAAACAGTGCCTCTCTCGGTGTCATTTTTCTTTCCGTAACATTAAATGCAGGCGCTTTGATTGTAATTTCCGGCATTTCCGGTAAATCCGACAACGTATATTCAAGCTTTTCAAGTTCAACAGTATCATTTTCGGGTGTTATCATCATAACCGTGTAATCCGGGTCATAAAACTCGCAAATAAAATTCTGTGCCCGCAATACTGCCGCAAGGTCACTGCCGGTCAGTCCCCGGGACTTAGGAGCGATTGAAATCTTTAAAGGCTCGTTTCCCACAAGCTTATAGCCGTAGTTTGTCAACCTTGCTTTAGTTATGGAAATCCTCTCGCACATATCATCAAGTCTGTCCCGATAGTTATCTGACAAATATCTGTTTGCCATATCAAGAGATTGCAGTATGAGATAAGACGGACTTGTGGAAGCAAACAGTGACATTGCATTTTCAGCATTTTCGCAGAGGTATTCCGGTGCACTCTTTGAAATATGAAGATATGCACCTCCTGTAAGAACAGGCAGTGTTTTGTGAGCGGAATCACAGCACATATCGGCACCAAGGTCCATAGGATGAAACGACTTAGGCAAAAAGCGCAGATACGCTCCGTGTGCATTGTCTACAAGCAACAGAACGCCGTGTTTACGGCACACCTGCGACAACCCTTTTATGTCCGCAACATTCCCGAGATAGTCGGGGCTTGTTATGTATACAGCGGCAGGCTTTGCGTCTGCAGAGGCAATGTGCTTGTCAAGACCATCGGGTGTTATAACACAGGAAACTATGCTTCCTTGTTCTTCGGGATATATCCAGTCAATGTCAAAATCAAGCAGAGCCGACGCCGTCATAAAAACCTTGTGAGCATTTCTGCCTGCCGAAATTACAGGACGTTTGCCATCTGATGTTTTCCCGAGCAGAGCAAGATAGAGCATAGCTCTTATTGAAAGAGAAGAGCCTTCGGTGGAGTAGAGTGTTTTTGCTGTTCCGAAAAGGTGTGAAGCAATTTCTTCACTTTCTTTTATAATGCCCGACGGATTATACAGCACGTCTGCACCATCAATTTCGGTAATATCAAGTTTTTCTGCTCCGAGATAAGAACGTCCCTTGTGTCCCGGCATATGAAACCTTATGTTTCCGCTTTCGGCATATTTTTTAACAAAATCACAAATTGGAGTTTTTACATCCATAATTATTCTTCTATTGTTTTAGCTGCTTCAAGCATAATGGCACATTCCATTCTCTTTCTGAACAGCTCGCATCCGTATTTATATACTCCTCTTACAGAGCCTGTTGCGTGATAAGCATTAGCCGCACAACCGCCTGAACAGTAGAGCTTTGCCCAACAGTCGGCACATTCCGGTCTTGAATATACATTGCAGGAAGCAAAGTCGCACTGTGCTTCTTCGTTTGTAACTCCGTCCCATATGTTTCCAAGCTTGAACTTTTCTTCGCCTACAAACTGATGGCAGGGGAAAAGGTCACCCCAGGGCGTAACAGCCATATACTCTGTACCTGAACCGCAGCCTGAAATTCTCTTGTAAATGCAGGGACCGCCCTTTAAGTCAATCATATAGTGATAGAACGTGAAAGGCTTGCCTGCTCTGTGTCTTTCAAGCATAAGTTCTGCAAGCTTTTCGTACTGTTCAAGAACAATGGGTAAATCTTCCATTGTGAGGGCAGATGGGTCATCCTCGGGACATACAACAGGCTCCATACTAAGCTCGTTGAAGCCAAGATCAAGCATAACCTTTATATCTTCAAGAAAATCGGGATTTGCGTGAGTGAATGTCCCTCTCATATAGTAATTCTTGCCGCCGCGTGCCTCAACAAGCTTCTGGAACTTGGGAACAATCTGCTCCCAGCTTCCTTTTCCTGCATAGTCAACACGGTATCTGTCGTGAACTTCTTTTCTTCCGTCAAGGCTGAGAACTACGTTGCTCATTTCTCGGTTGGCAAAGTCAATCACATCGTCGTCAATCATCATTCCGTTTGTGGTAAGGGTGAAACGGGAGTTCTTGTGAGCTTCCTTTTCACGAACTCTTGCATAAGCTACAAGTTCCTTGACAACATCAAAGTTCATAAGGGGTTCGCCACCGAAAAAGTCAACCTCAAGGTTAGTACGGCTGCCGGAATTTTCTATAAGAAAATCAAGTGCGCGTTTGCCGACTTCAAGGCTCATAATGGCTCTGTCGCCGTGATATTTTCCCTGACTTGCAAAGCAGTAGGAGCAGTTGAGATTGCAGGTGTGGGCAACGTGAAGACAGAGCGCCTTTACAACGCCCGCTGTTCTTTCTTTAAGCTCAGATGCCTTTGATTTGAATGTGTCCTCTGCAAAGAGCTTTCCTGCACTTTTCAGTTCTTCAATCTGACCGATGCAGTCTGCAATTTCTTCTGCAGTAACATCATCACGGCCGGCATATTTTTTAAGTATTTCAGCGGTAATTTCTTCTTTTGACTTGTTTTCAAACATTTCGATAATATCGTAGGCAACTTCGTCAACAACGTGAACCGAACCTGAGAAAATGTCAAGAACAATATTTAGTCCGCCGAGTTTGTAACAGTGTATCATCGTTTATCTCCGTAAATATAGAAATTCAAGAAAAATGCCGCCATACAGGCGGCATCTGTTTAAACTACAATTACTTGCTTTCCTTTGTTGTGTTTTCGCACTGCTGATTTGCAATACCGCAGCTTGTCTTGCAAGCAGACTGGCAAGATGTCTGGCATTCGCCGCAGCCGCCGTTCTTTGCACTTGCACAAAGATTCTTAGTTTCAAGAGTCTGAATACGCTTCATGGTTAATTCCTCCAAGAATTTATTTTTTATGATTGTACCATTTTTACATAAAAAAGTCAAGGAGTATCGGGCATTATTCATATTTTTGTTACATACCGAGGAGAAGACTTTTAAAGGTGATTTGGATTGCCATAAAATACGAAAATTTGTTCGATTTTTGTTGACATAATGGATGGAAAGTGGTATAATAAAAACAATAAAATATGTATAGTTGCGGATACACTCAAAGCACCGAATGCATCCGCAGATAATCTATAAATTAACGGCAGTGTCTTCCGGTATGCCGATTGTGTTCCTTGATTTTTACATCTTGCGGAATACAGCCTGCCGGAGTTTTACCCACTCTTATTTTATGATGAAACCTGTACGGTGACACTATAGAAGAGAAGGAGTGAAAAGACAGAATTCGTCAAAACTGATGAGCGCTGTACCGTTATGAGCAAGAAAACATAGAATAATATTAAATACGAAGATTTTATGAAAATTACTAATCCCGAAAGGAAACAGAATTATGATTAAGATTTCACCGTCAGTTCTTGCCTGTGATTTTTCAAAATTCGGAGAAGAAATCAAGAAAGTAACAGACGCAGGTGCTAAGTATATACACCTTGATGTAATGGACGGACACTTTGTTCCCAACATTTCGTTCGGTATTCCCGTTGTTGAAGCGGCAAGAAAGGTGACAGATGCAGTTCTCGATGTTCATCTTATGATAACATCCCCTGAAAGATATATTGATGCATTTGCAAAAGCAGGTGCAGATATTATTACATTTCACTATGAAGCAACTAACCATCCCGAAGAATTGATTGACCGGATTCACGCGGCAGGCAAGCTTGCCGGTATATCAATAAAGCCCGCAACCCCCACATTTGTGCTTGAGCCCCTTGTGAGAAAGGTTGATATGGTCCTTGTTATGACTGTTGAACCTGGTTTTGGCGGACAGAAACTGATACAGAGCTGCGTTGATAAGGTAAGGGAAATCAAGCGTATGTGCACTATGTTTGAATGCTGTCCCGAAATTGAAGTTGACGGCGGTATCACTCCCGATAACGTGCAGAGTCTTATAAATAACGGAGCAAACGTTATAGTTGCAGGTTCTTCTGTATTCAAGGCTGAAAACCCCGAACTTGCAGTGAAGGCTTTAAAGGGCGATTTATTGGACTCTTAACCCGAAATTCAGCTTGATTTTCACTTGTATGGGATGTATAATATAAGTGTAAAAACAAGGAAAGGAAGTACATAAAAATGGAAAAGAAAACAGCAAAAAGAATAGACTGCTCTCCTGCAGACGATAAGAAAAAAGCTCTTGAAACTACCCTTTCACAGATAGAAAAGGCATATGGTAAGGGCGCTATAATGAAGCTTGGCGAAAATGCGGCAATGAATGTAAGCGCTGTTTCAACAGGCTCACTTACCCTTGATATGGCACTTGGAATCGGCGGTGTGCCGAGAGGAAGAATTATCGAAATATACGGTCCTGAATCTTCAGGTAAAACAACTGTTGCGCTCCATGTTATTGCGGAAGTGCAGAAGCTTGGCGGCGAAGCAGCATTTATTGATGCGGAACACGCACTTGACCCCGTATATGCAAAGGCTCTCGGTGTAAACATTGATACACTTCTCGTTTCACAGCCCGATTACGGCGAACAGGCTCTTGAAATTACAGAAGCGCTTGTGCGTTCAGGTGCAGTTGACGTAGTAGTTGTTGACTCTGTTGCAGCCCTTGTTCCAAAGAATGAAATTGACGGTGAAATGGGTGACAGCCATGTAGGTCTTCAGGCAAGACTTATGTCACAGGCACTCAGAAAGCTGTCTGGTGCTATTGCAAAGTCAAACTGTATAGTTCTCTTTATCAACCAGCTTCGTGAAAAGGTTGGCGTTATGTACGGCAACCCCGAAACAACTCCCGGCGGTCGTGCGCTCAAGTTCTATGCATCTGTAAGAATTGATATAAGACGTGTTGAAGCACTCAAGGAGGGTCAGGACGTAATCGGCAACCATACAAGATGTAAGGTTGTAAAGAACAAGGTTGCTCCTCCTTTCAAGACAGCGGAATTTGATATACTTTACGGAAAGGGCATCTCCAAGGAAAGCGAAATTATTGAGCTTGGTGTAATTCTCGATATCATCAATAAGAGCGGCTCCTGGTTCTCATACGGCGACCAGAGAATCGGCCAGGGTAAAGATAAGGTTCGTGAATATCTTGCACAGAATCCCGATGTTGCGGCTGAGGTTGAAGAAAAGATAAGAATAGCACTTCAGGAAAAGCCCATTGACAGCACCGACGGAGAAAACACCGACGAAAACGGTCTTGTAATAACCGAAGAATATTAAGATAATGATAATTACGGGTGTAAGCGTTTCAGTAGGGGAAAATGAAGTATTCCTTTACGGAAGTGAGGGAGAAAAATTTCGTATTTCCATCGCCGATGCCAGACGTGCAGGTGTGTATAAATTCGTTGAACAACCGGAACTGCTGCCCGAAGAAACAGATTCCGAGATGCTGGAATTTATGACAGCGAAACTGTCCTGCGTGAAATATGCGGCATATCTTCTTGAGTTCAGCGACAAGAGCAAAAAGGCACTGATGATGAAACTGAAAACAAAAGGATATGACAGCGACGTGTGCGAGGCAGCACTTGCGGTGCTTGAAGCAAACGGAATTGTTGATGACGAAAGACTGTGCGCAAGAAAGCTGGTGTCCATTGCGAACTCCAAGCTCTACGGACCGTACAGACTGAAAAGCGAACTTATAAACAAGGGATTTTCATCAAAGCAGATTGATATTGCCTTTGAAGATGCTGAAATAGACTTTGACGAATTGCTTTATAAGCTGGTGGATAAACTGACGGTGAGAGGTTTCCCGAAAGACGAAAAGGGATATGCATCACTGAAAAACAAGCTTATCAGATATGGCTACAGCTATGACAGCATTTCATCGGTACTGAGTGAATATTCTGATATGGAATAGGAGGTACTTGCCATGGTAAATTACATTTGGCTGATTGTTGCAGTGCTTGCAGTTGTTGCCGAAGCAATGACGGTGCAGATGATTGCAATATGGTTTGCACCTGCGGCACTGGCGGCATTGGCTTTGAGCGCTTGCGGAGCGTCACTTGCAGCGCAGATACTTACATTTATTGTAGTTGCGGCTGTTTGTGTTGCAACGCTGTATAAAAAGTTAAGAAAAAGCATAAAAGATAAATGTGAAAAAACAAACCTTGATGCTGTAGTTGGTGCGGTTGCCGTTGTAGAGGAGGACATTCCTGCTCACGGTCACGGCAGAGTAAAGCTTAAAGGAATAAGCTGGCAGGCTACAAGCAAGACAGATATTACAGCAGGTTCAAGAGTTAAGGTGCTTGGTATTGACGGAGTGACTCTTAGTTGTGAGCCTGTTTCGGAATATGCTGAAATTAAATAATTAAGTTTTTGGAGGTTTATTATGGAAGTTGTATTGACTGTTGCGGCTATACTGTTTATTTTACTTGTAGCGAATATCAAAATTGTACCCCAGGCAAGAGCATATATAGTTGAGCGCCTTGGTGCTTATCAGGCGACCTGGAAGACAGGAGTGCATTTTACAATTCCCTTTATTGACAGAATTGCAAAGAATATGTCCTTAAAGGAACAGGTTCTTGATTTTCCTCCCCAACCCGTTATCACAAGCGATAATGTTCATATGCAGATAGATACCGTTATCTACTACCAGATTGCAGACCCCAAGCTGTATACCTACGGCGTTGAGTATCCTATGCTGGCTATTGAAACCCTTACAGCAACCACGCTCAGAAACATAATCGGCGACCTTGAACTTGACCAGACTCTTACTTCAAGAGATATAATCAACACAAAAATGCGTGCAATTCTTGATGAAGCAACAGACCCCTGGGGTATAAAGATAAACCGAGTTGAGCTTAAGAACATTATGCCTCCCAAGGATATTCAGGATGCAATGGAAAAGCAGATGAGAGCCGAGCGTGAAAGACGAGAGAAGATTCTTCAGGCAGAGGGTGAAAAGAAATCTGCAATTCTTATAGCCGAAGGTCTTAAGGAATCAAAAATCCTTGAAGCCGAAGCTGAAAAGCAGGCGGCAATTCTCAAGGCAGAAGCACAGAAAGAAGCTAAAATCAAGGAAGCAGAGGGCGAGGCAGAAGCTATACTTCAGATTCAGAAAGCTGTTGCCGACGGTATCAAGCTGATCAATGAATCCAATCCTTCTGAGCAAGTTATAGCTCTCAAGAGCCTGGAAGCACTCAAGGAGCTTGCAGACGGAAAAGCAAATAAGCTCATAATTCCGTCAGATGTACAGAGTCTTGCAACAGTTGCATCCACTCTTAAAGAAATTGTTTCGGATAATAAGTAGTTCAGCGTATAAATTAATGGGGATTTCCGAAAAATATTTGATATTTTTTGAAATCCCTATTGTATTTTGAAAAAAAGTGTGATATAATGCGTATGTTGTGTAATTATGATTATGTAAAACTACATTGGAGGACTTAAAGATGTTAGAAACAGTAATTGGAATTTTATTGATAGTAATGGGTATATTCCTTGTAATATCCGTACTTATGCAGAGCAGCAAGAACCACAGAATGTCCGGTTCTGTAGCAGGCGGTGCTGAAACTTTCTTCGGTAAGCAGAAGGGTAAGCAGCTTGATGCTATGTTCAATACAGCAACAACAGTAGTAACAATTGTCTTTGTTATTCTTGTTATCGTGCTCTATATGATGCAGCCCACACCTAAGACAGATGAAGAAATTTTCAATCAGTATCTTGCTGAAAACAACCTCACAGTTGAAGATCTTGAAAATATGGCTAACGCTGAAAACGCAGAAGGCACTGAAGGCACAGAAACTACAGAAGGCACAGAAACTACAGAAGGTACTGAAACTACTGAAGTTGAAGGCACAGAAACAACAGATGCTGCCGAAACAGTTGAGCCTGAAGCAGATGTTAATGCTGAGGAAGGCAACGAATAATTTATAACATACAGGCATAATCAAAAAGCACAAGGTTAACCTTGTGCTTTTATTTATAAAAAACGGAGGAGGGGAAATATGCCGCAAAACAAAAAATGCGACGAATGTGCTGTAAATGCCAAGAAAAGCGCAAATGTCAAAGATAAATTGTTTTTTGCAAAAACAAAACAGCTTTTTCTTGATAAACTCGATTTGCTGTATGAAACACTTGAAGTGAAGAAAAAATTACTTGTTTTTCTTGCAAGCTGGTCTGCAATTCTGAATTATTTTCTTGAAGCGTCCCTAAGAAAAAATCTTATTCTCGGCTTTGTTCATATAGTTACCCAGCCTCTTACTTTTGTGTATAATACGCTTTTGCTGTTTTGTATATTTTCTATTATGCTATTTCTAAAGAGAAGACTGTTTTATTTTACAGTGATAAGTGTAACGGCAATAGCAGTGGCAACAACAAACTATATAGTTCTACTTTCAAGAAATACTCCGCTTAACGCTCCCGATTTTAGAATAATTAAGTCAGCTTTCGGTGTTGTAAAGATATACCTCAATCTTTTTGAGCAAATATTTGTAGTATTCCTCATACTTCTCGGAATTTTTCTTTTGTCAGCAGCTTACATAAAAGGGAAAAAGTCAGTGCGGAATATGAAGTTTTCAGGGTGTGCCTTTGGCATTATCGCGGCGATTACACTTACAATAACTGCGGTACTGTCCTCAACTGTTACGGCATCACACTTTTCAGATTTGCCCACGGCATATAAGGAGTATGGGTTTACTTATTCGTTCCTTTGTTCAATACTTGACAGAGGAATTGACAAGCCGGAAAATTACAGCGATGAAGCTGTTCAGACTCTGTCCAATAATCTTGAATTGAATGAACAGGATGAATTGAGCGCTGAGAATCCCGATGCGGTTCTTCCTTCCGAAGCAACTCCGAATATTATATTTTTGCAGTTAGAATCTTTCTATGACCCGCAAAATGTAGAGGGACTCGCTTTTAACAGAGACCCTGTTCCTGTTTTCAGAAGCTTGAAAGAAAGATATATGAGTGGCAAATTCACAGTTCCTTCAATAGGTGCAGGTACAGCAAATACAGAGTTTGAAGTTATAACAGGAATGGACATAGATTATTTCGGCGTTGCCGAATACCCTTACCTTTCTGTTTTGCAGGATAATACCTGTGAGTCCGTTGCCTACAACCTTAAAGAGTACGGATATTCCGCACACGCAATACACAATCATACAGGATCTTTCTATGACAGGCATATAGTTTTTCCGAATCTAGGTTTTGATACATTTACAGCAATTGAAAATATGCATCAGATTGTGCGCAACGAGAATGGCTGGGCAAAAGATTCTATGCTGATAAATGAAATACGCGAGGTTCTTGAATCAACTCCGTCACAGGCTGATGTTATTTATGCAGTATCAGTTCAGCCCCACGGCAAGTATCCTGCAGAGCAAGAGGATTATGATAGAATTTATAATGAGTCCAACCCTCCGCATATTATAGTTCATGGAAATGAGAACGATGCGCAGAAGCCCGGGGTTGATTACTGGGTTAACCAGGTTCACGAAGTTGATTCATTTTTAGGGTCACTTATAAATAAAATGTCATCATACAACGAACCGACTCTGATAGTGATGTATGGCGATCATCTTCCTGCTTTTGACCTGGAGAACTGGTCTGTAAAAGAAGGAAACCTCTATCAGACTGAATATGTAATCTGGAACAACTTTGGCCTGGAAAACAAGGGAGAGAAAGAGCTTCACTCTTATGAGATTTCATCATATGTTATGGAAATGTTGGGCTTTGACAGTGGATATGTAAACAAGCTTCATCAGGAATATCGCGGAAGTGATACTGACTATTCAGAAAAGCTTCACCTTTTGCAATATGACATACTGTATGGAGACAAAAAGATATTTGAAGGTTCTAACAGATATATTGCAACCAATATCCGATACGGACATGAACAAGTGAAAATCAATGAAGTAAGTGTTTTTGAGGATACAATGTTCGTATATGGAGAAAACTTTAACGAATACAGCGTTGTTTATATAAACGGAAACAAAAAATATACCGAATATATAAATGAAAACTGTGTATCTGCAAGAAATGTTAAACTCAATGAGGGAGACTACATAAAAGTAGTTCAGGTAACTACCGATCTTGTTCAATTAGGGGAGAGCAGCGTATACGAGTATAAGAACCAAACGACATAATAAAACAGCCCGGAATTATCCGGGCTGTTTTGCTGTGTTTTGTATTAGGGTTAGAATTATTCGGCGAATTTAACAGGCTGTCCAAGTCTGTCAGACTCGAAGCAAGCTTCCATTACCTTCATAACCTTTCTCATCTGAGGATGAGTTACTATCTGAGTTGCTTCACCGTCGATAGTCTTGCAGAAGTTTCTGTAATAGTCGTGTACATCCGATGCGGGCTGGTCGATGAGGTGAACACCCCAGTCAAGTACCATACCGCCGTAGCCGACAACTACAAGATTCTTTTTCATTGAACAGATCAATCCTTTCACTGCACAATAGTGTTTCCCTCTTTTGAAAGGTATAGTATAATCAACTAAATCGGCAAAGTCAATAGATTTACCAAAAAACGAGAAATATTTCCCACTTTAAATGAGATAAACAAAATCTTTTGGCAAAGTGGCGGAGATAACAGTTGTTATGCCTGTGAAAGGGTGCAAAAACGATACAGATTCACAGTGGAGTCTTGTCCTTTCTCCGGGAATTTCCCTTCCGTAAAGGAAATCTCCGTAAAGGGGACAGCCGATATGAGACATATGAACTCTTATCTGATGAGTTCTTCCCGTAACGGGAATTGCACTGACAAGGGATAGACCGTCATTTTCTTTTAACACTTCATATTTTGTAAGAGAGGGTTTGCCGCCGATTTTCACACATCTCTTAATTACACCTTCTGCTCTTGCAATGGGTGCATCAATTTCACCTTGCTTTTCGGCAGGGGAGCCGACACAAATCGCAAGATATTTCTTTTCGGGTCTGCACTTTGAAAAAGCGTTTGCTGCAACAGCATTTTTTGCAATAATAACAACGCCGGTAGTGTCACCGTCAAGACGGGTGAGCACCCTGAACACAAAAGGCTCGTCGCGGTAGAGATAC